>JBBQNA010000220.1:0-5652 GCA_038329515.1 Candidatus Limnocylindrales bacterium | reverse complement strand
GGCCGGCGGCGCTGCGTTCGGTCAGGCGGGGATGATCTCCACGACCGCGTTGTAGTCGGGCACCAGGGCGACGGGGTCGCGCTGACCGGCCCGCAACAGGGGATTGGCTTCCGGGAAGAACATCTGGACGTTGCCGGCACGCAGGCGGCTGATCCGGATGCGTGCCCGCACCTCGCCCGTGTCGGAGCGAACAAGCACCGGAGCGCCATCGGACACCCCCAGCGAGGCCGCATCCGCGGCGGCCATGAACAAGGCGTCGCGGTCGGCGCCGGTCAGCGGGTCCTTCTGCTTCCAGACCATGGAGTTGAACTGCTTGCCGCGCCGGGTGCTGAGCCAGAACCGGCCGGCGGGCAGCTCCGCCTCGCGGGGCGCCACGACCAGGAAATGGGCCTTGCCATCGTGGGTCGGGAACACCCAGCCATCACAGAGGCGCTCGCCACCCCACTGGAACTGGTCGCCGGTCCTGGCAAGGTGCTGGATGCCGTCATAGAAGGGGACGACGCGGGCGATCTCATCGCGGATGGCCTGGGCGTCACCACAACCAAGAGTGCGAGCACCGGCCGGGTCGACAGCCGCCGCCAGCTCGAGGTAGATCTGCCACTCGGCCTTGGCCTCGCCCACTACCGGGCCCCGGATGGCGGGGCTGAAGGCGACCCGCCGCTCGGTCGTCGTCTCGGTGCAGCCGCCAGGCTGCTCGTAGCGTGTCTGTGCCGGCAGCAGCAGCACCTGTTCGCCATCGACGAGCATCTGGGAGCTGGTGACGATGTCGACATGCACTCTCAGTGGCACGCGGCCCAACGCAGCCGCCACGGCCCTCGGATCGGGTAGCGTCTCCAGGAAGTTGCCGCCGGACGACCACAGCACATCCAGCTCGCCGGCACCCGCGGCTTCCACCATCTCCGCCGCAGAGCGTCCCCGCGTCGTGCGCAGCGCGAAGCCGTACTGGGCCTCCAAGGCGGCCGCTGACTCCGCCGTGATGGGCACGCCCCCCGGGAACACGGTGGCGTAGGCGCCCAGCTCGGCACCACCCTGGACGCCGGAGTGGCCACGGATGGGCATCAGGCCCGCGCCCGGCCGTCCGATGTTGGCGCGTGCCAGGCCCAGGTGCGCGATGGCGCGGACGTTGTCGGTGCCACACACGTGCTGGGTGATGCCCATCGACCAGACCAGCACCGCCGTCCCGGCCGCCGCGTACAGCCGCGCGAACCGGGTCATCTCCTCCACCGTCGAGCCCGCCCAGCGAGCCAGATCGTCCATCGAGCGCCCCGCCAGTGAGGCCGACAACTCGTCCCAGCCGGTCGTGTGCTCACGGATGAACCGTTCGTCCGTCAGGCCTTCGTCGACCATCACCTTGAGCACGCCGGTCAGGAAGGCGATGTCGCCGCCCGTGTTGACCTCGAAGAAGTCGGTCGCCATCTGGGTCCCGAAGATGGCACTCTCGGGGTTGGATGGCACCCAGTAGCGTTCGAGGCCGGGCTCGCGCATGGGGTTCACGACCACGATGCGGGCGCCCCGCTTACGCGCCATGTATAGGTACTTCATGAACACCGGCTGGGCGTTCGCGACGTCGGCGCCGAAGAGGACGATGAGGTCCGATTCGATGACGTCCGTGTAGGACACCGTGGTCGCGGCCACGCCGATGGCGTCCTTGAGGGCGTTCGTGGACGGCGCGTGGCAGATGCGCGCCGCGTTGTCGACGCTGTTGGTGCCCAGGAACCGGGCCACCTTCTGGGCCACGTAGTAGACCTCGTTGGTGATGCCCCGCGCGGTCAGGAAGAAGCCCAGGCGATCGCCACCGTCCGTCGTGTCCTGCTCCCGTGCGGCCGTGACGCGATCCGCGACGAGACGCAGCGCCGCCTCCCAGCTGATGCGCGAGAAGCCCGGCTCGCCGCGCCGTCGGAGCATGGGGTAGGGGAGACGACCGAGCTCCCGGAGTTCCGTGCTGGACAGCTGGCGGAGCGCCTCGACATCGGCCAGCCGCCCGACGTCCATCGGGCGCATCGTGTTCAGCTTCAGCAGGTTGAGCCGCGTGGTGCACAGGTGGATGCCGTCGATGGTCCAGTCGTGGAACCCGGCGACACCCAGCGCGCAGCCATCGCACACGCCCTGGGACAGGATCCGCCACGCGTAGGGCAGAGCGTGTTTGTTCTCCCACACGGTGCGCGCCATCTCGGCGAAGTGATTGGGCTTCTGGAGCCCGATACCGTTCGGCCGGAGGCTCACCCACAGGTCGGGCGCGAGGCGCCGGGCGCGCTTCTTCTTCGGTGTCGCATGCGGGTCCGTCGACTCCGTGGTCACGCGCTGAGACCCAGTCGGTCGGGGCGGCTATACACGTTGAATCGCTCGCCCCGCAGGAAGCCGACGAGCGTCATGCCCACGGCGGCGGCCGTGTCAACGGCGAGGTCGGTCGGGGCACCCACCGCGACCAACATGGGGATGCCCGCCGCGGCCGCCTTCTGGACCAGCTCGAAGCTGACACGACCACTCATCAGCAGGATGGTGCCATGGAGCGGCAGTGCGTTCGTGACCGCGGACGCGCCGATGACCTTGTCCAGCGCGTTGTGCCGCCCGACATCCTCACGCAGCAGCATCAGTTCCCCGATGGTGTCGAACAGGCCGGAAGCATGGAGTCCCCCGGTCGACTCGAACGTCTCCTGGGCCGCCCTGAGGCGTCCAGGAAGCTGGGGCAGGATCGCCGGGTCCATGGTCGGACCGTCAGGAAGTGGCTCGCAGCGCCGGACGATGTCGTCGATGCTGGCCGTGCCGCAGATGCCGCAGCTGGCCGTGGCCACGGTGCGCCGCTCGGCGATGAGCGTGACATCCAGTGCCCGTCGGAGGTGGACGACGACCGAATCGTCCGGCCGGGAGGCGGTCGCTGGGTCGGCCAGGGTCACGCGGTCGATGTCGTTCGGCGCCGCCAGGCCTTCGGTGATGAGGAAGCCGATGGCCAGGTCTGCTTCGTGGCCAGGTGTGCGCATCGTCACGGCGACCTCTACGGGTGCCTGGTCGGGGCCAGCCGCGAGGATCTGGAGCGGTTCCTCGCCCGCAAGGTTGTCACGGCGGCGGGTGACGGCGCCATTGTCTACCGTGATGACAGTCGCCCCGGCAGTGCGCGCGACATGGTCGTTCGAGGCGGTCATCGGGTACGTTCCAGATCCGTGGGCGTGTCGATGTCGCGGATCGAGCCGCCATCGGGGTCCTCCCGACGCCACTCGGGTTCGCCCACGAACAGCGTGACGGAGTCCTCCAGGAGGGTACTCATGCGTCGTTCGCCACGGTCCAGGAGGCGCGCCGTGCGGACCCGTGTCACCGCCCTGCGGCAGGCCATCGGGAAGGGCTGCGGGCGACCATCGACCACGAGACAGGCGATCTCCGCTGCATCGACGGACCTCAGTCGCGTCACGACCAGATCGAGCACGGCCTTGGGCACCCAGGGCATGTCCCCGGCGAGGACCAGCACCACTTCCTCGTCGGTCGCCATGAGGCCTGCCTCCAGGCCGCCCAACGGGCCCTTGCTCAGCCGACGGTCGGGGATCAGTTCGAGCCGGTCGCGGGCGAGCATATCCAAGGGGAGCGGCCGGGACGCTTCGATGACGACCAGGATGCGGCTCTCCTCCGGCAGTCCGTCGATGACGCGCTGGAGCATCGGCGTGCCATCGATGTCGACCAGCCGCTTGTCCGTGCCCATGCGTCGGCTGGCGCCACCGGCGAGGACGATGACGGGGATCTGCATCTTCGTGGTCACGTGGGCATGGTCGCGTACCAGTGGCAGAGTGACAACCGTGGCAGAGTGACGACCGTGGCAGAGTGACGACTGTCGACGCGGCAGCCGGCGCCTCGTCCGCGAACCCGGACAAATGTTCGCAACCCGGCACACCAGCCAGCCTGGAACCGCCGGGGTCGGGCCGAGCTGCCCGAAGGAGACCGTCCATCGCCCGGTGCGGCAGATCCCACGCTCAGCCAGTGGTCTGGTCGCGGCCACCACGCCAGCTCGGGCGGCCAGAGGTCGCCCACGTGAGCACCTGTCCAGGTCGCACGGCGCCCGGAGCCTGGACGCGCGGCGCCCGGAGCCTGGACGCCAGCCGCCGCCAGCGCGCCCCGGCCCGCCGGGCCGCTGCCTCGATCAGGCGGTCTGCACCGAACGGAAGCAATCGGAGCAGTAGACGGGCTTGTCCATGCGCGGCTTGAAGGGCACCTGGGCGGCGTTGCCGCACTTGGAGCAGATCACCGCGAAGTATTCCTTGGTCGGCCGGTAGTCGCCTCGCTCATAGCCGCGGGGACCGCCGATATCACGAACGTCGGACCCGGTGGAGTCGCGCATCGTGCGTCGGGACGCGCGGCAACCAGTGCAGCGCTTGGGGTCCGACACGAACCCCTTGGTGGCGTAGAACTCCTGGTCGGCTGCCGAATGGATGAACTCCACACCGCAGTCGACACAGGTGACGGTTCGATCGACGTAGGACACCAGGACCTCCCCCATGGACAACCGTATCTCGAGTCACGGCACCGGTGGTCCCCTGAAACCGGGCAGCGCAAAAGAGGGGCGTGGCGTCGGGGATCGACCGGGCGCCGCGCGTCCCAGATGCTCTGCCGAGGTCCCTGTCTGGGGCGCACCGGATGCGGGCCCGAGGTTACACCCGATGGCCGGGATCGCACAAACGCCCAGCGAGCGAGCGGCACCCCACCCGACCCGCCCGTAGCCCATCAGTCCCATTCGGAAGCCGTCGCGCGCTGTGGCACGATAGCCCGGCGCCGCTCGCTGACCGGACAGCGGGGGTGCCGCACGGTGCTGCATCGGGCAGCCGCGTTCGGGGGCAGATCCAGGGTAGGCACGGAGGACGACGGCGGATGCCACGGTTGCTGCACATGGCGGACGCGCATATCGGCGCGCGCCACCGGGATCTGGGTGATGCGGCCGTGCGCCAGCGGGAGCGTCAGCTCGCCGCGTTCCGTCGCGCCCTGGACGTGGGTATCACCAACCGCGTGGACGTGGCGCTCATCTGCGGCGACCTCTTCGACTCCAACGCCCAGCCACGCCGGACCGTGGAGGTCGCCGCCATCGAGCTTCGACGATTGACGGACAAGGGCATCCGGGTGGTGCTCATCCCGGGGACACACGACTGCTACGAGGCAGGCTCCATCTACCGTGTGTTCGACCTGCGCCTCATGGCCGGCTTGTCGGAGGGCTCGGACCTGTTGACGGTGCTCACCCCGGAGCGGCCGGACGTCCTGTTCGGGGGCCTGGACCTGGTCATCTACGGCCGGGTGCCCGCGACCAAGCGTGCCTCGCGCAGCCCGCTCGCCGACTTCACGACCGCTGCCGAGTCGCGCGCGCGATGGCGAGTGGCCATGATCCACGGCTCGATGGTCATCCCCGGCAAGGTGGAGCAGGACGATGTGCTGTTCTCCAGCACGGAGGTCGCCGCGAGCGGCCTCGACTATCTCGCCCTCGGCCACTGGCACTCCTGGCTGACAGGACAGGCAGGTACGACCACGTGGGCCTATCCGGGTGCCCTGGAGCCCATGGCGCTCGATCAGACCGGTGCCGGCCGGGTGGCCCTGGTGACCCTGGAGGAACGGGCCGGTGAGCGAGTGGTGACCGTCGAGCCCACGACCGTTGGTCGGACGCGATTCAGCTCCCTGGAACTGGAT
>JBBQNA010000219.1:0-5666 GCA_038329515.1 Candidatus Limnocylindrales bacterium | reverse complement strand
GAAGTTGATGACCGCGTTCAGGAACAGCCCGATCATCAGCTGGGCAGGGGGGTCGCCGGAGCCGATGGTGATGGCCCAGGTGCTGAAATCCGGGATACCGAAGATGCCCAGCAGCGGCGTGATGATGTCCGTCACCAGGGAGTTGATGACGCCGCTGAACGCCGCGCCGATGACGATGGCTACGGCCAGCGCGGCGACATTGCCCTGGAACAGGAAGTCCTTCAACTCCTTGAACACGATCCCCTCCTCATGTGTGATGGGACGCGCCACCACGTCCCGCGCCAGCGCCACCATAGCGCAGCGGTGTGCTGGCGGCACCCCCACGTGTGTCGTCGCGTGCCGGGTTCGGACTACCCTGTGCGGCGATGACCCTCCTCGAGACACCGCCCCTGGCTGACGGCGTGCTGCCGCGCCCTCGACCGCACTTCGTCGACCCGGTCGTGGAAGTGGGTACTACGGTCGGGCTCGCGGTCCTGCTGGATCTCGTCATCCAGGTGCAGGTACCGACCGATCCGGGCGTGGCAGACGCACAACTATCGGAGCGGTGACCAGACCATGAACGTGATGACGGTCAGTGGGCCGGTGGCGGCCGCGGACCTGGGCGTGACGCTCCCCCATGAGCACCTGTTCATCGACCTGCTGCGAGAGTACCGGGGGGCTGGCCTGCTCCACGACGAGGCGCTCGCCATCGAGGAGGTGCACGCGTTCCGGGCGGCCGGCGGCCGCACTATCGTGGATTGCACCAGCGAAGGGCTGGGTCGGCATCCGGCCGGGTTGCGACGGGTGTCGGAGGCGACCGGTGTCCGGATCGTGATGGGCTCGGGCCACTACCGCCGGCCCTACCTGGACGAGGCCCGTCTCGACCGGATGTCCGTGGACGCGATCGCCGCGGAGATGGTGCGCGACCTGGTCGAGGGTGTCGGTGACACGGGCATCCGTGCCGGCATCATCGGCGAGATCGGCTGCGACCGGCATATCGGGGCGCTCGAGGAGCGCGTCTTTCGGGCTGCGGCGCGTGCCCATCGCGCGACGGGGGTGACCATCACTACCCATGCCGCGCGCTGGCCCGTCGGCGAGGCACAGCTGGACCTGCTCGAGGAGGAGGGCGTCGACCCTGGTCGCGTCATCATCGGCCACTGCGACATGGTGCCTGATCCGGCCTATCACGAGCGGCTTGCCCGGCGTGGCGCCTGGGTCCAGTTCGACACCGTGCAGGGTGTCAACGAGTGGGATACCCAGCGACGCCTGGGCTGGATCGGGTCGCTGTTCGATGCGGGTCTCGAGGGCCGCCTGCTCCTGTCGCACGATGTGTGCCTGACCACCGACCTGGCCGCGTACGGCGGCCCGGGCTATGCCTACCTGCTGACCGGGTTCCGCGAACGGTTCCTGGCGGCCGGATACCCGGACTCTGCGCTGCTCACGTTGCTGGAGGTCAACCCGCGCCGGGCACTGGACGGGGAGCCGTAGAGGGGTCTGTCGAGGTCGGTACCGGCGCCGCAGGGTCGATGAGCCCCTCGGCCCGGAGGTCCGCCCAGAGTGCATCGGGGATCGCCAGCCGCATACCCGGCGGGTAATCGTCGAGATGTGCCGGCTTGCGGACTCCCGCCAGGATCGAGGCGACCCGGGGATGTGCCAGCGGGAACTGCATGGCTGCGGCCAGCAGCGGCACGTCGTGTCGCTGACACACATCGCGGATGCCCTGCGCCCGCTCCAGGAGCGTGGCCGGCGCCACCTCATAGTCGAACCTGGCACCGGCCGTCGGGTCGGCGAGGATGCCCGAGTTGAGCAACCCGCCGATGACCAGGGAGATGCCCCGCGGCTCACAGGCAGGCAACAGCTCCGCCAGCGCGGACTGGTCGAGCAGTGTGTAGCGGCCAGCGCACAGGAACACATCCATATCCGCCTCACGGGCAAAGCGGGTGAGCATCTCGGCCTGGTTCATGCCGGCACCGATGGCACCCACGACACCCTCGTCGCGCAGGTCGTGGAGCACCGGGTAGGCGCCCTCGATCGCCTCGTGCCAGTGGTCGTCAGGGTCATGGAGGTACACGATGTCGACCCGGTCGAGACCGAGTCGCTCCAGGCTCTCCGCCAATGACCGCCGGGTGCCATCCCGGCTGAAGTCGAACACGGGCCGGTCGTCCGTGACGCCGTGGAAGCTTGTCGGTGCTGCCAGCTGCTCCGGCGTGCCCGGCCGCAGGAGCCGGCCCACCTTGGTCGAGAGCACGAAGCTGTCCCGTGGCTGCTGCCGCAGGAAGGCGCCAAGCCGTCGCTCCGCAAGCCCGAAGCCGTACTGGGGCGCCATATCGAAGTAGCGCACCCCCAGGTCCCAGGTGTGCTGCAGCATGGCCGTCGCCTGGTCATCCGAGACGGCCGCGAACAGTCCGGCGATGGATGCGCTGCCGAACCCGAGGCGGCTGATGGTCAGCGCCGTCTGGCCGACCGGGACCTGCTCCAGCGGTTCGAACGGCATGCGTGGTGCCTCGTGGGGGGTGATCTGGATGGCGACACCTTCGGGCGTCGGGCAGCCGGCCGTCAAGTCGGACCGCTCGATCATCGCCACGCCGGTCGTTGCGTACACTCAGGGCTCGGCGGGACTCCGGCGGCAGCAGGATGAGGAAGGGGGCGGCATGGGCAGGGTGTCGATGGTGGTGGATCGGGATGTCGAAGCGCAGATGCGTGACGGCACGATCCTGCGTGCGGACGTCTATCGACCCGCGGTGCCTGGGCCGGTACCGACCCTCCTGATGCGCACGCCATATGACCGGTCTCTGCCGATGCCCGTTGGCGCCATCCCCGATCCGCTCACTGCGACTGCCCGTGGCTACGCTGTGGTCATCCAGGACGTCCGAGGCCGGTACGGCTCGGATGGCCGGTTCGTGCCCTTCGTGAGCGAAGCGCTCGACGGCTATGACACCGTGGAGTGGCTGGCGACCCAGCCCTGGTGCGACGGCAATATCGGGATGATGGGAGCCTCCTATCTGGGCTACTCCCAGTGGATGACGGCGTCGCAACAACCGCCCCACCTGCGGGCCATCGCGCCCGTCGTGGCCACCTCCGACCTGCACGACTACTGGGTGTACGAGGGTGGCGCCCAGTCGCTGTGGTTCGATGTGTCCTGGCTGATGGTGAGCCTGGGCCCGGACCTGCTGGGGAAGCAGCTCCCCGGGGACACAGCCCGGGCCGCCCGGCTCACGGCGGCCATCGATCACATGGGCGACCACGTGCCGGCGTCGCAGGGAGCCGTGCCGCCGGTGTTCGATGACGCGCAGTCCGCGGACATCTATCGGACCTGGCTTGCGCACCCGGAGCGCGACGACTTCTGGAAGGCACTCTCACCACGCGAGGCACACTCGCACATCCAGGTCCCGGTGTTCAATAGCGCCGGCTGGTTCGACGTGTTCATCGGTGGCTCGCTCGCCAACCACGCGGGCATGACCGGACCCGCTGCCACAGCTGCGGCGCGTGGCGGCAGCCGCCTGGTGGTGGGCCCATGGCGGCATGCCCAGCCGCTGCTCGCCGATCCCTCCGGGCAGGTGACGTACGGCCTCGACTCGACGGCCGGGGGCATCGACCTGGTGGGGCTCCAGATGGCCTTCTTCGACCGATGGCTGCGTGGTGCTGACGCTCCGCCGCCCGAGGCGGACCCGCCGGTCCGCTTGTTCATCCTGGGTGAGGATCGCTGGCGATCCGAGGAGGCCTGGCCGCTGGCACGCGCCGTCTCGACCGATTACCACCTGCGCTCCGGTGGTGCCGCGAACAGCCTGCACGGTGACGGTCGACTGGACGTAGTAGCGCCGGACGCGGAGGAGCCTGCCGACACCTTCCTGGCCGACCCCGCCGATCCGGTACCCACCGTTGGCGGCAACCTGTGCTGCTGGCAGATCGTCAACGAGCCCGGTTCCTTCGACCAGCGAGGCGTGGAGGATCGTGAGGACGTGCTGGTCTACTCCACGCCGCCCCTGACCGCCGCCCTGGAGGTCACCGGCCCGGTCAGGCTGCGGGTCTTCGTCTCGTCGGAGGCGCCCGACTTCGACATCACCGCCAAGCTCATGGACGTGCGGCCCGATGGCCGTGCCTTCAACCTGGCCGAGGGGATCCGGCGTGTCCGGTATCGCAACGGCACGGACCACGCCGAGCCGCTGCCGGTTGGAAAGGTCGCGGACATCGAGGTCGACCTCATCGCGACCGCCAACCTGTTCCGGGCTGGCCACCAGATCCGGCTGGAGGTCGCCGCTTCCAACTGGCCGCGGTTCGACTCCAACCCACAGACGGGTGCCGCTGCGGCCGCAGGGTCGACGCCGCGTGTCGCCCGACACACCGTCCACCACGATGCCGCGCATCCGTCCCGTCTCGTCCTGCCCGTGGTGCCGCGCGGTTGATGCTCGACCTGCTCATCGGACGGCACAGTGCCCCAGCACTCACCACCCCGGTCCCCACGGACGACCAGCTGTCCGCCATCCTGCATGCCGCGGCCAGCGTGCCCGATCACAACAAGCTGCGGCCGTACCGGTTCGTGGTCATCCAGGGCGAGGCACGCCAGCGGTTCGGGGCAGCCCTGTCGGCCGCGGCTGTGGCGGCCGGCGCGGATGACATCACCATCGCCAAGGCGCGCCGCAAGCCGTTCTTCGGTCCGTTGCTGGTGGCCATCATCGCGTCACCCGTGACCCACAACTCGGTGCCGGTCTGGGAACAGGTGGCCACAGCGAGCTTGACTGGGTACGCCATGGTCCTGGCCGCGGCGGCTGTGGGCGTTGGCGCGGTCTGGAAGAGCGGCCGGCACCTGGACGAGGCGCCGGTCACCCGGCTGTTGGCCATGGGCCCGGATGAGCGATTGCTGGGCTGGATCAACCTGGGCACCGTGCCATTGCGCGAAGGGAGACCGATGCGACCAAAGGACGAGACCGCGCGTCCCGCACCCCGGGTGTCCCAGCTGGCGCCGGACCCGCTCATCGGTGTGGCGGAGCTGGCGGCACGCATCGCGGCACCCGACGTCGTGGTCTGCGATGTGCGCTGGTACCTGGGTGGCCCGGAGCGGGGACGCTCGGAGTTCGCAGACGAACGCATCCCGGGTGCCCGGTACGTGGACCTCGACACGGACCTCGCCGACCATGGGGTCCAGGGCAGGGGTCGTCATCCGCTGCCCGACCCCCTGGTGTTCGCCGCCCGCATGGGGCACCTGGGCATCGGTCCGGATACCACCGTCGTCGCCTACGACGATGGCTCGGGGGTGCCAGCATCCCGGCTGTGGTGGATGCTCGATGCCCTGGGCCATGCATCGGTCCGCCTGCTCGACGGCGGCATCGCCGCGTGGCGTGCGGCCGGGTTGCCGCTGGAAGACGGGGACCCGGTCACTGTCGTGCCCGCGATCCTGTCCCTCGCTCTCGTCTGGCCCCGGATCATCGAGCGCGAGGCGCTGGCCGGGCGGATCGGTGACCTGGTGCTCCTCGACGTGCGCGCCGCCGAGCGCTACCGGGGCGAGGTCGAGCCGGTGGACCCGAAGCCGGGCCACATCCCGGGTGCCGTGTCCGCACCGTCCGCTGCGAACACGGGTGCGGATGGTCTGTTGCGGACGGCCGATGAGCTGGCAGAACGCTTCGTGGGCCTTGGTGCCGACGCGGGGGAGGTGGTGGTCTCCTGCGGCAGTGGTGTCACCGCCTGCCACA
>JBBQNA010000218.1:0-5714 GCA_038329515.1 Candidatus Limnocylindrales bacterium | reverse complement strand
CCCTGTCGCTGTCACCACGTCGGGTCCCGCTGCCGAACGCGAGGGGATGGCAGCGGGTACCTGGCTGGAGCTGTCCGTTGCCGTGGACCAGGAAGCGGTCGAGGCAGTCAGCGAGATCCTGTCCCGCGTGGCGCCCGGTGGCGTGTCTGTAGAGGTGCCCTTCACGCTCATCGATGAAGGTCTCGCGGCGACCCCGGAGACGGGTAGGCCCGCCATACTGCGTGCCTACATACCGGCCCTCGACGGTGCTGCGGCACAGGCCGCCATCGACCAGGTGACGCGCGACTTGGGGCACCTCCAGGCGTTCGGACTGCGACCCATCGGCGAGCTCGTCGTGCAGCCGGTCCACGAGGAGGACTGGGCGGCGGCCTGGAAGGAGCACTTCCCGGTCCTGCGCGTGGCCAAACGACTGGTCATCCGGCCCACGTGGCGCCGCCATCGCGCGCAGCCGGGTGACGTCGTGCTGGCGCTCGACCCGGGTATGGCGTTCGGCACGGGACTCCACCCTACGACGCGGCTGTGCATGGCGGGCATCGAGCGCTGGTCCGACGAGGGCATCATGGATGGCGCGCGGGTGCTCGATGTCGGCTGTGGCTCGGGCATCCTGGCCATAGCCGCGGCCAAGCTGGGGGCTCACTCCGTCCTGGGCGTGGACACCGACCCCATCGCCGTCGAGGCGACCATCGCCAATGCGCGCCGCAATCGGCTGGTTCGCACGGTGGGTGCGTCGCGCGGCTCGGCGCCCGTGAGCGCTGGCCTGGCGGCGACGTGGGGACCCTTCGACCTGGTGCTCGCGAACCTCATCGCGTCGTTGCTCGTGGAGCTGGCACCCGCGCTGGCGGCGTCCGTCCGGCCGGGTGGCCGGTTGCTCGCGTCGGGCATCTTCATCGACCGTGAGCCGGAGGTCGTTGCGGCCTTTGGGGCCGTGGGCCTGCGCATCCTGGACCGCGAGCAGCAGACCGACTGGGTCGTGCTGGACGTGGAGCGGCCAAGCACATGACGACGCCGAGCGTGGCGACCGATCCGGCGTGCCTGTTCTGTCGCATCGTGGCGGGCGAGATCCCGGCGGCGTTCGTCCATGAGGACGACCTGGTCGTCGCCTTCCCGGACATCGCGCCGCGGGCACCAACGCACATCCTGGTCATACCCCGCGAGCACATCGTGTCCGCCGCTGGGCTGACGGACGCCGACTCGACCACCGTCGGGCGGCTGTTCGCGGTCGCTGCGCAGGTCGCCCGGGATGCCGGGATCGCGGACGCGGGGTATCGGCTGGTCACGAACGTCGGCCGCGCCGCGGGCCAGACCGTCGATCACCTGCACATCCACCTGATGGGCGGCCGGTCCATGACGTGGCCTCCGGGATGAGCCGCTCCGGGATGAGCCGCGCCCGGCTGCTCGCCGCGGGCCTGTGCGCGGCGCTGGCGCTCTCGGCCTGTGGCGGTGGTTCGCAGGGCGATCCGGCCAACGGCGGCCAGCCCTTGCCCACCCCGCAGCAGTCCGCCTCGTCTGCGGTGGATGGCACCGTCGCCCTGGTCACGACTGCGCTGTCAAGCGCCGGCTTCCAGATGTTCCCGCCTCTCGCGCCCTATCGACCATCGGAACCTGCATCCCTGACCCAGGCCCCGCGGGTCGTCTTCCAGGTCTCCGGGCCGGATTCGGACCAGGGGTTCGTGATCATCTACGATTTCGTGTCGGTCGCGGCAGCCAGCACCGCCGGCACCGGCCTGGCGAGCTACGTCGGGTCCGGCTTCGGCCAGACGAACTTCCCCACGGACGCCCAGTTCAGCGTGGCCCAGGTGGGCAGCACCATCGTGTTCACGTGGTACTCAGGGGCACGAGCGGAGGACGCGGCCGCGTCCAGGGCCGCCTTCGACGCGGTCGCATCGGTGGGTCAGCCGTTCCCCGTGGTCAAGTAGGGCAGGGGGTCAGGTCGCGTTTCGCGCCGGGTCGCGGGTTCGGCTCAGGCAGCACCGGGCTCAGGCAGCACCGGGCTCAGGCAGCACCAGGCTCAGGCAGCACCAGGCTCAGTGCGCACCGGGGTCGTCGTGGACCGCCAGCGGGATGTCCGCCGCCGCCCACTCCCGGACCGCGTCGCGCCGGATCTTGAGGGTATGCGTGCGCGGGAAGTCCGGTTCGGGCCACATCCGCCATGCGTCGATGCGCTGATGGATGCTCAGGTCCGTGTTCACGGCCTTGACGATGCGATCGATGTCCGTGCGCACCGCAGCGTCCTGCTCCGCGTCCCGCTCCTCCTGGCCGCCACGACCCGGCGCGATGATGGGCTGGGTGCCCGGCGGCAGCACGACCGCCTCGATGCGACCGGGCGCGGTCTCCAGCACCACTGACTGCGAGATACCGTGGTCGTGGAGCGCGGCCTCGACGTCCTCCGGGAACACATTGAGTCCGCTGGGCAGCACGATGATGTTCTTGGTACGGCCCGACAGGACCAGCTCGCCCTGTTCATTGAAGTAGCCGATGTCACCGGTGCGATACCAGCCGTCCGGGTCGAACGCCGCCGCGGTCGCTGCCGGGTCCTGCCAGTAGCCGGGGCTGACGCTGGGACCGGCGACCAGGATCTCGGAGCTCCCCTCCGCCAGCCGGAGCTGGATGGGCGGGATCTGCCTGCCCACGACGCCCGCCGGATGTCGCTGCTCCGTGTTGGCAGCCGCCGGGCCGCACTCCGTGGCGCCATAGCCCTGCAACACGATGATGCCCAGGTCCTCCCATGACCGCTGGACCTCGGGCGGCAGGTACGCGCCGGCCGACACGAACAGCCGGAACTCGCCGCCGAGCTGGGCATGGATGGAGCGGAACACGAGGCGCCGCGCGGCGTAGGGCAGGCGACGGGCGATCTTCCGGGCCCGCTCGAACGTGGCGCGCTTGCCCTGCTTGTCCACCTCGCGCATGATCGCGGTCCAGAACAGCTCCATCAGCTGTGGCGTCACGACCATCGTGTTGACGCGCATCTCACGCAGCGTCTCGAAGATGACCCGCGGGTTGCGCGACCGGACGTACATCACTTCCGCGCCGATCATCGTGCCGTACATGAGCACGGGCGCCTGCTCGAACAGATGCGACAGCGGCAGCAGTGACACCACTCGCAACGGCCGTGGCGGCAGCAGCGCCTTGCACACCTCGATGGTCGAGAGCATGTTGCCGTGGGTGAGCATCACGCCCTTCGGCGCGCTCGTGGTGCCGGAGGTGTAGACGATCTGGTACAGGTCGCCGCGGACTGGCTTGGGCCAGCTATCGAGCTGGGCTTCCCAATCGGCCGGGAATGCGTCGTCCCGGTCGGCGGTCAGCTCGTCGAGGGTGTGGATGGTCAGACCATCGAGTCCGGCGCCATCCGGATCCGGCGCATCCGGTCCCGTGCCCAGGGCCATGTGGCTCGTACCGGCGCGATCGGCGATGCGCTGGAGCACGTTGGGTGCCATGCGCAGGTCCAGGGGCACGAGCACGATGCCACCCATCGCGGCACCCCAGAACACAGCGGGCAGCCGCGGCGTCGGCGGGCTCCAGGTCAGCAGTCGGTCACCGGTCTGGATGCCGGCGGCCCGAAGTCGCCATGCTGCAAGGCGCGATCGTCGGCGAAGCTCGGCCGCCGACCAAGCCAGGTCGATGCCACTGTCGGTGCGCAGGCTGAGCGTCGCACGTGACTGGGGATACCGGGTTGCCGCATCGTCGAGGATGTCGACGACGGACGTGAACTGGCTCGGATCGGGATACTCGGGCATGCCGCGCGAGTGTAGCGAGCCGGATACGCCTGCGGACCACGAACGTTGCCGCGTGCCACCGTGGCCGCCTGCTGGCCCGACCACCACTCGCCGTAGCCGCCTGCCGCCGTGGCCGCCTGCAGCCGCGGCCGCCTGCCGCGTGCCGTGCTCGCCGCGTGACCGCCAGCTACCCGAGCGTGTCGAATCCGTCGGTCTCGCGAGTAACAGTCGCGCGGCGACTACCAGTCGCGCGGCGACTACCAGTCGCGCAACTGATCGCCGCGGAGTGACAGTCGCGCGCGCGGGTGTCGCAGGACTTCGCGATCGAGTGACGGCCAGCGGCCCCGGTTCGACCTCAGTGCTCGGGTCGGAGCACGTCCATGTCCGTCGCGGCGAGATCGTCGCCGACACAGAGGATGGCGCCCCCGCTCACATCAGCGAGTGCGTACGTGAAACAGTCGCCGAAGTTGAGACGTGCCGGATGCTGACCCTTCCCGAATCGACGCCAGGCATCGAGCGCTCGGTCCACGTGCGAGGCGTCCACGGGCACGACCGTGATGCCTCCATCCCGCAGGAACCGGTCCATCAATGAGCGTCCAGCCGGCCCAAATCGGGCCTCGAGCACGATGCCGAGCTCCAGCAGGGTACCCGCCGAGATGACGCGCTCATCCGCAGACAGCAGGTGGTTCATCAGGTCGGCTGCGCCCGGCTCGTCGTTCAGGATGGCCATGACAGCCGATGTATCGACCACCAGTCCACTCAATCGGGAAGACCTCGCTCGTCGTATCCGAGGATCTCGTCGGCCGGTCGCCGGTCCAGGATCGGCATGCGCTGCACCTCCTCGACCAGACGGCGTACGTGTCGCCGCGTGTCGATCGTGCGTCGGTCGCGCTCCCGGACCAGCCGCTCGCGCAGAGCTTCCGTCACGGCTTCTGTCAGCGTCTCCCCTGTGGTTGCCGCGAGCGCGCGGGCCAGCCGGTCCGCCTCGTCGCTCTTGATGCTGAGTGCCATGGTAGAAGTATATATCGTGAGCAGCCGGTCTATACGCGACTCCGAGTGACCTCCGTGTAGCCATTCGGCCCATCGACCCTGCCGGAAGGGCTGGTGTACACTCCGCCGGCTCTTCGCGCGCGGGTCGCGCACGCTCGCGGTCACCACACGTGACCACGAGGTTGCCCATCCCGCATCACAGCGCGCACCCAGCCCGGCCTCCGGCCCCGGGCAGGCGTGTCCGGGCAGGAACGTTCGCCGGGCGGGAGGTGATCCGAGGTTGGCAGAGGTCCGTGTTGGTGAGAACGAGACCTTCGAGAGCGCCCTCCGACGCTTCAACAAGAAGATCCAGCAGAGCGGCATCCTCGCGGAGGCTCGAAGACGCGAGCATTACGAGAAGCCGAGCGTGAAGCGCAAGCGCAAGGAAGCGAAGCGCAAGAAGGCCACCCGCCAGGACTAGGCGGACGGATCCACTGACCGACCGATGTGGCCGGTCAGGGATCCCGATGTCTGGTCTCCCGGGCGGAGTGCCCAGGAGCAACAGGTGACCCTCGCAGATCGACTCCAGACAGACGTCAAGACCGCCATGCGACAGGGTGATGCGCTCACGCGTGACACCCTCCGCATGGTGTTGTCGTCTGTGCACAACGCCGAGGTCGCAGCTCGTCGTCCACTGACGGATGACGAGCTGATCGGCGTGCTCACGAAGGAGGCCAAGAGCCGTCGTGAGTCCATCGACGCCTACCACAAGGTCGGACGTGACGACCTCGCGGACAAGGAACGCGCCGAGGCCGACATCATCGCGGTCTACCTGCCCCAGCAGCTGACCGATGCCGAGATCGGTGCGCTCGTGGCACAGGCCATCACCGCGACGGGCGCCGCCTCCGCCCGCGACATGGGCAAGGTGATGGGCTGGCTGTCGCCGCGGATGCGCGGCCGTGCCGATGGCAAGGTCGTATCCGCGCTGGTTGCCCAGGAGCTGGCGCGCGCTGACCTGGCGGCACATGATCC
>JBBQNA010000217.1:0-5749 GCA_038329515.1 Candidatus Limnocylindrales bacterium | reverse complement strand
GACTCCTTCAGTCGGGTCAGCATCTCCTCGTCGATGGTGTCGCCATCGGCGTGGGGTCCGAGCCGCTCCAGCAGGTCCACGATGAGCCCGAAGAACACGTTCGCGTCGGCCAGGAAGAACTGCGGCTCATTGTTGTAGCGCACCAACGTGAGCCGGCCCTGGAGCACCCGTCGCTCATCCACATGCGCGATCTGGGTCGCGAAGTTGTGGCCCTGGATGCCGTCCGGGTTGTTCAGGAAGTTGAGCGCGTTGTCGATGGCGAGGCCGAACCGGGCGCGCCACGCGACGAGCCGCTCGTGCACCTCGGACGGGATACGCACCTCGGCCACCTGGTCGAAGACGTCGGGGCTCACCGTCAGCAGGCCGACCAGGGTCGTGCCGGCACGGGCGCCGAGCATCACCTGGAGCGACCGCTCGAGCGTGAACACCTCGGAGTCGAAGCGGGGACTGGTGATGACGTCGGTCAGCAGGTCCTCGACGTTGTCGAGCATCCCCGGTTCCGCGACGGCATTGGACAGGTGGAGGATCTCCTCCTTGAACAGGAACTGTTCTTCGTGGTCGAGCATCGCGGCGGATGGTACACCGACCCCTGTGCTCGGACCCTGTTTGACTGATCCTGACACTCTCTGGCAGCATCGGCCGCGAGGCTGTGCGCACCAGTTCGCCCAGATCGAGGACGCACCATGACCACGCTCCAGGATCGGCCCAACACCGCCCTCATCGTCATCGATGCCCAGACTGGCGTCGTGGGCGGGACGCACGAGCGCGACGCGGTCGTCGCCAATATCGCCACGCTGGTGGAGCAGGCCCGCCGGCGGCCGGTGCCCGTGATCTGGGTCCAGCAGACCGACGACCGACTCACCGTGGACAGCGATGCCTGGCAGGTCGTGCCCGAGCTGCGCCCCTCGGACGACGAGCCGCACATCCAGAAGCAGTGGCCCGATCCGTTCGAGGAAACGGACCTGGAATCGGTGCTGGCTGGCCTCGGCATCGGGCGCATCGTGGTCGCCGGCGCCCAAACGGACGAGTGCATCCGCTCGACGCTCCACGGCGCCATCGTCCGGGGCTACGACGCGACCCTGGTCAGCGACGCGCATACCACGGAGGACCAGTCCGAGTGGGGTGCGCCCACGCCGGACAAGGTCATCGCGCACACGAACCTGTACTGGACCTATCACCAGGCTCCTGGTCGGACGGCTGGGACCGTGGCGACCAAGGACGTCGACTTCGGCGTCAGGCCCTGACGCCTGGCGACGAGCAGATCGCTGGACTGGCCTAGGGGTAGAGCCCTCGCAGCGCGGTCGCGCTGGCCACGCGGTCGACAGCCAGCAGGTAGGCCGCAGTGCGCATGTCGCAGCTCTCCCGCCTGGACATCGCGAGCACCTCACCGAACGAGCGGTCCATGATCTCGCGCAGCTTGGCGTTCACGACAGTCTCGGTCCACTGGTCGCGGTTCAGATCCTGGACCCACTCGAAGTAGGACACCGTCACGCCGCCGGCGTTGCACAGGATGTCCGGGATGAGGAAGATGCCGCGCGCGGCGAGGATGTCATCCGCGTCGGGGGTGGTGGGACCGTTGGCCGCCTCCGCCACGAGTCGCGCCTTGATGCGCGACGCATTTCGCGCCGTGATCTGATTCTCCAGGGCCGCGGGTACCAGGATGTCGCAGTCCAGCTCCAGCAGGTCCGTGTTGGCGATGTCGACCGCGCCCGGGAAGCCCTGGACCGTGCCATGCTCCGACTTCCATGTCTGGACCGCCTTGACGTCCAGGCCCCGCGGGTTGCTGATGCCACCCGACGAGTCCGATACGGCGACGATGCGCGCGCCCAGGTCGGCCAGCAGCACCGCGGATGTGGCGCCCGCGTTGCCGAAGCCCTGGACCACGACGCGCGAGCCTGACACGGTCATGCCCAGGTGCTTCGCCGCCGATTCGATGCAGTAGACGGCGCCGCGTGCGGTCGCCTCCGCGCGGCCTTCCGAGCCGCCCAACGAGACCGGCTTGCCCGTGACCACGCCCGGAACGGTATGGCCGGCATGCATCGAGTAGGTATCCATCATCCACGCCATGACCTGGGCGTTGGTATTGACGTCCGGGGCCGGGATGTCCTTCTCGGGACCGATGAGCACCGCCAACTCGGTCGTGAACCGGCGCGTCAGGCCCTCCAGCTCTCGCTTGGATAGCTGCTTGGGGTCGACGGCCACGCCGCCCTTGCCGCCACCGAACGGGATGCCCACCACGGCGCACTTCCAGGTCATCCACATCGCGAGGGCCTTGACCTCGTCCAGGTTGACGTCCTGGTGGTACCGGATGCCGCCCTTGGCCGGTCCACGGACGATGTTGTGGTGGACGCGGTAGCCCGTGAAGACGCGCACCGTGCCGTCGTCCATCTTCACCGGGAAGTGGCACTTGAACTCGCGCTGGGGCTCCCGGAGGACCAGCCGCATACCCGGGTCCAGGCCCAGGCGCTCGGCTGCCCGGTCGAACTGGAGTTGGGCCACATGCCAGGAGTTGATGGGCTGGGTGGCTTGCTCGATGGTCATTGCGGTCCGTGATCCTCGCGAAGGCGGCGAGCGCCGAGCCTCAACCGGAGGCGGGCTGGCTCGCGTTGCAACGAAGCAGGCGGAGTCTACACCGGGAGGGCCGTGCGGCTCTTGGTACTGCGGTACCAGTCCGCTACTCTGCCGCTACCTGTCCGCAACTCGACCGCCCAGATCATGCGAGGCCCGCCAGTTAGCATGGTCGGGCCATGACCACCCGGCCGACTCATCCGATCGCGCGCCGCTGCCTCGTCACGGGTGCATCGTCGGGCATCGGGCGTGCCGTGGCGGAGCGGCTCGTTGCTGATGGCTGGGATGTCACGGTGCTGGTGCGGCGTAACGAGGCACCGGCCGCGACCCGCATCGTCATCGGTGATGCCGGGTCCGCGACCGACCTGGAGGGTGCCATCACCGCGGCCGTGGGCGATGCGGGCGTCCTGCACGGACTGGTGTGTGCCGCCGGCGTGCCGCCATCGGGACCCTGGGACGACGCGGCTCACTGGACCGAGACCATACGGGTGGACCTGACCGCGCCCTATGACGCCGCCCGACTCTCGTGGCCTGCCCTCATTGGTGCGGCTGGCTCGGTCGTGTTCATCGGCAGCATCGTGGGGGCTGCGGAAGGTTCCGGCCGCTCCCCGGCATACGCAGCCGCGAAGGCAGGTCTGGAGGGTCTCGCGCGATCGCTCGCGGTCATCGGCGGTCCGGACGGAGTGCGCGTCAACGTGGTCGCGCCAGGCGCCATCGATACACCGTTCGATACCCTCGCCTTCCCCGCGGATGCACGCCCCGACGTGCCCCTGGGTCGGATGGGCACGGCCGAAGAGATCGCGGGCATCGTGACGCTGCTGCTGTCGCCAGCGTCGAGTTACGTGACCGGTGCCACCTGGCGCGTCGACGGCGGCCGTTCGGCCCTGTCTCCGGCTGCCGCTGCGGCCACAGCGCGGGGATGACCGACCCGGTCGGCCCCTGGACGCGCACGTCGCGCCGGGTGGCCTACGAGAATCCCTGGATCACCGTGTTCCACGACGAGGTCGTCCGACCGGATGGCTCAGATGGCATCTACGGCGTGGTCCACTTCGCGGGATCAGCGGTGGGTGTCGTGGCGATCGACGACCAGGACCGTGTCGCGATGGTCGCCCAGCACCGCTACACCATCGACCAGCGCACGTGGGAGATCCCGGAAGGGGGCGTGTCGTCCGGGGAGTCGCCGCTCACCGGGGCGCAGCGCGAGCTGCGGGAAGAGGCCGGGGTCGTGGCGACTGACTGGCGCCAGATCGCACGGGTGGACCTCTCCAACTCCGTCACGGACGAGGTCGCGACGCTCTTCCTCGCCACGGGGCTGCGGCATGGGCCGAGCGACCTGGAGTCGAGCGAGAGCGACCTGGAGCTTGACTGGGTGGCGTTCCACGACGTTCTGGCGATGGTCATGGACGGCCGCATCACGGACGCCTTGACGGTCATCGCCATCCAGCGCGTCGCCCTGGAGCGCGCCACGGGCATGTAGGCCCCGGTCGACCCGCAACGGAGCCCTGGACGCTGAGGACCCTCCGCCCTGGGAACGCCGATGGCCCGGCGGACATGCCGCCGGGCCATTCGATGTGTGGGTCGCCGCTCGGCAACGACGGAGCGTGGAACCTCAGGAAGCGAGGATCTGGGCAGGCTCGCCCACGACACCGTCCTCGACGTCGAGCGACGGGTCGCTCATGCGGCGCAGCTTGGGGATGGCGAACCCTGCCAGTGAGCCCACCGCAACAAAGGCTGCTCCGATGAGGATGGCCGGCCGCATGCCGTCGGTGAAGGCTTCCGCCGACACATAGCTGCCACCGAAGGCCGTGAACACGGACGCCAGCACGGCGACCCCGAACACGCCCCCGACCTCCCGGATGGCATTGTTGGCACCGGATGCCTGACCCTCCTCGTGGGGTCGGACGGCACTCAGCACGACGTTGGCGACGGGGGCGAAGAACAGCCCCATGCCGATACCGGAGACGATGAACGGCACGATCAGCTGCGCGTAATCGACCGTTGGCGTCGCCACCAGCCCGAGCCAGGCGAGTCCGATCGCCTGCATCGCCAGGCCGACACCCATCAGGAGCCCGCCGCCAACGCGGTCGGACATCGCGCCGGCGATGGGCGCCACGAAGATGGGCGCGATGGTCCACGGCAGGATGCGCAAGCCAGCTTGGAAGGGCGAGTAGCCCTGGGCGATCTGGAGATACTGACTGAGCAGGAACACCGCACCGAACATCCCGAAGTACATCAGCAACGAGGCCAGATTGGCCATCGAGAAAGCGCGGCTCTTGAAGAAGTACAGCGGCAGCATCGGCGCGGGCGCGCGGCGCTCCCACAGGATGAAACCGATGAGCGAGACGATGCCAAGGGCCATGAAGCCGACGATGTAGGGGCTGGTCCAGCCCAGCTCCTCGCCCTTGATGACCGCCCACACGACCGCCAGCAGGCCGACGCTCACGAGGGCAAGTCCGGGAATGT
The DNA here is from genome assembly GCA_038329515.1 of Candidatus Limnocylindrales bacterium. Lineage (GTDB taxonomy): Bacteria > Chloroflexota > Limnocylindria > Limnocylindrales > CSP1-4 > JAFMJV01. The sequence continues at coordinate 718 of JBBQNA010000217.1, read as the reverse complement.
CCAGCTTGTTGGCTGGTCCCCGACTCTCGTCCAGGCGCGCCCAGGCCAGCGGCAGCAGAACGAGACCGATGGGCACGTTGAGCCAGAAGATCCAGTGCCAGTTGATGCCTTCCACGATCGCACCGCCCACGAGGGGGCCGAGCGCGACGGCCAACCCGCCGACGGCACCCCAGGCACCGAGTGCAACGCCGCGACGCTCTGCAGGCACTGCGGCGCTGAGCAGGGTGAGCGTGAGGGGCACCACGATCGCCGCTCCTGTGCCCTGCAGGGCACGCGCGAAGATCAGGGTCTCGATGCTGTTGGAGAGAGCGGCGAGAGCCGAGGCGACGGTGAACAGCGCCAAGCCGACGATGAACATGCGCTTTCGGCCAAAGCGGTCACCCAGCGCCGCGCCCGTGAGCAGCAGCACTGCGAAGGTCAGGGTGTAGGCGTTGACGGTCCATTGCAGGGCTTCGAACGAGGCCCCCAGGTCGCGCTGGATGGTCGGCAGCGCGGTGCTCACGACGAGGTTGTCGAGCACGACCATCAGCAGTGCGACGGACGTGACGATGAATGTCCAGAGAGCGTTCGAACGCGGTGTCGTTGATGTCATGAGGATGTGGTCTCCAGCTCCTTCAGTGGTTGGCGGGGTTGGTGCGACAAGCGGTCACGCGGTCCTGCAGATACGGACCCTGACCGTCACTGGGACTCGGCCATGCATCCCTCTCGAAGCATGGCG
>JBBQNA010000216.1:0-5816 GCA_038329515.1 Candidatus Limnocylindrales bacterium | reverse complement strand
GGACCTCCATGAACGGGGATAGGCCGCCCACCACACGCGGCGCGGATCAAGGGATCAGTGACGCGGTGCCCAGGGCACGAGACGCCCCTCGAGCCAATTCACGAGCAGGATGGCGAGATAGCCGAGGACGGTCAGCACGATGATGCCGAGATACATCTTGTCCACCTGGAGGGTGTTCCAGGAGGTCCAGATGAATGAGCCAAGGCCGCTTCTGGCGCCCACGAACTCGACCGCGGCGAGCACTACGAAGGCGGTCCCGGTGGCAAGGCGCAGGCCCGTGAACACGTCCGGCAGCGCGGCTGGCAGGGCCAGCGTCCGGAAGACCTGGAATCGCGACGCACCCGCGTTGCGGGCGACATCGAGATAGATGGGCGGGATCTGCATCACCCCCGCGAGCGTGTTGTAGAACACGAGGAAGAAGGCGGCGATCGCGATGGCCGCCCACTTGGACGCGTCACCGAGCCCGAAGATCACCAGGAGCAGGGGCAGCAGCGCGAGCTTGGGAACCGGATACAGCGCCGCGAACACCGGCCCCAAGAGCAGGCGGGGGACCCGGAACATGCCCAGCAGGAGGCCCATCACCAGGCCCAGTGAACTGCCGATGAGGAAGCCACCTGGATGTGCTCGGCGCGTGCGGGGTGACGAGCGTCATGGTGTTCGACCGGCATCCCGAGCGCAGCGGGGCGCTGGTTCGAGACTGGTCGTCAGCGCAATTTCGCGTGTCAGCCGTGACGGATCTGCTGGCTGCGCTGCGGTCGGCCGACATCGTCGTATCGGTGACGGCGTTGGGCGGCGCGCAACCATGGATCGGGCCGGACGAAGTGAGTGCCGACGCGATCGTGCTCCCCGTCGACTACGCCGCACAGGTCACGCCGGAGCTCGTCCGGGCGGCCACGACCTTCGCCGTGGATGACCTCGAGACCTTCCGGGAGCATCGGGCGACGGGACGCCTCGCTCGCTGGCCCGACCCAGTGGGCTCAGTGGCGTCATTGGCTGCCGCGCGAGCTGGAGGAGAGTGGCAGCGGCCGCCGGGCATCGCGGTGGCGCTCCATCAGGGTCCGGGCCTTGCCGACGTCGTGTTCGCGACGGCCGTGCTCCGGTCTGCGCTCGCAGCAGGCGATGGCGTGACCCTGCCACGCTGATCGGTCGGTCGCCCGACGGGTCGGCCCCGTTTTCGGCCCGTTTGACGTCCGCGGCCGGACCGCGGACCATCAGCGCATGGATGCCCCGGAAGACCAGCCCGATACGCACGCCGTGGCCCGTGAACGACGCGAGGCCAAGCGTCGGCGTGGGATGCAGGTCACCGGCCGTTCCACGAAGACCCTGCTGCCCGACCTCATCGTGCGCAGCGGCCGTGCGGCGGATGAGCGGCTGCAGGCCCTCCGCCACACGCGGCAGTCCCTGGACAAGCGCGACACCGGAGCCGACCGCGAGCCCTGATGCGTGCTCGGGACCACCATCGTATTGACGTCCGTCGAACATCTGTGCTACCGTTCCCTCTTCGCCGTCTCTCATGGCGATGCTCCGCGTGGTCGACCCCCCTTCTCGAACGGACCGTGCGCTCTGCTGTTCCTTGTTCGTGAAGCGTTGGAGGTCATCATGACCACCGGTACCATCAAGAAGGTCGTCGCCGATCGCGGCTTCGGCTTCATCGCCGCCGAGGACACGAAGGAATACTTCTTCCATCGGAACTCGCTCGACTCATCCCTCGACTTCGACCGCCTCAACGGCGGCGAGCGAGTGACGTTCGAGATCGAGACCAGCCCCAAGGGGCCGCGCGCCGGACAGGTGCGCGCAGCCTGACCTTCCAGGTCTGACTGACAGCAGAGCCCGTCTTCGGACGGGCTCTGCTGATTCCCGGGCCAGATCCGTGGCAGGCCGGGCTAGATCCGTGGGCTGGGGCCAATGAGTCCACCCGCTCAGGTGCCCCCCGCACAGGTGGCCTCGCGCCCGTAGGAGTAGCCGTCGCCCGCTACGGCCGGGCGGATCGATCACGTGGGATGCGAACGGTCGGAGGAAGGACGAACCGAGGCGCGCGACCCCTGCGACGCGGGCCTTTCTCCGGCAAGACGACCCTCCCGTGCAACGATCCGTCGGGGGAAGCCCACCTGACGGTCGTCAGGGCGTGACGCGGGAAAGTTTCTCCGCCCGTTCGATGCTCAGACGATCAACGAGTGGCAGGCCGCGGCGATCGATCGTCGCCAGGCGGCCGGCGCTGCCGGCGTCTACGGCAACCGTAGTTCTCGACGGGCGGCTGTTTCGCGACGGCCGGCGCTGGTCGGCCATCGGCTGTTCTCGACGGCCTTCGCTGGTCGGCCGCCGGCTAGTTCGCGACGGCCGGCGCTGGTCGGCGCGCGGCGATGCGCGCCCGCACCTCCGGCCGACGCAGCGGCGGGATCGTCGCTGGCGGCTGCTTGCGGGCCGGCAATGCTCCCAGCAGTCGGGTCGTGGCGGCGGCGACCTCCGTCACAGCGAGCTCGAAGGCAGCACGATTGCCGTCGTTGAGCGTCTGGATGCCGCTGACCTTGCGCACGTACTGGCGCGACGCGGCCTCGATCTCCTCGTCCGTCGCCACGGGCTCCAGGCCGCGCAGCTCGGTGATGTTCCTGCACATGCGGACAGGATACGGGCCATCAGGAAGAACCCTGCCGGAGCGTCGCCGGGGTCGATCCGGACCATCTCGAGACGACACAGCCCAGGGCGCTACTCGAACGTGACGAGCGGTCGAGGTCATCCGTCCGGTCCGCCGAGAGGACGCTCAGAGTTCCAGCTCGCTGAGCCCTCGCCCAGGACGGTGGCGGGCAGCCACAGCAGCGCGAGGGTGTGCCGACACGCCATCGGGCAACGGCAACGGGCACCTGTGACACTGGGATGATCACGCCAAGCGGTGGCAACGAGCTGCCTCTCGCGGATCTCGAGGAAGGGAGCATCACCATGCGCAGATCCATCGCTACGGGCGCGCTGATCACCATGGTGGCGGCAGTCGCTGTCGGGTCGGCCGCCGGCGTCGCCGCTCAGTCCACCAGCGACCCGACCAATGCGCCGGCACATCCCGCGCACATCCACTCGGGCAACTGCGCCGACCTGGGCGACGTGGCGGCACCACTCACCGACGTGACCATCATCGACGGCCGAGAGCCGCGCATCCTGGGCAGCGTTACGACGGTCGATCTGACCCTGGCGGACATCCTTGCGACCCCACACGCGATCATGGCTCACAAGAGCGCAGCGGGGATCAGCAGCTACATCGCCTGCGCCGACCTGGTCGGGACCCAGACCGGCGAGACGCTGGTCGTGGCACTCAGGCCGCAGCAGGACTCCGGGTTCCTCGGCCTCGCATTCCTGGAACCGTCGGCAGACGCCACCGACGTGTACCTGTCCCTCACCGCACCGGAGGCGTCAGCGCCGGTTGCGGCGCTCGTGGACATCTTCGATTTCGACTTTGGGCCTTCGACGCTCACCGTCCCGTCCGGGACGATGGTCACCTGGACCAATAGCGGCCCGTCGGCACATACGGTGACATCGGATGACGGTGCGTTCGAGGGAGACACGCTGCTGCACGACGAGGTGCTCAGTGTGGTGTTCGATTCACCCGGCACATTCGACTATCACTGCGCGATCCACCCAGAGATGCAGGGCCGTGTCACGGTCGAGTGAACCCACGAATGGCTGAAGGCGACCGATCGCCGGTCGCCTTCAGGAAACCCTATATGCCGGGGCCATGGGCGGCCCGGCAGGGCGCTACGGAGTGGGGCTGTCGGACGGATCGGCCATCATGGCGTCGGGGCTCATCTCCGGCTCCTCGCCCATCATCTCCGCGTGAGTGGTGATGTACACACTGACCGCGGTGGTGCTGTCGCCGTTGTCGTGGAGCGTGGCGATGCCGTTGTACCCGGAGTCTGCCACCGCACCGAGCCCGATGGCGATGTCGGCCGCGCCCATCTCGGGGCCACCGATGTCACCGCACACCAGATAGACACCCATCTCGTCAGGGCTCTTGTGGACCACGATGCTGTGGGGTGCCGCGAACAGGTCGCCGTACGCCATGGGCACCGTCGTCACGCTCGCCTCGAGCAGCATGGCGGGCTGTGGGCCCATCGGCGCGCTGACCATGGCCGTGCCATCGTGAAGGAATTGACCCGACACGTCAGCGAGGCTCTGCACGACATCGCCGGGCGTCGGACACGAGCCGCTATGGACATGCGCCGGGTGCGGAGCCATCGAGTCCTGAGCGCCTGCCGCGCTGGCGAATACTGCTGAACCCAACAGGGCCAGCGACCCGCCTATCGCTAGAAGTCTCTTGTTCAAGGTATCTCTCCATGCGCCTGCCGGCCGATCTGACCGACGTTGCCTCCACCATGGACTACGGTTTGTGACGACTTGATGACATGGCCCAGGAGGTGCGACGCCACGAGGTCGTCAGTGGCGGGACTTTGTTGCCATGCCAGTGAGGTGGCCGGTCGGGCACAATCGACAGTGATGATCGCGCGAGCCCGGGCAGTCTGAGGTGCCCCATCCTCCTGCCGTGTCTGGTCGCCAGTGAGACGCCCATCGAGCGATGGCCGGGTGGTGGCACTGCTCCTGGCCGGCGCCCTGTTCGCATCGCTCACCCGGAGTGTCAACGCCCAGACACCCCTGGACTCCCCCGCCCCGTCAGCGTCGCCGGAGCCATCGGCGTCGCCGGTCGTGCCCCGGCCCTCTGCCGCGCCCGTCTCCGCACCGGCACTGCCCGTGCCGCCGCCTGGCGTGACCATCACGTCCACGGATCCCGACCATGACGGGCTGCCGTCAACGTGGGAGACCCGTCGGAGCCGGACGAACCCGCACAAGCGCGACTCGGACCACGACGGCACGCGGGACGGGCAGGAGGACCCCGACCATGACGGGCTGAACAACCTGCGCGAGTACGCGCTGCACCTGAACCCCCGCACATCGGACACGGACCACGATGGACGCAAGGACGGGGACGAGGACGCCGACCACGACGGCCTGTCGAATGCCCTGGAGATCCGGCTGGGACTCCGGCCCGACGACGCGGACAGCGACGACGACGGCATCCGTGACGGCGCCGAGGACATGGACCACGACGGCCTCTCGAATCGATTCGAGGTCCGCAGCACCCGGACGGGCCCCCGACACGCCGATAGCAACCAGGACGGGGTGCGGGACGGGGCGTCCGACACGGATGGCGACGGGCTCTCGGACGCCGGTGAGGAACGGGCGCACACGAACCCGCGCAGGGTGGACACCGATCGGGATGGCACCGACGACTGGCACGAAGATGCCGACCATGACGGCACGTCCAATGGCATGGAGCAGGACCGGCGGCCGTTGCCCAAAGTGCTCACACCCAGGCTGTCGACCGCGTACCGGCAACGACCCGCTGGATACACCGACGGGTGCCACGCGACCCGGGGTGTCTCGGTGCCCTTCGTGTGCAGCTACTACGGCACCAGCTCGTCGCGCAGCCTGTTCCTGGTCGGTGACTCCCACGCACAGCATTGGCAGCCGGCGTTCATGGACATCGCTCGGCGCCATGGCTGGCGGCTGTACAGCTCGACCAAGTCGAGCTGCCCCATGCCCAGCGTCAGCATCGCCCTCAACGGGACGGAGCCCGACACCGAATGCGACACCTGGCGGGAAGGCGTGTTCTTGGCGATCGAGGCGCTCCGGCCGGACCTGGTCATCACCGCCAGCCGGAACGACAACCATATCGTGGGTGCCTTCGATATCGACAGCGATGACAACCTGCGCCTGTGGCACGACGGCATGGTCGCGTCACTGGCCCGACTGGACGCGATCGCCGGTCGCGTCCT
>JBBQNA010000215.1:0-5817 GCA_038329515.1 Candidatus Limnocylindrales bacterium | reverse complement strand
CTCCGGCGCGGCATAGCGTCCGGCGGGGATGTCGGACAGGAACGAGACGGGCGCCGAGCCCGCGAGCTCACCCATGCGCGCCTCGATCCGCTCCATCATCGGCGAGTCGACACACCCCGGGCACACCGCGTTGACGACGATGCCCCGGTCCGCAGCCTCCTTCGCCATCGACCGGGTCAGGCCGACCACCGCATGCTTCGAGGCGCTATAGGCGGCCATCATCCCTGTGCCCCGCAGTCCCGCCCCGGATGCCACATTGACGATGCGACCGGCGCCGCGTGCCCGAAAGTGGCCCATGACCGCGCCACTGAAGCGGATGAGCGCGAATACGTTCACCTCGAACAGCAGTCGCAGGCTGTCCTCGTCCAGATCCTCGACCCGGCCGATGGGCCCCTCCACGCCGGCCCCGTTGATCAGCGCGTCGAGGCGCCCGAACCGGTCCAGGGTCGCCTGGACCGCCGAGCTTGCCGCGTCCGCGGCGGTCACGTCCGTGGCGAGGGTCAGCACGGACACATCCGCGACCGATGCCCGGAGTGTCTCGAGAGGGCCAGCGGCGCGATCGACGAGGACCAGGGTCGCGCCGCGGGCCGCAAGGGCCCTCGTCATGGCCGCACCCAGTCGTCCGCTGGCGCCCGTGACCAGCACGACCGGCGACTCAGTCATGGATCGCACCCTTGGCCGCGCGATCATCCGGGGCCACGTGGCCCGGACCTCTCTGTATGGCGGTCGCGGCCTCATCGATCCGGAAAAGGTCGCCGTCCCGGCTGATGACGACGCCGTAGTCCCGGACGGCGCCATCGATGGAGACCAGCCCGTCGATGACATCGTCCAGGACGTAGCCTGTCGATCGCGCGAACGGGTCGCCGTAGCCACCGCCGCCGGGCTGGAAGCAGTCCAGCACGCGTGCGGCCCGGACTGGCATGTTGGTGCGGAACATGCCGACATCGGTCTGCTCCGGTGTCCCGGGTGCCAGCAGGAACCGGTTGGGCCGCGCGTCCACGCCCCCCGCGTAGCCCCACGGCCCGAACCGCTCGCCATCGCCCAGGTCGGACAGCACGATGTCGTTCCAGGGGAATGACCAGCGACGCGTGATGCCCGGTCCACCTCGGTGCCAGCCGGCGCCGGCCGAGTCCTGCTCCATGCGATAGCAGTCGAAGCGCACCGGGTACAGCCGCTCCTGCAGTTCGACCGGCTGGTTGGTCGACGTGGTCGCGAACGTGGTCATCGCGACCGCGTTGTCCTTGCGTGCGAGCCGGCCACCCCAGCCACCCTCCAGCCAGAGGTACATCACGAACTCCTCGTCCTCGCGACCAGCCCGGCCGTCCACGCCACCCATGACGATGTTGAGCAGGCCCGTCGGTCCGGCCATGCAGCGCTCCGGGATGAGCTGGATGAACGCCTTGAGGATGAGGTCGCCGACGGCTGGGTACACACCGGCCGCGCATCCAGACACGGGCGCGGGAAAGACGGCCGACAGCAGCGTCCCTTCGGGCAACACGAATTCGATCGCCCGGAAGACACCCTGGTTCATGGGGATGTGGGGGAAGATCATCTTCATGTGCACGACCGCGGACGAGATGGTCACCGCCCGTGACGCGTTCATCGCCCCCTTGGCCGGGCCATCGGTGGCCGAGAAGTCCATCGTCGCCCGGTCGCCCGTGATGGTCAGGGTCATGCGCGCAGCGATGGGTGCGTCGGACTCCGCGCCCGGGTCGCGGTCCATGAGCGCCTCGACCGGCCACTGGCCGTCCGGCAGCTTTCGGATCTCTTCCCGGAGCAGCTGCTCGGAGTAGTCGATGAGCTCCGCCATGGCGTTCACGATGGTCTCGGCAGCGTACCGACGAGCCAGCTCCTGCATCCGCTGCTCGCCCAACCGGACGGCCCCGATCTGGGTCATCAGATCGCCGCGTGCCTGCTCTGCGAGACGCACATTGCGCAGGATGAGGTCTGCCATCTCGGACTGGAACACGCCTTCGCGCACGATGTGGACCGGGGGCACCGCGAGCCCCTCCCCGAACGAGGAGCGCGCGTTGGGGTCGAAGGTGCCAGGCACGTGGCCCCCGATATCGGTCCAGTGCGCCGAGTTCTGGATGAACGCTGCGAGCGTGCCGTCAAGGTACACGGGCATGATCGCGCGCATGTCGTTGTGGTGGGTGCCACCGATATACGGATCGTTGATGAGCACCACGTCACCGGGCCGGAAGTAGTCCTCCGGCGCGCCGTCGATCCAGGCGAGCGTGCCCTTGACCGTGAACGGGATGGTGCCCAGGTGCGCGGCCAGGTCCGTCGCCCCTGACGCGACCAGGTTGCCGTCCCGGTCGCTGATGGTGCCGCTGTAGTCGGCACCCTCGCTCACGACCAGCGAGAACGCGGCGCGACGGATGAGCGCGCCCATCTCGTCGGTGATGCTCGACAGCGCGCTGTCGAGGACCTGGAACAGGATCGGGTCCCGGTACCGGAGCCCCGTTCGTGTCGGCGTCTGCTCGCTCATCGGATCGCCTCCTGTCGAGTCAGCAGGACATCACCCGATGTCCTGACCTCGGCCGTCCAGCCAGCCGGCACCCACGTGGTCGAGTCCAGTTGGGTGAGGATGAGCGGCCCCTCCAGCACGGTGCCCACGGGCAGCGTGCTCCGGTCGAGCACCCTCGCCGTGACCGGACCATCCGGGCCGATGACCGTCCGTTCGGTAGCCCTGATGGGACCACCTGCCCGGAACGGGATGGACGGTCGCTCCGTGATCCGGGTGCCGCGTACCCGGATGGCGGCGACCTCGATGGGGATCTCGCGTGACACGGAATGGAACTGGCGCTGGTACTCCGCGTAGAAGCGGTCACGCAGGTCCTCCCGGAATCGGCCGTCGAAGCCGGACGCCGGTGCCGGGATGGTCAGACCCCGCACCTGGCCCAGGTAGCGCAGGTCCACCGACGGCTCGATCGACTGGAGCGCGGTCTCCACGCCCTCCTCGTCCAGGCGCGACCGCATCTCGCGTGTGAGCCTATCCAGGATCCCCTGCAGGTCGGCTCGGTCCGCGGTCGCCAGGGGCACGATGCGTGCCTCACCCAGGTCGTGGACGATGTCAACGTAGAGGCAGCCCAGCCCGGATGTGACACCCGGCGCGATGGGTACCAGCACCTGCCGGATGCCCAGCAGGTCCGCCAGCTCTGCCGCATGGAGTGGCCCGGCGCCCCCGAACGGCACGAGCGTGAAGTCGCGCGGATCGAGGCCCCGGTGGACGGTGACCACCCGGATGGAGCGGGCCATGTTGTTGTTGCAGATGTCGATGATGCCCCGTGCCGCGGCCTCCGGGGTCAACCCCAGTCGGTCTGCGAATGCGCTCACGGCCACGTATGCGGCCACCGCGTCCAGGTGCACGCCACCCGCCAGATCCACGTCGCTGGCCAGCCGACCGAGCACCACGTTCGCGTCCGTGACCGTGGCTTCCGTGCCACCACGGCCGTACGCCGCCGGACCGGGGATGGCGCTGGCGCTTCGGGGCCCGACGTGAGGCAGGTCCCCGGCATCCACCCACGCCACCGAGCCGCCGCCCGCCCCGATGGCGATGAGGTCGATGGCTGGGAAGCGGATGGGTTGTCCGAACTGCGGCGAGTACTCCGTCACCAGCCGCGCCTGTCCGTCACGCACGACCGCGATGTCCGCGGACGTACCGCCGATATCCAGCGAGATGAGCTGGTCGATCGCCTGGTCGCGGGCCATCACCTGGGCCACCACGACCGCAGCGGCAGGGCTGCCGGATGCCGGCAGCACGCCGCCGGCCAGACCCTCGGCGGCCTTGGCGCCCGCGGCCGGGCCGGACGTCACCAGGCGTGCCGGGAATCGCACCGCGCTCTCGACGGACATCAGGCCACCGCCCGAGTGCATCACCGTCAACCGACCTCCGAAGCCTGCCTGGCGGAGCCGATCATCGAGCGCTCGCAGGTAGCCCGTGACCACGGGCATCAGGGTGGCGTTGATGACCGTGGTCGAGGTCCGCTCGAACTCCGGGGGCTCCCGCAGCAGCTCCGCCGAGTGGCAGACATAGGCGTCCGGCTGCTCTTCGAGCACGATGGCGTGCGCTCGCTCTTCGTGACTGGGGTCGAGATAGGAATGCAGGAAGCAGATGGCAAAGGCGCGGATCCCCTGGGCGGACGCATGTCGGACCGCGACGCGCACCGCACCCTCATCGAGCGGCTCGACCTCCGAGCCGTCGGCATCCAGGCGTTCCGGGACTTCGTATCGGTGACGACGGCGGACCAGCGGCTCGGGCGGGTCCCACAGGATGTCGAATGGCTCACCCCGGTTATGACGGCCGAGCTGCAGCACATCCCGGAAGCCCGCGGTGGTCAGGAGCGCAGTCGGGGCACCGCCGCCGACGATGATGGCGTTCGTCGCCACGGTCGTGCCGTGAGCGATGAGGTCGATGTCCGCGGGTGAGATACCCGCCGCGCGGATGGCGTCGAGGACGCCCTGGTCGTAGTCCGGCGGGGTCGACGGGATCTTCGCGATGCGCCGGTCCTCACCGCGCACGGCCACGAGGTCCGTGTAGGTGCCACCGGTGTCGATACCAACGCGCCAGCCCATGCGCGACTCAGCCCGCGTGGCCGTCGGTCGCGTGTCGTTCCGGCTCGACCCAGCGGGCCTCGCTACCGGGTGGCGCATAGAACCAGAGGACGACCAGCGGCTCGGTGCCGGGGTCGCTGTGGGTCACGTGCACCAGGTCGGAGGGTGTCACGAGCACGGACCCGGTCGTGACCGGATGCATCACGCCCTCGATCTCCACGCGGCCCGTGCCACGCAGCACGATGGCGACCTCCTCCGCGGTGTGGGAATGGGCGCGCGTCGAGAAGCCGGGCGGCAGGGTGGCCGTGCCCATCACCAGGTACTGCGAGTTGTCGCGGATGGGTGACAGCTTCACCGCCAGCGCCCGACCGTCGATGCGCTTGGCATCGCCGGACTCGCCCGTGGCGAGACCCTCGAGGCCCTCGGCGATGAGCTGGTCCAGGGTCCAGCCCGGTGCGAACGGGTCGTGCGGTTCGTGCGGATCCACTCAGATCGCCTCCCGGGGGCGCGCTGTCGTGGCGGTCCCGGTCGCTGCGCGCGCCGCCTCGGTCATCGGCGCGAAATGCCGTAGCCGGTGATACAGCCGCTCGTCGTCCTCGCGGCAGGCCCGCAGTGTGACGCCGTCGACGCCGTCGAACGCCCAGTAGCGATGGATGATGAGGTTGCCACATACGTCGCAGTGGTCGACGTCCGTGTCGTGCCACGTCTTGTGCAGCTCGAGCCAAGCCATCAGACCCCCTCACCGTCGTTGCCCATGGACGCCCGGATGCGGCTGGTCGCGTCCGCGTCCACGGTGCCGTCGCCGTCGATGACCACGCCGTAGAGTCGCTCTGCGGACTCGATGGACACGAATCCCTCCCGCACATCCGCGGCCACCTCCGCGGGTTCCCGTTCCAGCGGGTCACCGTAGCCACCGCCGGATGGCGACACGAGGCGGACCTTGTCGCCCTTGTGGAGGCGGACGTTGGCGAACTTGGATGGGCTGACCAGCCCATAGTGCTCCTGGAAGCTCCGGAAGTCGGGCTCACCCGGCCGTTGGAGCTCGATGCGCGTGGTGGAGCCCTCGCCGCCACCCCACAGTCCCCAGGGCGCCCGCTTGGCCCGGTCCGCGAGGGCACTCACCGTGATGACGTCGCCCTCGACCTCCATCACCCGTTCGATGCCCAGCCCGCCGCGGTGGCGTCCGGCCCCGCCGGTATCGCTGTTCAGACGCAGCGCGTCATGGACCCAGGGCCAGCGCGTCTCGAAGATCTCCACGGG
>JBBQNA010000214.1:0-5890 GCA_038329515.1 Candidatus Limnocylindrales bacterium | reverse complement strand
CTGCTCATCGACGATATCCAGTTCATCGCGGACAAGGAGCGGACGCAGGAAGAGTTCTTCCATACGTTCAACGCCATCCACGATGAAGGCAAGCAGATCGTGCTCTCCTCGGATCGGCCGCCACGCCATATCGCGACCCTGGAGGAGCGCCTGCGCAGCCGGTTCGAATGGGGCCTCATCGCGGACCTGACCGTGCCGGACCTCGAGACGCGCATCGCGATCCTGCGGGCCAAGGCAGAAGAGCAGTCGGTGCCCATCAGCTCCCAGGCGCTCGAATTCATCGCCCGCAAGGTCGCATCCAACATCCGGGAGTTGGAAGGCGCGCTCAATCGCATCGTCGCCTACGCCAGCATGCAGGGGATGCCCATCTCGGCCGACCTCGCCCAGGCAGTGCTCTCGAACGTGCTCTACAACCCCCGCAAGCGGGCCGTGACCCCCGAGCGCATCGCCCAGGCGGTGTCCGAGTATTACGGCGTGGATATGGAAGCGCTCAAGGGCCAGAAGCGAGAGCGAGCCATCGTCATGCCGCGCCAGATCGCGATGTACCTGATGCGCGCCGAGACCGAAGTCTCGCTGCTGCGCATCGGTGCCGAGCTGGGTGGCCGCGACCACTCCACGGTGCTCCACGCGTGCGACAAGATCAACCGCGAGATGCAGGAGAACGAGGACCTGCGGCGCGAGCTGGCTGCGGTTCGCGAGCTCATCTACACCGAATGAGCGAGTCGGGGACCTCCGGTCGCCCGGAGCACCGCGTCGAGTTCGACTTCCAGATCGACTTCAGCAATGGCGGCGGCCTCCAGGGCCAGGGCTTCCGACTGGACATACCGGGTGACGACATCGCCGACATCGACATCGCGGCGCGGCTGGTGCGGAAGCTGGGCCTGCTGATGGTCGGCGAGGTGCGCATCACCTCGCGCACGTTCCTGACCGAGCCGCATCGACGAAGGTCGACGCCGGACGCAGGGGCAGTGCACGGGTCGCCGCGGCTCATCGAGTTGTCCCATGTCATCCGGGATGGGCTCGTGACGTACCCCGGGCTGCCGGCGCCGGTCATCACGGACCACCTGTCGTTCGCGGACAGCCGGTCCGTGTACGCGCCAGGGACCGGATTCCGGATCGGGCGGATCGACATGGTCGCCAATACCGGGACGTACCTGGATACACCCGCCCGCGGCATCGGCACTCACGGAGGCTGGAGCGGCACTGGTCGGCATCGACTCGCTCAACATCGATGACATCGCTGGCGGCGAGCGACCCGCCCACAGCACGCTCCTGGCTGCGGGCATCCCCATCTGCGAGCACCTCACGGGTCTCGAGCGGCTGCCGACCACGGGCTTCCGCTTCAGTGCCGCACCGCCGCGCATCGAGGGTATGGGCGCGTTCCCGCTCCGGGCGTGGGCCGTGGTCGACAGCACGGCCGCCGGCCCTGTAGCATCCGGCGCCTGATGACGGAGGCGACGCCCATGTGCTGTACGGAGTGTCTCCGGGCCATGCCGGGCGGCCGGGTGCTGCACATCGGCGGGGTGCGACCCGGCCGCTGACGGGCCTGGTCCTGGTCTCGCCCAGATATCGGTGGGGTCCAGCCAGGGTTGGCCCTCGCGAGTCCTTCCGCCGAGGTCCCCGTGCCACAGCTCCCGTCCCGAACAACGCCATCAGCCGGTACGACCCAGCCGCCCGGCTCGCCCATCGCGGCCGTCCGCTGGGATGGCGACGCGCCGGTCATCATCGACCAGCGGCAACTGCCGGGGCAGCTCGTCCACTGGCGGCTGGCGACCCTGGACGACGTGGTCGAGGCCATCCGCAGCCTGGCGGTCCGGGGAGCACCCGCCATCGGCATCACAGGTGCCTATGGGGTGGTCAGCGGCCTGCTGGCGGCCGGGGAGCGGTCGCGAAGCGGTGCCCTGGAGACCCTGGCCCGTCTCGAGTCCACCATCGGTACCGCCCGACCCACGGCGGTCAACCTCGCGGCCGCGGTCGCCCGGGTCCGGGCTGCTGGCGAGGCAGCTGTCGGAGATGGGGCGGCGATCGTGGCGGCCGCACTCGCGGCGGCTCGCGCCATCCACGAGCAGGATGCGAGCGCCTGCACGGCGATGGGACAGCACGGTCGGGCGGAGCTCATGGGCGCCCGGCGCATCCTCACTCACTGCAACACCGGCCGCCTCGCCACGGGCGGTGACGGCACGGCCCTGGGTGTCATCTACGCCAAGCACGCCGCAGGCGAGCTGGAGGAGGTCATCACATGCGAGGCCCGGCCCCTCCTCCAGGGCGGGCGACTGACGGCCTGGGAGCTGGGTCAGGCGGGCGTGCCGTACCGGCTCATCGTCGATGACGCGGCCGCGGCTGCCATGGCCGCAGGCATGATCGACGCCGTCATCGTCGGTTGCGACCGGGTCGCCGCCGATGGCGATACAGCCAACAAGATCGGCACCTACGCGCTCGCGATCCTGGCACGCCACCATGGCCTGCCGTTCTACGTCGCCGGGCCGCTCACGAGCTTCGACATCGGCACCCCCGGTGGTGGCAGCATCGTCATCGAGGAACGCGCCGCGACCGAGGTTCGCGGCTTCGGGGGCACGGCCACGACGCCAGTCGACGCCCGGGTCTGGAACCCCGCCTTCGACGTGACGCCTGCCACCCTCATCAGCGGTTTCATCACCGAGCGTGGTGTGCTCCGGGCGCCATATCCGCAGGCCATCGCGCGTGCCCTGGCCGAGCAGCAGGAGGTCATGGGTGTCTGACCAGGAGACGCGTCAGTTGCTGGTGGAGCAGCTGCGGGCGTTCTACGGACGCGATTGGGTGTCGGGCACGGGCGGCGGTATCTGCGGACCTGCTGAGGACGGCAACCTGTTGGTGGCACCCACGGGCGTGCACAAGGAGCGCGTCCAGCCCGACGACCTGTTCGTGATCGCGGTCGCGGACACGTCCGTGGTCCTGCCGCCCGCCAACGCCGCGCTCCGGCCCAGCGAGTGCGGCCACATCTTCACGCTCGTGGCACGCGAGCGGAGCGTCCGGAGCGTCGTCCACACCCATGCGCTGTCGGCCGTGCTCGCCGCCGATCTGGCCCGGGCCACGGACCACATCGTCATCCGCGACCTGGAGATGCTCAAGGGCATCCGGGACCTCACCAACCAGGATGTCCACCTGCTGCCGGTCATCGACAACACCGCCCGCGAACAGGACCTCGTGGCGGCCATGGCGGGCGCCCTTTCGGACCCGCGTTTCGAGTCTGCCTGGGGCGTCCTGGTGCGCGACCACGGCTGCTACATCTGGGGCGCGGATGTCTGGGAGGCCAAGCGCCATACAGAGGTCTACCACTACCTGTTCAGCGCCTTGGTGGCACGCAGCGACCTCGGCCATCCATCGGCCGTCCAGCCCAGTCATAGGAGGGACCAGCACGCATGAGCGCGGATCACGATCACGACCACTACCTGTGTCCGACCTGTCAGCAGCACATCCCGCACGCCCGGATCGACGTCATCGACGTGGCAGCGGCCGTCGAGGCTGACAAGCTGACGGAGGCGGACGTGTTCAAACGCACATATCTGGGCCACGGCACCCAGTCGAGCGCCTTCGTGTTCCAGGGACATCCGGGGCCATTCAGGACCCATGTGCACACCACCCATGACGAGATCGGCTATGTCCTCGAGGGCACCGGTTTCGTCCACGTGGGTGGCGTGACGAGGCCGGTCAAGAAGGGCGACGTCTGGATCATCCCCGCCAACACGCCCCACGGCGGCGCGTTCGAGGACGCACCCCAGGTGCTGTTCATCTCATCCCCCATCGACGACCCGGACAACCAGGACCGGGTCTGGGTCGACGAGCACTGAGGGCTACCCCCATCACCGAGCCGGATGGCTATCGACCGCTGACCATCGAGGAGGTGCCCGACTACGTCCGGGCGCGTCCACACCTGTCGGGCCTCGTGCGCGGCGACCCGCTGCACGTGCGCGAGGTCGGGGACGGCAACCTCAACCTGGTGTTCATCGTGCGCTCGGATCCAGCCGTGCCGGGCGTGGTGCTCAAGCAGTCGCTACCCTGGGTGCGCGTCTTCGGTGAGGGCTGGCCGCTGACCATCGAGCGAGCACGCCACGAGGCGGACGCCTATGCCGTGTACCGCGCCTTCGCGGGCGCCACCAACCCCGTCTACCACGGCTTCGACCCTGTCCGGTACGTCATCGCCATGGAGGACCTCGCGGCACTCCGCATCTGGCGCACGGCGCTGGATGACGGCGAGGTCCACGCGGGTGCGGCAGCGGCCTTGGGCACCTTCGTGGCCCGGGTCGCCTTCCACACCTCCGACCTGGGCCTGCCCGCCCAGGAGCGCAAGCGTCTCGTGGCGCGCACGATCAACCCGGAGCTGTGCCAGATCACCGAGGACCTGGTATTCACGGAGCCGGTCCGGATCCACGACCACAATCGATACTCGCCGGAACTGGAAGGTGTCGTCGCCGAGCTCCGGGCGGACGGCGCAGTCGTCGACGAGCTGTCGCGGCTCAAGCACCGCTTCATGACCCACACCGAGGCGCTCATCCACGGCGACCTCCACAGCGGCAGCGTGATGGTGGGTGGTGGTCGCACGGTGGCCATCGACCCCGAATTCGCGTGCACGGGACCCGTTGGCTTCGATCTGGGTGCCATCTGGGCCAACGCCATCCTCGCCCAGGCCCGGGCGGTGCAGCTCGGTCGGCCGGCCGGGTTCCGGGCACACGTGGCGGCCATCCTGCCCGACTCCTGGCTCGCCTTCCGCGACGAGCTCTGGCGCCTGTGGCCGGAGCGGGTCGATGACTCGTTCACGGACGCGCTGCTCGGCGACTGGAAGCGCACGATCTGGCACGATGCCCTGGGCTTCGCCGGCGCCGAGATGATCCGTCGGCTGGTGGGCTTCGCGCACGTGAGCGATGTCGATACTCTGGACACGGCTGCGAAGGTCGCCGCGACCACGGCGGGACTGGCCATCGGCCGCCGATTGCTCCTGGAGCATCGGACCCTGGCCGACCCGGCGGCCGTCCGGGAGCTCGTGGAGACGGGCCTGTCGGAACACCGGTGATGTGCATCAGCAGTGGATGTACCCGGTGCGCCACACTGCGGGGGTGTCGGGTCGATCGTGGACCGCGGGCCACCCGCCACGGGGATCCCGGGGATATCTCAGCGCCGGATGTGGACGTGATCCGAAGTCCGTCCACGATCGGCCGGATCCATCCCGGGTCCGTCCAGACGGAGTGGCCAACGGTCCACTGCCGATCTGGGCCATCCTTGACGCTCAGACACGAACGCGGGCACATCCATCATCCACGGCATCCACACCATGATGAGGATGACGGGATGAGAAGATACCTAACCCGATAACGAGGAGCAGGGAGCCCCGATGAAGCTTTCGGTGATGCAGGAGAACCTGGCCCGCGGCCTGTCCGTGGTCAGCCGCGCGGTCAGCGGCCGTAGCTCCCTGCCCGTGCTTGCCAACGTGCTGCTCAAGACGGAGGACGCTGGTCTCAAGCTGACCGCCACCAACCTCGAGATCGGCATCACGGCGTGGGTCCCCGGCAAGATCGAGGGCGAAGGCGCACTGACCGTGCCGGCGCGCCTGATCACCGATGTCGTCGGCGGATTGCCATCGGGTGAGCGGGTGGACCTGGAGATCGAGAACGGCACCACGTTGCGTATCACCTCCGGGCGATACCAGACGCATCTCCGGGGTATCGATGCGGACGAGTTCCCGGTCATCCCGGCGGCCGGTGAGCGACCCACGACTCGCATCAGCCAGAAGCTGCTGCGCAAGGCCCTTGCGGAGGTCACTTTCGCGGCGGCGAGCGACGAGGCGCGACCCATCCTGACGGGCGTGCTGACGCGTTTCTCTGGCGACAAGCTGACCCTGGCCGCGGCGGACAACTAC
>JBBQNA010000213.1:0-5926 GCA_038329515.1 Candidatus Limnocylindrales bacterium | reverse complement strand
CGGGGAGTACCACCTCGTGTCACGTGCGGAGCTGGCGTCCCGACCACCCGGTCACCCGAGCGCGGATGCCGTCACGCAGCGTGCCTGGCGCAGGGGCCTGGATATGGCCGTAGAGCTGGGCGCGCGCTGTCACTCGCCACTCCGCGAGGAGCGGCGGCACTTCCCGGCCATCCCCATCCCTGATGGGCGCACCCCGGACGAGCAGCTCGCGACGCTGTGTCACGCCGGTGTCCGCGACCGGTACGCCATGGATGACCCAGCGGTCAGCGCTGAGGTGGGGAAGCGGCTGGAGCACGAGCTGGGGGTCATCGGCCGGACCCACCTGGCGGGCTTCTTCCTCATCTGCCAAAACCTGGTCCGGTTCGCGCGGGAACGCGGCATCCCTGCCCAGGGGCGGGGGAGTGCTGGTGATTCGATCGTGGCCTACGCCCTGGGCATCACCCGGGTCGACCCCATCCGCCACGACCTGTTGTTCGAGCGGTTCATCAACGAAGGTCGTGTCGCCTATCCGGACATCGATATCGACTTCGCGTCCTCCCGGCGCGAGGAGATCATCCAGTACGTCTACCAGACGTATGGCGTCGAGCACACGGGCATGGTCGCCAACCTGGTGACCTATCGGGCACGCTCGGCGGTGCGCGAGGTGGGCACCGTGCTGGGGTTCCCGCGGCCCCTCGTCGACCGGGTCGCCAAGGCGCTCGAGACCTACGACTCGGTGATGGTCCGGCGGGACCTGGAGGCGGATGGCGGCTTCGCGGAGCTGTTCCGGCAACCCGGCGCGGGTGGCGCCGTGGGCGCGGACCAGGTCGCCACGAGCCAGGTCGAGCGGCGCGGTTTCGTGGACGGCATGGGCCAGCTGGACCACAGGCGCACCCAGCCCATGAACAGCCCCACGCCACGACCCTCCCATCGGCCGGGCAGGTCCGATGACGAGGGTGGACCCGGCGACACTCCCGTGAGCGAGGCCTGGATCCGGCGCGAGTCCGCACCCGATCGTGCGGATCGGTCGGCGTCACCGCTCCATCCGGTGGATGCCGAGAGCGGCATGCTGCTGAGCGAGTCGCGCCCGATCGACAGCACCCGGCCGGGCCAGGTCGCCGGGCGGACGGAGGCCCAGGTCGACCGGCTCGGCCGCCCTGATGCTCACCGGACATCCGAACCGGATCCACCACCCATGCCCCGGGGCGGCAGCATCGCGGACCTGTCGCCCTGGGAGCGCTGGCTGGAGCTGTGTGCCCGCCTCGATGGCTTCCCGCGCCACCTCTCCATCCACGTCGGCGGGATGTTGGTGACGCGCGAGCCGCTGGTGTCCATCGCGCCCCTGGAGCGGGCCACGATGCCCGGTCGCGTCGTCATCCAGTGGGACAAGCGGGACGTGGAGTCGTTGGGGCTCGTCAAGCTGGACCTGCTGGGACTCCGGATGCTGTCCTCCATCGACGAGGCGATCCGGCTGGTGGCCGCGGACTGCGGCATCCGGCTCGACCTCGATGCGCTCCCGGAGGACCTGCCGGAGGTCTACGAGATGATCATGGCCGCCGACACCGTCGGCGTGTTCCAGGTGGAGTCCCGGGCGCAGATGCAGGCGCTGCCCAAGGCGCGACCGGACAAGCTTGATGACCTCATCGTCCAGGTGGCCATCATCCGGCCGGGTCCCATCCAGGGCAACGCGGTCCACCCGTATCTGCGCCGACGTCAGGGCATCGAGCCCGTCAGCTACCTGCATCCCAGCCTGGCGCCCATCCTGCAGGAAACCCTGGGCGTGATCCTCTATCAGGAACAGGTCATGAAGATCGCCATCGATGTGGCCGGCTTCAGCGCGGCCGATTCGGATGGCTTCCGACGGGCCATGGGCACCTGGCGCTCGTCGAAGGAGATGGAGAAGCTCCACGCCCGGTTCGTGGACGGCTGCGTGGACAAGAGCGGCCTGAGCGTGGAGCAGGCGGAGGAGCTGTATCGCCAGGCCGCCGCGTTCGCCTCCTTCGGGTTCAACAAGTCGCATGCGGCGGCGTTCGCACGGACCGCGTACGAGTCGGCGTTCCTGAAGCTGTACTACCCCGCCCAGTTCGTGACGGGACTCATCAATGCCCAGCCGATGGGCTTCTACCCCATCGAGGTGCTCGTCAACGACGCGCGGCGCCACGGTTGTGCCGTGCTGCCCGTGGACGTCAACCGGAGTCGCTGGCGGACGACCACGGAGTGGATCGGGATGCCCGGGGAGCCGCTGCCCCACGGGGTGGGCATCGAGCGGCGGCCGGTCATCGTACGGTCGCCATCGTGCGTGGTCCCCGGCGAGCGGCGGCCGGAGAGCGCCGCGATCCAGGCGGACGCGTATGGCATCCGGCTCGGTCTGGGACTCGTCAAGGGCATCGGGGACGAGGTCGCCGAGCGACTGGATGCGGAGCTCGATCAGGGACCGTATCGCTCCCTCGAGGACGTCGTGGCGCGGACCGGGTTGTCAGAGGAGGTCATCGAACGGCTCATCCGTGCGGGTGGCCTGGACTCGCTGGGACGGCCACGACGGGAGCTGCTGTGGCAGCTGCGCGAGGTCGCGGGATCGGCGCGCCCGGGCATCGGCGGTCGCGCGGCACGGGACCCGGTCGCGGGGCGGCCATTGGGGTTGCGGCTGCCGGCTACCCCGGCACCGGACCTGCCGCCACCCTCGGAGCTGGAGCGGCTGGGTGATAGCTACGCGATCCTGTCCCTGGATGCACGCCACCAGGTGGTGGAGCTGTTCCGGCCGGCGCTCGATCGACTGGGTGCGGTCACCAATGCGGCACTCTCGGAGCATCGGCCGGGGCGTATCCGCATCGGCGGACTGGTGGTCACACGCCAGCACCCCATGACCGCTCGCGGCACCGTGTTCCTGGCCATGGAGGACGAGACCGGCATGGCCAACGTGACACTGTGGCCGTCGGTCTGGGCAGAGCTGCGGGGGGTCGTGCGACGCCACGCGCTGCTGCTCGTGGACGGTGACCTGCAACGCGAGGGTGCCGTGGTCAATGTCGTGGCGCGGACCATCCGGCCATTGGCGGAGGCTTCTGCGAGTGTCGGCGGTCCGCTCCAGCCCACCGGCGTGCGCCAGCTGGGCTATGCCGGCATGCGCCGGGTGGGGTGAGCCAGGTGCCTTGGCCGACTTGTTCCTGCATCATGATGCAGCCGCATTATGATGAGACGATGCGAACCACGATCGACCTCCCTGACGACGTACACCGGATCCTGACCGCGGTCGCCCGTGACCGCGGAGAGACCCTCAGCCACACGGTGGCCGGCATGCTGCGCAAGACGCTGATGCCGGGAGAGTCACCACGCGTATCCATGGACCCGAGTACCGGGCTGCCGGTGGTCCACTTCGGCCGCGTCATCACCAGTGAGGACGTCAAGAGTCTCGAGGACGAATGGTGACGAACCTCCTCGACGGGAATGTCCTCGTTGCGCTCGCGGATGATGGCCACGTCCACCACTCGCAGGTCGTCGCCTGGTTCAGCGCTGCGGTCGGGCCGTTCGCGACTACCCCGACCACCCAAGGCACGCTCCTCCGCCACCTTCTCCGCGGCGGCCAGGACGCCGGCGATGCCATGGCCGTCGTACAGGCATTCACCAGCCACGCACGACACGTCTTCTGGGCGGATGACGCTCCCTATGACGCGGCGATCCTGCGGGGGGTCATCGGCCATCGCCAGGTCACCGATGCCTATCTGGCGGCGCGCGCTCGTGCGAACGGTGGTCGGTTGGCGACGCTCGATCGCGGGCTCGCGGCCACGCACCCGGACATCGCGTCGCTCATCGACCCGCAGGGCTGACGACACGCGGATCGGATGGACCTGTACCGCGTGGGGTGAGCCCAGGTTGCGCCGTGAGCCAGGACCACGCAGGATGCCCCGATGGTCGCAGCCAACTCGCAGGAAGTCGACGTGCGCCCGTGGCGTACCAACCTGACCCCGCCCGGATCGTGGCTGCTCCCGGTCCTTGGCACCGTGCTCGCCGGCCCCGCGACGTGCGCGACCTATGGCAGTGCCCGGACCATGCCCCCGTCGATGGGCACGATGGCGCCCGTGACGTAGCTCGCGGCAGGGGAGAGCAGGAAGGCGCCAACGCGGCCGAGCTCCGCGGGATCCCCGTAGCGACCCATCGGGATGCGTGCCACGACCGCAGCCGTGACGGCCTCCACGGAGGCGCCGGATGCCCTGGCCTGCGCGTTGTCGATCTGGGCGATTCGTGCCGTGTTGATACGCCCAGGTGCCACGCCGTTGATGCGGATGGGCGCGATCTCCGGGACGAGTGACTTCAGGAGACCTGCCAGGCCGGGGCGGATGAGGTTGGACGTCGTGAGTGCCGCGATGGGCTCGCGCACCGACGACGACAGCACGATGAGGATGGCCGGCCGATGGCTGTCCCGAAGATGGGGCAGGGCGGCCTTGATGACCCGTACGGCGCTCCAGAGCGTGCCGTCGATGGCTCGTTGCCAGGCGGCCTCGTCCAGGTCCTCGAACCGTCCGGGCGGTGGCCCACCGCTGTTGACCACCAACAGGTCCAGGCCGCCCAGCGCAGCCACCGCGCCAGCCACGGCTGCGGCCGGGCCTTCCGGCGTTGACAGGTCTGCGGGGACGGCGACGCCCCCGGTGCGCGCCACCGCGGCATCCAGGCGATCGGATGGCCGCGCGGTCAACGCGACCCAGGCCCCTTCGGCGGCGAGGGCATCGGCGATCGCGCCGCCCAACCCGCCCGAGCCACCACCTACCAGCGCGCGCGCGCCCGTCAGTCCCAGGTCCATCCGATCTCCTCCCGATGTGGCGTCCGCGCCTCGACCACGGCCGCCGCTACGATACGGGCGATCGGGAGAAGGAGGGGCAGATGCGTCGCATATTCCTGTGGCTGGCCGGGAACGCGTGGCTTCGGGAGCGTTTCCCCAGCCTGCCATTCGCCCAACGGGCTGTGCGCCGGTTCATGCCCGGCGAGCAGCTGCAGGACGCCCTCGCTGCGTCAAAGGACTTCCAGCGCCTGGGCATCAACGTGCTGCTGACGCGTCTGGGCGAGAACCTGACGCGCATCGAGGATGCGGACGCGGTCGCCGCCGAGTACCAGCGCATCATCGAACAGGCCGCCGCCCAGGGCCTCGATGCCGAGGTGTCCGTGAAGCTCACCCAGCTCGGCTTCGACCTCGATCGGGAGCGAGCCTATCAGCACGTGGCGGACCTTGCGTCACTTGCCGCCACCCACGGTCAGACGGTATGGCTGGATATGGAATCGAGCCCGTACGCAGAAGCCACCATCGCGTTCTACGAGCGACTCAAGGCGGAGCATCCCAACACGGGCATCTGCCTGCAGGCGTATCTCCTCCGGACCGCTGCGGACATCCAGCGCCTGCTCCCGCTGTCGCCCGCCATCCGGCTCGTCAAGGGCGCCTACTCGGAAGCGCCGGACGTGGCGTTCCAGGCCAAGCGGGAGGTGGACGCCAGCTACGCCGGCCTGGTCGTCTCGATGCTCCAGGCGCGGAAGCAGGGGAGCGACATCCGCATCGGCCTGGGCACCCACGACGTGGCGCTCATCGAGCAGCTGGACGGCCACGCCCGCGCGCTCGGCCTGCCGCGCACGTCGTTCGAGGTCCAGATGCTGTACGGCATCCGGGTCGACGAGCAGCGGCGATTGGCGTCCGAGGGCTACCTGGTGCGCGACCTCGTCGCGTACGGCGAGGCGTGGTACCCGTGGTATCTCCGGCGCCTCGCTGAGCGGCCCGCGAACGTGCTGTTCCTGATGCGTCAGTTGCTGCCCTGGTGAGTGACCCGACCGTGATCCGCCAGATGCTGCCCTGGTGACGAGCGTCGGGCGACACCCTCCTGGAGGCCGTCTGGACATCCGCTAGCCGCTATCCGCCGATGCCGAGGCCGTACGACACGAGGGCGACGAAGAGTTGAGGCGCGAAGGCCAG
>JBBQNA010000212.1:0-5973 GCA_038329515.1 Candidatus Limnocylindrales bacterium | reverse complement strand
GGAGCCCTGCATGATCAGCCCGGTTCCTCGATCCTGGGTCAATCGGAAGGCCTCCGGCCAGAACGCTTCCCAATGGTCCATCCCGTCGACCCAGGCGCGTCGCCACAGCGTGCCACCTGCCGCCGGCCGGCCAAGGCGGATGATGGGCACGCCGGACCATGTCAGCCAGTCGAGGCGGAGTGCCTCACCGGCCGGGCCGGTCGCCTCGACGCCCACCTGGGCCACCGGCTGCCCATCGGTGTCGGGTACTTGCCATACGAGTTCGACGGGGTCGCCCGTGCGTAGCCGTACGGGTTCACCACCCAACCAGCGGAGCTCGTCTTCGCCGTTGTAGGCCCCAGCCACCAGCCGCACGGACGCGCCACCATCGGCGTCGCCGTCCACCATGACCGATGCCCGGATGACCTGTCCAGGATGGAGTGACGGCGACGCCAGAAGCGGATATCCGGGCATGACGAGAGCGTCGGGTGGGATGAATGTCGGGGTGACGAGCCGGACAGACCCACTGCCGCCCGGTAGTGGCACGCGGAGGCTTCGGGTGCCGAGCACGCTGCCGCCGACGACATTGGCGACTGGAAGGCTGCTCCCGTCAGCCACTGCCACGGCACCGAAGCCCTGGACGGCACCGGGGTGCTCGAAGTGGAATCGTGCGCCTGCCTTGGGGCTCACCGGGACTTCCGAGGCAAGGCGCCGACCGACCGCGGCGATCCGTCCCGCCTCCGTGACCGCATCGGTGATGGAACGACCGCCCTCAGCCGTCGGCAGGTAGAGCCGGTCCGCGACGGGGCCGCGCCAGTCCCGGCCTGCATCCAGGCCCGCGAGTCCCAGGCGGATCCCCTGGAGGCAACCGACGTTGCCCGAGTTGCAGTCGGTGTCCCATCCCGATGTGTTGACGATCGTCATCGTCTGGTCGAAGTCGTCACCGCCCCACAGGAGTGCCATCTGGATGAGCCCGTGGTTCGGGACGACGTGAACGTTACCTGCGTACCGATGGTACCCATATCGCTCCGCGAATCGGACCCGCGCGATCTGCCAATCAGGCTCCACGGCGCGCCATTCACGGAGGTCACTGATCATCCGCGCGATCACCGAGTCCGCTGAGATCTGGGCGAGACCCACCTCAAGGAGCCGATCGATGTCGCGCTCCACGAATGCCTGCGCCTCCATCGCGGCCAGCAACACTGCGGCATCGACGGCGACACCATCGTGGCTGACCGAGGCGGCGCGTCGGGCGAGTTCGGCCGCCCGATCGGGCTCGCCTGGGCAGGCCATGGCCCAGGCATCGATGAAGATCTGGGCACCGATCTGCTCGGCCACCACCTGTCCATTGGACGCGATCGAGCCGCTCTGCGGCGCCGGGATGCCAGCCTTCAGGCGCAGATAGGCGGTGTGCTCCGTGGAATTCCCGAGCCCGCCCCACCACAGGATCGTGCGCCCCTCGATGAGGTAGTTCAACCAGGCCTGGCCGATCGCGGCCGCACTCAACTCAGGGTCGTACCCGGAGTCCTCGAGCGCCCGGAAGAAGGTGAATGTCCCCGTGATGTCATCGTCAGTGACGATGAGCGGCAACCCGAGCCGGTCATGCACATAGCCGGTGATCTGACCGAGTTCACTGCAGATCCGCTCGTATGTCCACCCTTCGAATGGACGGCCGAGGTAGACGCCGATGATCTTTCCCAGCACGCCTGCGTAGACGCGCTCCTCGTAGTCGAGTGGCAGGGCCATAGGAACCTCTCGTTACCAGTTCTGGACCGACCCGTCCGCCCGGTGCAGCTGGGGCGGACCCCAGGGTGCGCCACGCACGGACACGGCTTGCTCGTTCACCTCGACGCCGAGCCCGGGGGCGTCGGCCACATACAGACGTGGGCCGTCCTGTCGCGCCTGGACCGGGAACAGGCGCGGGTCGTAGAAGCCCAGATCCTCGGTCGGTGACTGCCGGATCTCCATCCAGGCCAGATTGGGCACTGCTAGGCACAGGTGTGCGGTCGCGGCTGTGGCGATGGGCCCCAACGGATCGTGGGGCATGAGGTCGAGGTAGTGAGCCTCGGCCATGCCGGCGACCTTCATCGCCTCGGTGAACCCGCCGACATTGCCGATGTCGACACGCACGAACTCCAGCAGACCGCGCTCGATGTACGGCGCGAACGCCCACTTGCTGCTGAATTCCTCGCCGAGCGCGATGGGCACGTCGACGAGTCGCCGCAGCTGCGCATAGGCATCGGGGGACTCGGCCCGGATGGGCTCCTCCAGGAAGTCGAGCGTGCCCGGGGGCATGCGGGCACAGAAGCTGGCCACCTCGGCCACACTGAAGCGATGGTGGAGGTCGATACCCAGGACCGGCCGGGGACCGATCGCCTCACGCGTCCTGACCGCCACCTCCGCCGTCATCGCAAGCGCCTCTCGGGGTTCAAAGCGATGGGGTTCATCGGGGTGGAGCGGACCGCCCGGACCAAAGCGGATCACATCCCAGCCCTTCGCCACAAGCCGTGTCGCATCCGCGACCACGTCGACCAGCGGCGGAGCGCCGGTGGAAGCGAAGAGCGGCACCCAGTCGCGCTGGCGTCCGCCCAGCAGCTCGTACACGGGCACGCCGTGCGCCTTGCCCGCGATGTCATACAGCGCGATGTCGATGGCACTCTGGGCCGCGAGCAGCACCCGACCGCCCTCGAAGTACTGACTGCGGTAGAGGCGCTGCCAGATGCCGCCCCGGCGGAGTGGGTCCTCACCGACCAGCAGGCTCCGGTAGTGGCCGATGGCCCCGATGACGGCGTCCTCGCGGCCCGACAGGCCGGACTCGCCCCAGCCGTAGATCTGCGTGTCGGTCTCGACCTTGACCAGGCACTGCGGTCGCGTGCCGACCTGGGGCACGAAGACCTTGATGTCGGTGATGCGCATCACTCAGCCGCCAGCCGGTCGTTGAGCGACGGGCGCACCAGGCACTGCGGTCGACGGGCCCGCTGCGACGCCCAACGGCGTGCCCAGCAGCCGGCCGATGATCTCGGGCGTCGCCACCTGGCAGCGCAGCGGAGGCAGTCCCCGGGCGATCATCTCCAGGTCGTCCACGACCAACCGTCCCAGCTCCCACAGCCCTTGGCGCACTGCGCCCGCCTTGTGCGCCGACAGCACCGCACCTGCCGCCGCCCGGATGGGGTGGTCCGCTGCCAGCGGCTCCGCCGGGAAGACGTCGATGGCGGCCCGGAATCGTCCCGCAAGGACGAGCTCGGTGAGCGCTTCGAAGTCCACCACGTGTGCCCGGCTGACGAGCACCAGGACCGCGTCGGGCGCCAGCAGCTCCAGCAGGTCCCGGCCCAGGAGTGCCCGATTCTCGGAGCTGGGGGCAGCGAGCACGAATACCACCTTCGAGTCACGCATCAACGCCGGCAGGCTCGTGGGCCGCACGCCCTCGTGCCGCAGGTACCCGTCGCCCAGCCATGGGTCGAACACGGAGATGTCGCAACGGAATGGCGCGAGCAGCGGCTGCAAGCAGCGCGCGATGCTGCCGAACCCGATGAACCCGACCGGTTGGCCATAGAGCAGGAACGTGTCGGTGTTGCCCGCGTGCATCCAGCTCTCCGACCCGTCGCGCATGGCGCGGTCGCCCGCGGCGATCTGGCGGCTGGCCGCCAGCGCGAGGCCCAGGGCCATCTCCGCGACCTGCGGTCCAAAGGCAGGTGCCGCGGTCAGGACCCGGATGCCTCGCTGGGCACACGCCGCATAGTCCAGGTCGCGCGGGAAGCCGCCGCCGACATCGATGATCGCACGCAACGACGGGGTCCGCGGTGGCAGCGGCCCGTATCGCCATCCGGTGCACACGACCGCAGTCGCATCCTCGAGCGATGTCCGGAAGCGATCGAGGGGCATGGGATCGTCCAGACCCCATGTGACCTCGACCAGCCCGTCAAGGCGGGCGCGATCGGCCGCCGACAGGATCTCGCCCATGGAGCGCCCGTGGGGGTCCACGATCACGCGCGGTCGTGTGCCAGGAGCCAGACCGTGGCTCATCCCTTCACCGATCCGCCGGTCAGGCCCTGCGTGAAGTTCCGCTGGAACAGCACGAACAGGAGGACGATGGGGAGCGCGATGATCATCACCCCAGCCGACATGGAGCCCCACTCCACGGACGTACGGCCCTGGAGGAACAGGAGCCCCACGGGCAGCGTCCGCAGCTGGTCCCGCGTCAGGAACACCAGCGGTAGCAGCAGGCTGTTCCAGCTCCACAGGAACTCCAGGAGAGCGACCGTCAGCACACCTGGTCGCGCCAGTGGAAGCATGACGCTCCAGAACACGCGGAGTTCACCGCAGCCGTCCACCCGCGCCGCATCGTCCAGCTCCCTGGGCAGACCCTTGAAGAATCCCCGCATGATGAAGGTGAAGATCGGTACGCCGATCGCGATGTGCGCCACGATGACTGACCACTGGGTGTCCAGAAGGTGAAAGTCCCGCATCGTGAGGTACAGCGGGATGATGATGGCCGTGATGGGGATGGTCAGGCCGACGAGGAACAGGAGCAGGAGCAGCCGCTCACCCCGAAAGCGCATGCGCCCCAGCGCGTAGCCTGCGAGCGATGAGACCGTGACCATGCCCAGCACCGCCGCGATCGAGATGAACACGCTGTTCCAGAAGTAGATGCTGAAGTGACCAACGGTCCAGGCCCTCGACAGGTTATCCAGGGTGAACGGATCAGGGAGGCCGAATGGGTCACGAACGATCTGCCCAGACGTCTTGAAGGCGGTGATCCACGTGACGAGGAGCGGGCCCACCGAGAACACGGCCAAGGCACCCAGCGCGAGATAGACCGGCAGCCGCGATGGACCAACCCTGCGACCCCCGGCCGAGCCGGCCCCGGCGCCACGGGTGCGGTCCGGCGGCCGATCGCCCCTACTCATGTTCGCGCTCCCGGAGCACGATGGAGATGACCGCGAAGGCCAGGACGATGACCATGAATACGACTGCGATCGCGGACCCGTAGCCGTATTGCCCCTCCTGGATACCCCGTCGGAACATGAACGTCGCGAGCATCTCGGTGGAGTTCAACGGGCCGCCGGCGGTCGTGCCCCAGATGACATCGAATGCCTGGAACGCGCTGATGATCTCCAGCAGGATGACGACGGTGATGACGTTGCGCAGCCCTGGGATGGTCACGTGTCGGAACGATTGGCGTGCGTTCGCGCCGTCGATGGCGGCGGCATCGTAGAGGGTGCGATCGATGCCCTGCATGCCCGCCAGGAAGATGACGACCGCCAAGCCGAAGCCGGCCCAACCGGTGGCAAGGGCCAGTGCGGGGAGCGCGGTCGCCCGATCACCCAGCCAAGCGTGGCTCAGACCGCCCAGGCCGATCGCCTCAAGCACGCCATTGAGCAACCCCGCGGGGTTGTACACCCAGCGCCAGATCATCGCCACCACGATGGCGGCCTGGACGACGGGCAGGAAGTATGCCAACTGGAACGCGACGCGACCCCTGATCCGACTCGCCAGCATCGCTGCCGTGACCAGCCCGACCAGGACGTTGAATCCAACGACCAGCACCAGCCAGACGGCGTTGTTCCAGAGCGCCTTCCAGAAGACCTTGTCGCCCGTGAGCTTCTCGAAGTTGTCCAGACCGACCCATTCGCGGATGGCGCTGATGCCGTTCCAGTCATGGAGGGCCAACTGGAACATCTCGAGGGTGGGCCGCAGGACGAAGACGACGTAGAGCAGCAACGCTGGCGCCACGAACGCCCAGGCGACCAGGTCTCCCCGCAGCCGACGTGAGATCACCGACGACCGCCACAGAACGCTGTGCGCGGTCGTCGGTGAGGTCCTCCGACGGAGGAGTACGTCGGCAGGCAATGGTGGGATGTCATGGTGGATCCGGAGCAGGAGACCGGTGGCCGCTCCGGAGCGCGTCAGCGCTTCCCGGCCGGTCCGGGGAAGCTCAGGGCGCTGTCACGCCTCCGGGCTGCATGGTCTCGCCCTTGGCCTTGGCTTCCTCCC
>JBBQNA010000211.1:0-6027 GCA_038329515.1 Candidatus Limnocylindrales bacterium | reverse complement strand
CAGGCGTACGACACGCTGCTGTACACGGAACCGGAGGTATCCCGCATCGCGCGCCTGGCATTCAAGTTGGCGCGTGGTCGGCGTAACCGGGTCACGAGTGTCGACAAGGCAAATGTGCTGGCCTCCAGCCGATTGTGGCGGTCTGTCATCAATGAGGTCCACGCGGCTGAGTTCGCGGACGTGGAGCTGGAGCACCGTCTGGTGGACTCGTGCGCCATGCAGCTCATCACGTCGCCCGGCATCTTCGATGTCGTGGTCACCGAGAACATGTTCGGCGACATCCTGTCGGACGAGGCGTCCGTGCTCGCAGGGTCGCTGGGCATGCTGCCCTCCGCATCGCTGGGCGAGGCGCGCACCGCGCACGGCATCCTTGGGGTCTACGAGCCCATCCACGGCTCCGCGCCCGACATCGCGGGGCAGGGGATCGCCAACCCGGCGGCCACCATCCTGTCCGCGGCGATGATGCTGCGCTGGTCCTTCGGGCGTCACGCAGATGCGGCCGCGATGGAGGCGGCCGTGCGAGGCACGCTCGCTGCTGGCATCCGTACCGGTGACCTCATGGGTCCTGATGCAGCCGGTCTCACGCGGGTGGGCACCGACGGCTTTCGGGACGCGGTCCTGGAACGCCTGGCGGCGGCGTCGGCATGAGCGCGCACGGGGCAGCGGACGCGCCGGTCATCCTGTACGACACCACGCTGCGGGACGGGACCCAGGGCGAGAACATCACGCTCTCGCTCGCGGACAAGTTGCGCATCGCGCGCATGCTGGATGAGTACGGCATGCCCTACATCGAGGGCGGTTGGCCGGGCAGCAATCCCAAGGATATCGAGTTCTTCGCGGCCGCCCGGACGATGACCTGGCAGACCGCCAGGCTGGCTGCCTTCGGGTCGACCCGCCATCGCGCCAAGCGCCCCGACGAGGACCCCAACCTGCGGGAGCTGGCCGCCGCCGAGACGCCCGTCGTGACCATCTTTGGCAAGAGTTGGCTGCTGCACGTCACAGAGGTCCTCGGCGCGACCGCGGCAGAGAACCTGGACATGGTCGCTGAATCCGTGGCGTTCCTGGTCGAGCGTGGCCGTGAGGTGGTCTATGACGCGGAGCACTTCTTCGACGGGTACCACGATGACCCGGGATACGCGGTCTCGACGTTGCGCGCCGCGCGCCAGGCAGGTGCCCGGACCCTGGTCCTGTGCGATACGAACGGTGGCACCCTGCCGGACGTGCTCAGCCGCGTCATCGGTGAGGTGCGGTCGACGCTGGAGGCGGATCCGGACGCGCCTCTGGTCACCTGGGGCATCCACGCCCACAACGATGCGGAGCTGGCGGTCGCCAACTCCCTCGCGGCCGTGGCCGCTGGGATCAGGCATGTGCAGGGCTGCATCAACGGGTACGGCGAGCGGTGCGGCAATGCGAACCTCGTGACCATGATGGCCACCCTCGCGCTCAAGACGGGTCATCGACTGGTGCCGGCCGGCGGCGGCGACCTGCGGCGGTTGACGACCCTGTCACGGAGCATCGACGAGATCGCCAACCAGGTCCCCAACGACTACCAGCCGTATGTGGGTCGCTCTGCATTCGCCCACAAGGGCGGGGTCCACGGCGCTGCCGTGGCCAAGGTGGAGCGGAGCTATCAGCACATCGATCCGACCCTCGTCGGCAATGAGGGCCGGCTGGTCGTGTCGGAGCTGGGCGGCAAGGCCAATACCCGCATCCGGGCGGAGCAGCTGGGCATGCGCCTCGACGGAGTCGTGGACCCCCAGGTGCTGTCGCGCATCATCAAGCAGATGGAGGCCGACGGACTCGCGTTCGAGGGTGCCGAGGCGTCGTTCGAGCTGCTCATCCGGCGCCAGGCGACCGACTACGCGCCGCCCTTCCGCGTGGTCGACTACACGGTCCTGGTGGAGCAGCGCGAGGGTCGCGAGCAGCTTGCAGAGGCCACCGTCAAGGTCGCCGTGGACGGTGAGGTGCTGCACACCGCAGCAGACGGCAACGGTCCCGTCAACGCGCTCGATACCGCGCTCCGTAAGGCACTCTCCGCGTTCTACCCGGAGTTGGACTCGGTCCACCTCGTGGACTACAAGGTGCGCATCCTGGACGGCAACGCCGCGACCGCAGCACGCACCAGGGTGGTCATCACGTCCACGGCCGGGGCGCTGGAGTGGTCGACCATGGGATCCGCGACCAACATCATCGCCGCCTCGGCGCAGGCACTCGCGGACTCCCTGGAGTACGCAGTGTGGAAGACGGGCGCGTCATTGCTGCGACGTGATGAGCGTCGGCTGCCGACCACGGTCAGCGCAGGCTCTCCGTCTACGGCTGCGACCAGCGCCGAATGACGCGGGGCACGACCCGCTCCTCGTTTAGCCTTCCCAGGAGGGCCGAAGCGCGTCCGCGACGGCCTGATGCTGCTCGGGGGTCAGTCGGCCGGCACCGGCTCTCGACGCACCAGACCCGCCTGCTCGATGTGGTCGATGAGCCGGGTCAGGCCACTGTCGGTGGACAGCAGGCGCTTCTGGCGCTCCTGCCTCCGGAGCTTGCGGCCGGGCTCGTCGTTCCAGGCGCCCAACACATCGAGGAAGGCGATGGAGATGCCCTGCCCAGCCTCGAGGTCACGCGACACGAGACCGATGGCCCGTCCACGGCGCGGCGCCGTAGACGGGCGAGGCGCCGCGCACCCGACAGGCCGTTGCATGAGCCCCTGGAACTACGCTGAGGCAGCCTCGAGTCCGTGCAGGCTCGCAAGGAAGTCCGGTGCCGCCGGATCAAGGTGGCGGATGCCGGTGACGGCAGCGAACGCGCGGTCAGCGGTGACGAGCGCCTCCGCGGATGACGCGATCGCGACGGCGCACAGGACGGCGTCGAATGACCCCAGTCCCGGCGTCTCCTCATAGATCCTGAGGCCCAACGCCAGCATCGAGTCATCCACCAGCAGGAGCGGGCCGAGGAGGCTGCTGAAGTCGCGTGCCACCCGAACCGCAGCGGCTCGGTCGAGCCGTCGCGATCGCACATGCGCCAGCTCCTGGATGACCTCGGGCGTCGTGGATGCTTCGATCGCCCCGTCAGTGATCGCGGTCACGAGTGCCCGGCACGGCTCGCGCAACGGGTGGTCACTGCCCGTTGCATACAGCAGGATCGTCGTGTCCAGGACGATCATCCGTGTCGGCCACGCAACAGCTCCAACTCGGCGAGCGTCTCCTCGAGATCGCCGATGGGCATCGGGGTCGCCCGCAGGATCCTCCGGCCAGCCTCGCGGCGACGGGTATCGGGGCCACTCAGGTCACGATCGATGGCATCTCGGACGACTGTCGATACTGACACCTTCCGGCGTCTGGCCACGCTCGCCAGCCGTCGGTAGCGGGCTTCATCCAAGAGGATCTGGAGTCGGCGCGACAACATGTGCATACAGTAGCATGTGAGTATGTCGCAGGCAACGATGGCCCGGCCAATGAGGGACGACCCGCGGGCCGCTAGCATTCGTACATGACACTCGATACGGTCCGGGCGGAGGCAACCCCCCGCGCGGTGTTCCCTGGGGAGCCTGGGTCGTTCGCGGAAGACGCTGCGCTCGCGTACTTCGGTGAGTCGATCCCCATCGAGCGACTGCCGGGGTTCCGGGATGTCGTGGACGCGGTCGCCTCGGGCGCCGTGGACCGGGCCGTGGTGCCCATCGAGAATGTCGTGTTCGGCACCGTGCAGCAGGTCCAGGACCTGCTGGCTGCATCGGACGTGACCATCGTGGGTGAAGTCATCGTGCCGGTGCACCTGTGTCTCGCCGCGTTGCCCGGACAGCGGCTGGAGGATATCGAACGGGTCTATTCCCACATCCAGGCGCTGGGCCAGGCAGAGACGTTCCTGCGGACACGCGACTGGAGCCTGCTCGCTGCGACCAACACGGCCGGTGCGGGCAAGATGATCGCGGATCGGGGTGAGACCGGAGCCGCCGCGGTGCTCTCGCCCCGGGCCGCCGGGTTGTTCGGACTCGAGATCCTGGCCACGGACATCCAGTCCGAGCCCCGCAATCGCACCCGCTTCCTGGTCCTCGCGCCCGGCTCGCAGGTGGATCAGCCTGTCGGCGATCCCGCGGCGGTGATGCATTCCACGCTCATCGTGTCCGTGCGGAATGAGCCAGGCACCCTGGTGCGCGTGCTGGGTGTGCTCGCCGCCCACGACCTGAACATGACCAAGCTCGAGTCGCGACCCAGTCCGACACACACCTGGGAGTACGTGTTCTGGATCGACCTGGACGCGGACATGGGCGCCCCGGAGCAGGGTCCGGCGCTCGCGGAGTTGCGGGCGGCGGCCGTGGCGGTACGCGTCCTCGGCTGCTACCCGAAGGCCGCCGAGCCGGCCTGACCGGATGCCACGCGACCGCGACGCGATGGTCTGGACTGTGCTCGGTGCGCTCGGTATCGAGGACGCCGACCTGCTGCCGCTGGGCGCCGGCTTCGCGAGTGAGGCATGGCGCATCGGGCAAGGTTCGCCCTGGTATGCCCTGCGCATCGCACGCGAGTGGCCGGATGCTGACTCCACGTACGAGATGGAGCATGCCCTGATGAGCCAGCTCATCGCCGCGGGGGCCGTGGTGCCGACGCCACTGCGTGGCAGCTGGCAGCTGGCCGACTGGACCGGGCCGCCGTTCTCGCTGACGGTCGGACTCGAGGGGGCGCCCCTCTCGGTAGGCGACCGAACCCGCGCGGTCCCGGCGCTGGCGGGGTTCTTGCGAACGCTCCACGGCTTGGCCGTGCCCGGGTACGGCCCGCTCCACCTTCGCGACGGGGTGCTGGCGGGCGAGTCGGCGGACCTCGAGACCGGCCTCCGGGCCTGGGCGCGCCGGCCGCTGTGGCCACTGGGCGATGCGCGGCTTGACGACCATCCGGCGCTTGCCGATCGGGCCGACCTGCGTGGGCGTCTGGATGCGCACGCAGGCAGGGTGCGTGACGCATTGCTGGGCGCCCCGGCCATGCCGCTGCACTCGGACCTGCACGAAGAGAACATCCTCGACCTGCACGGCAGCCTGGGCTGCATCGACTTCGGCGAGGCGCTCGTGGGCCCGGCGGCGTGGGAGTTCGCGGCCATGGGCTACTTCATGGACTGGGCCACCGCAGACGCCGTGCTCGGTGCGTACCTGCCGACCGGGGTCGCACCGGAGCGGATGCGGGCGGACGCCTCCGCCATCGGCCTCTGCTTCGGGGTGTATCGCTGGGCGCAGGACCGGGACATGGAGCTGGACCAGGACGAGTTCGATGAGGGCTATCTGGAGGCGTCGCTGGCGCGACTCTGATCCGGGTGCGCCGTCAGGGCAGCGTGACCCAGCCCTCGATGACGGGCACCACGGCGCCCGTGACGCGGACCTCTGCGGGTGAGCCGTCCGAGTGGAAGTCGGCCGCGGCGGTCAGGCGGGACGGCCGGCCGACCTCGGTGCCCTGCTCGATGACGACCTCGAACGTGGCACCGCGGGTGGGCACCAGCTGGCCCAGGAAGACCGCGATGGGCCCTGCGGCCGCACCCGTGGCAGGGTCGGCATCGATGCGCAGGGACCCGGCATCGAACAGTCTGACCGTGACATCCGCGTCCGCGATGGCGCCACTGCCGCCGGGGGCCACCAGGGCAGCGCTGTCGCAGCCCAGCGCGAGGCACACCTCGGCCACGTAGGCGCGTCGCTGGTGGTCGATGTCCATGAGCACCTCACGGTCCGCGATGGGCACGATAAGGTGCGGCAGGCCGGCCGAGATGACCTGGGGGCCCGCCTTGCGCTTGCGGCCGCCGCTGCGCCAGCCGATCTGGTTGGCGGGCACCTCCAGCGCCTCGCATAGCTCGGCCATGTCGTCACCATCGAGGCGTTCCAGGAGCTCGACATCGCGGTGATAGATGGTCACGTCGCCCGGCCGGGCGACCCCATCGGCGTCCGTGACGCCCACCGCGAGGCGCATCACGCCCGCGGCCATCTCCTGGTGCACCAGGTGGCGCGGGCCCTCCAGCGCGATGAGCCCCTCGTCGGCAAGGACCCACGCGGCGCCCAGCGCCGGA
>JBBQNA010000210.1:0-6028 GCA_038329515.1 Candidatus Limnocylindrales bacterium | reverse complement strand
CGAGGCACTGCGCCAGCTGGTCGCGGCAGATGCCGTCACCGACCCGGACGCCGCTGACGCCGAGCATGACGCGGAAGAGGAGACCGTCGAGGAGCGCATCAGCCTGCACCAGCTGCGCATCGGTGCGGTCCTCGCAGCGCTGGCCTCGGCGGGCGCGCACCGAGTCATCGACCTCGGTTGCGGCGAGGGTCGTCTGCTCGCCGAGCTCGTCGCGGATCACTCCTTCACCGAGATCGTGGGCATGGACGTGTCGGTGCGCTCGCTGGAGATCGCAGCCCGACGGCTACGGGTCGAGCGCATGAACGAGCGGCAGCAGGCGCGGCTGCGCCTCATCCACGGCTCACTGACCTACCGTGACGACCGGCTGGCGGGCTTCGACGCCGCGGTCCTGCTGGAGGTCATCGAGCACCTGGAACCGGACCGGCTCGCGGCGATGGAGCGGGTGGTGTTCGAGGCGGCACGGCCAGGTACGGTCGTGGTCACGACGCCCAACGCCGAGTACAACGTGCGCTTCGAGACCCTGCCCGCGGGCCGCATGCGTCACCGCGACCACCGCTTCGAATGGACCCGCGACGAGTTCGGCGCCTGGGCGGGACGGGTCGCGGACCGATTCGGCTATGCCGTCCGGCACCTGCCCATCGGCGACGACGATGCCGAGGTCGGGCCGCCGAGCCAGATGGCGGTGTTCTCCCGTGGCTGAGCACACGCTGCGCCTCGAGGTGCCGGCGCTCTCGCTGGTCGTCCTCGTCGGCACGACCGGATCGGGCAAGTCGACGTTCGCGCGCCAGCACTTCCTGGCCACGGAGGTGCTGTCGTCGGACACGTTCCGGGGTATGGTGGCCGACGACGAGAACGAC
Organism: Candidatus Limnocylindrales bacterium; assembly: GCA_038329515.1. Lineage (GTDB taxonomy): Bacteria > Chloroflexota > Limnocylindria > Limnocylindrales > CSP1-4 > JAFMJV01. The sequence goes on along the minus strand of JBBQNA010000210.1, from coordinate 5,171 downwards.
CAGTCCGCCACCGGCGATGCCTTCGACGTCCTGCACTACATCGCTGCCAAGCGACTGGCAGCCGGCCGGCTCACGGTCATCGACGCCACCAACGTCCAGCCCGAGGCACGCAAACCGCTCATCGAGCTGGCGCGGCGGTTCCACGCGCTGTCCGTCGCCATCGTGCTGGACATCCCGGAGTCCATCTGCGAGGAGCGCAACCGCTCCCGTCCCGACCGTCAGTTCGGTCCGCATGTCCTGCGTCGACAGCGCGCGAGCCTGCGGCGGTCGCTGTCCGGGCTCCGACGGGAGGGTTTCACCGCCGTCCACGTCATCCGTGCCGACGAGGTGGACGACGTCGAGGTCGTCCGCACCCGCCTGTTCAACGACCTGCGGGATCAGCACGGTCCGTTCGACATCATCGGCGACGTCCACGGCTGTGCCGACGAGATGGAAGAGCTCCTCGTGCGACTCGGTTACCTGGTCACCGAGACCCGCGCCGGCGACGGTCTGGATGCCGGACCCGTGTACCGGCACCCGGATGGCCGGACCGCCGTATTCCTCGGTGACCTCGTGGACCGGGGGCCTCGGGTGCTCGACTCCCTGCGCATCGTGCGCAACATGGTCGACGCGGGATCAGCGCTCTGCGTCATGGGCAACCACGAGCAGAAGCTGCTGCGGGCGCTGCAGGGCCGCGATGTCCATGTGACGCATGGCCTCGCCGAGAGCCTCGCGGAGATCGACGCGGTCGACCCCGCGGCCCGGCCAGCGCTCATCGACGACCTGAAGGCCTGGCTCGATGCGCGCATCAGCCACTACGTGCTCGATGACGGAAAGCTGGTCGTCGCCCATGCGGGTCTCCGGCAGGACATGCATGGCCGGGGATCGCGCGCGGTCCGTGAGTTCGCCCTCTACGGCGACACCACCGGCGAGACCGACTCCTACGGCCTGCCGGTCCGGCTCGACTGGGCGGCCGACTATCGGGGCCGGGCCGCGGTCGTCTATGGCCACACCCCCGTGCCGGTCGCGGAATGGCTCAACGAGACCATCGACATCGACACCGGGGTCGTCTTCGGTGGATCACTCACGGCCCTCCGCTACCCCGAGCGGGAACTGGTCTCGGTGCCCGCCCACCAGACCTACTTCGAGCCCGCCCGCCCGTTCCTGCCGGTCGAGTCCCAGGCGCCGCGCCTCACCGCCCAGCAGCAGCACGACGATGTGCTCGACCTGGACGACGTGCTCGGCAAGCGGCTCGTCGAGACCCGCCTCGCGGGACGGGTGACCATCCGCGAGGAGAACGCAGCAGCCGCGCTGGAGGCGATGAGCCGCTTCGCGGTCGACCCACGCTGGCTCGTCTACCTGCCGCCCACCATGTCGCCCACCGAGACGACGACCCATCCGGGCCTGCTCAAGCATCCTGCCGAGGCCTTCGCCTACTACCGCTCCAACGGTGTCGCGCGCGTCGTCCTCGAGGAGAAGCACATGGGCTCGCGGGCCGTGGTCGTCGTGTGTCGCGACCCTGACGCTGCCCGCAGGCGCTTCGGTGCCACCGATGGCAGCGCCGGCATCGTGTACACCCGGACCGGTCGCCGCTTCTTCGACGATCGCACGACCGAGCTTGAGGTGCTCGATCGCATCCGGGTCGCCATCAGCAGCGCCGGTCTGTGGGACGGGCTCGGTACCGATTGGCTGCTCCTCGATGCGGAGCTCATGCCGTGGTCGGCAAAGGCACAAGAGCTGCTCCGGCAGCAATACGCGCCGGTCGGGGTCGCCGCCAGGACCGCGCTGGGTGCTGTCATCGGGACCCTCGACACCGCGGCCGCGACCGGGCTCGATGTCGGAGACCTCGCCGAGCGGATGCGCACGAGGCTCGGACTCGCGGACCGATATGTCGAGGCATACAGCCGATACGCCTGGCCGGTGGAATCGGTCGATGACCTGCGCATCGCGCCGTTCCACCTGCTGGCTTCAGAGGGACGGACGTACCTCGACCGCGACCACGTGTGGCACATGGAGACCATCGCGGCGCTCTGCCGGCAGGACCCGATGCTGCTGACCGCCACTCCCTACCGGGTCATCGAGGTCAGCGACCCCGACCAGGTCGCCGCGGGCATCGCCTGGTGGGAGGAGCTGACCGCCAACGGTGGCGAAGGGATGGTCGTGAAGCCGTATGACTTCATCCCGACCGGGTCCGGCAAGCGACCGGTCCAGCCGGCCATCAAGTGCCGGGGTGCGGAGTACCTGCGGATCATCTATGGCCCGGAATACACGCTGCCGGAGCACCTGGAGCGGCTTCGCGTGCGCGCCGTGTCGGGCAAGCGGGCGCTGGCGCAGCGCGAGTTCGCGTTGGGTGTCGAGGGACTGGAGCGCTTCGTCCGTCGCGAGCCCCTGCGACGCGTCCATGAATGCGTGTTCGGGGTCCTGGCGCTCGAGAGTCAGCCGGTCGACCCCAGGCTGTAGGACCTCTTCGGTGCTGTTGGTGGCTGGGACCCAGGACCGCGTACAGGGTCATGTCCGGCGGTCGTATGCTGGACAGGCCACCGGCGACCAACTTGTCGGCCTCACCGCGAGCGGCACGCGCCGCGCTGACTGTCAGACGCCGAGCGCGCGCGCCTGGCCGACCTGCTTCGAAAGGAGCGCGCGACGGGCAAGATCGTTCACCCTCACTCTCCCATGCGCAATCCGCCGCATCTATGCGGCCTCTGCGAACTCCACCGTTTCAACGGTGGCGCAATCCAGCGCGTTGACGACCGTCACCCTCGCCGCGCGTGCGCGCAGCACGTCCGCCACGAGTGCGGCGATCAGCCTCGCCTCGCTCAAGTCCTCCGCGCTGAGTTCCAAGTCCTTGATGTGCACTCTGGAGCTCCCTGGTGTTGTCCGAATCGGACGACACCATCGGCCGAAGGCGTGCTACGTCAAGAGGGCCGGCCGCGCATTTCAGGAAACCGGGTCAGCCCCCGCTCGAGAACCTCGTGAGCAGCGTCCACGATTCGCGCGACAGGCGGCCTATAGGCCGCAGTGACCACACGATCGGCGTCGACCGAAAGGGTCAGGATCTGGCGCATGAGGGCGTTGACGGCCTGAACTTCCTCCAGGTGCAATCGGTCGGTCGTCCCGACGAGGTCGTGGAGGCGTCCGATTGCCTCGGCCGTGGGAGCAACGGCATCGGCAGGCGGCTCGGACGACGGCAGGGCATTGAGTTCATCGAAGATCTTCGCCATTTCTGCGTCAAGTTCGAGGTTGCTCAGGTAGCCTCGCTGGTTCTGGTGAAGAACCCTTTGACGCTGGACGTCGAGTTCCTGGCGACGTCGACTCGCCATCTCGGCGGTGTCGGTCGTGGTCGGCTTCAATCGCTCGCTGATCAGGTCCACAAGCGGTCCTATGATGTCAGCCTGCTCGAGAAGATCCATCACTGCCTCCTCGACCAGCTTGACGTTGAGTTGCCGCCACGGGTGCGGATGAGCCGTCTCGTCGTGACTCGCCTTGCAGACGTAGTACTCCGCCACCGTTGACCGCCGGCTATGGCGGACCATGTGGCCCACAAGCATCCGACCGCAGTGGGGGCATCGGAGCATCCCTCGATAGATGTAGCTCCGACGCTGCGCGCCGACAGTGGAATACAGACGCCCTTTGCCCAACTGTGCCCGATCCCAGAGTTCCGGGTCCTCAAGCGCCAGGTAGGGCTTGTAGGTCTGGTTGGCGAAGATGTCCAACAGCGCGGTCTCATGGCGGCCGACAAGGCGTCCGATTCGTCTTAGGCTCCATCCATCCGCGCGATGCGCGAAGAGCTGAACCAGATCGGGCCACGTATCTGGGTCCTTCTCAAGTCCCGCACCGTCGGCCGTTCGTGCAGCCCCCGTCTTGACCAAGCCGCGCTTCCGCAGGCCAAAGGGCGCCCGGCCTACCCACACGCCGGCGATCTGGGCCCGCTTCAGCCCTGCCTTGGTGTCCACGGATAGTGCTTCGGCTTCGGCGGCGGACTTGATCGCCTCGAAGGCCAAGAAGAAGGCGTAGTGCGCAGTCGCTGGGTCGAGATGGGGCTGCTTGTAGGAGAGGACATGCACGTTCAATCGCTTGAGTTTGGCCACGTCTTCCACGTGGAAAAGCGCGTCCTCGCGGCTGAACCTGCTGGTCGTGTAGATGATCACAGCGCCGCCTATGATGACCCCGGACTCGGCGATCTCGAACATCCGAGATCGGGTCACTCGATCAGGGTCTCGTCCGGAGGTCATATGGGCAGTAACCTCAGCCACGAACTCGTAGCCGTTCGGCGCGAGTGTCCGATGGCCGCGGGCCGCTACCTCGTCCGTGCCGCTCCGCTAGATCTCCTCCGACCACACATCCTTGTCCCGTGGCCGCGGGCTGACGCGCAGTAGCCTTAGAGCAGGCACGATCCGGGGGGCAGAGTCCACTGCAGGATTATAGCCTCGACGCTACCCCGTGCTACCCCTTTCATTCACTAAAGCGCTCTTCCTTCCAGGGGTCGGCGCTGTTGTTGTAGCCGTAGCGCTCCCAGAAACCGAGCTGGTCCCGGGACATGAACTGCAGCCCGCGGATCCACTTGGCGCTCTTCCAGAAGTAACGCTTGGGCACGATGAGCCGCAGCGGATAGCCATGCTCGGGGGTCAGTGGCGCACCGTCCGCGACATCGGCGAGCATGACGTCGTCGTCATCGAGGACGTCGATGGGCATATTCGCGGTGTAGCCCTGCTCCGAATGGGCGAGCACGAAGTGCGCATCGGACGTCAGCTTCGCCCGGTCCAGGATGTGCCGGATGGGCACCCCCTCGAAGCTGGCGTCGAGGCGGCTCCAGCGGGTCACGCAATGGATATCCGTCGTCAGCTGCGTCCGGGGCATCGCCTGAAACTCGTCCCACGTGCACGAGAACGGCTCCTCCACCTCACCCCAGACCCGGAAGCCCCATGTCCCAAGGTCGGTCGATGGCACCGAGCCGTAGTGCAGGACGGGCCACTTCTCGGTGAAGTACTGGCCGGGCGGGATGCGTGCCTTCTGGTCGTCATCGAGCTTGGGTCGACCCAACAGGTTCATGACCGGAGTGTACCGCCGGACCGGAGGCGGCTATGCCTCGTCCAGCTCGCGGTCGATGGCCCGCAGGATGAACCGGGATGCTTCCGCGCTCTTGCCGCCTAGCTTCTGGCCGTCGTCCTGCTCCAGCGCGACCGAGAGGTCGC
>JBBQNA010000209.1:0-6034 GCA_038329515.1 Candidatus Limnocylindrales bacterium | reverse complement strand
TCATCGTGCTGACCATCCTTGGCTACCTCGCGATCCTGCTCGTGAATTGGCTCGAGGGCCGTCTCGTGCCCTGGGCACCGCGTCACTGATCCCGATGTTCGCCGCGCGTGGTGCGTGGCCCATCCCCGCTGCATGGAGGTCCGATGTATTCGCGCTATACCGAGTTCCAGTTCGACGCCGACCGGCGCGACGACGTGTTTCGCTTCTGGGAGGAGGTCGGGGTCCCGAGCGCGGCCGCACCGGCCGGCTGGCGGGCAGCGTACATCCTCGCCTCGGACGAGCAGGCCGGCGTGCTGCGAACCATCACGGTCTGGGATGACGCCGCCGACTTCGAGCGCTATTACGCCAGCGCGGAGCACGAGGTCCTTGGCGCGGGCATCAAGGGTTCCGGGTTGCGGGGCGTGGCACGTGATGGCCTGACCGCCTGGTTCGGCGAGGTCGCCGCGGACCCGGTGGCACCCGTGCTGCGTGTAACGCGTGCCCAGATCGATGTCGAGTTGGTCGAGGCCGCAACCGCCTTTTGGCGGGGACAGGGCGGGCCGCTCATGCGTGGTGCAGCGGGCTGCCTGCGAGCCGATGCCTACTGGGGCGCGGCGCCCGGCGAGTTCATCCTCGTCGCCGAGTGGGCATCAGCCGAGGCCGCGCAGGCATTCCTGTCCGGGGCCGATCACCAGGCATTCGGCGCGGCCATGAACGAGTTCGGCAGCGTCGTGAGCGACCGCATCGTGGGTGACCGGATCGTCTGAAGCGGCAGCTCGCAGGCCCAGTCTCGCCTAACCCCGACCTCGCACATCACAGGAGTCTCGACATGACCATCGGCCTCGCCCTGCTGGGTATCACCGGCAAGACCGCCTTCTCCTTCGTCGGCCAGCGCGGCCTGCGCTACTTCGAGGACCATCCGTTCCTGGAGCTGCGGGCGCTCATCGCCGATGACCCCGCCGACGTGGGCAAGACGTTCGCGGAGGCGGTCGCCGGCCGCTGGCTCCTGGATGAGCCGGTGCCCGACCGCTGGAAGGACCTGGTCATGGTCGGCATCGACGGGCCCGCCCTCGAGGCGGCCGGCGTGGAGCTGGTGCTGTCGGCACTGCCGGGCCCGCATGCCAAGCAGCTCGATCCGCAGGTCGCGGCACTGGGCCTGCCGGTCATCAGCGAGTCCGCAGGGCTGCGCCTGGATGCGGACATCCCGCTGGTCGTGCCGGACATCAATGCCGACCACCTTGGTCTCGTGTCGGTGCAGAAGACGACCCGCGGCTGGGATCGCGGCTACATCGTGGCCAGCCCGGTGTGCACCGCGGTCATCGTGGCACTCGCTGTGAAGCCGGTCGTGGATGCGTTTGGCATCACCTCGTCCGTGGTGACCACGATGCAGGCGCTCTCCGGCGCAGGCCCCACGGGGGTGCCCGCGCTCAAGGTCATCGACAACATCCAGCCCTTCATCGCCGATGAGGAGCAGAAGCTGGACAAGGAGCTGCACAAGATCCTGGGTACGTATCGGGACGGCGCCATCGAGCCGTATCCGGCGCCACTCGCGGCGACCTGCACCCGGGTGCCGGTGCGCGACGGACATACCGCGGCCATCACCCTGGGTATGGGCAGGGCCGCCTCGACCGAGGATGTCGCGGGCGTCATCGCCGCGTATCGGGGCCGGGCGCAGGAGCTGGCATTGCCGTCAGCACCCGCCATCCCGCTCGTGGTCCGCTCCGAGATCGACCGGCCCCAGCCCTTGCTGGACCGGGATGTCGACGGCGGCCGGGTCATCAGCGTCGGCCGCATCCGCCCGCACACCGCCTTTGCCAATGGCGTCTCGTATGTCGCGGTGGGTCACAACCACGACCGGGGCACCGTGGGCAACGCCGTCATCCTCACCGAGCTGGTCGCCCGCGAGCTACTGGGCGCCTGAGACCTCAGCGGGTCGCGGCTGCCTCGAATCGGCCGAGGCAGGCGGCCCCGAACTCCACGAGCGGCACGACCTCGTCACCAGTCACGCTCAGGGCACCCTGGAAACCCGGTTCGCGGATGCTCACGTGCACCGAGTATCGGGCGCTGTCCGCGCGCGCGTAGCGGAGCGCCATCTCGACGCCCTTGACGTTGGCCCAGCGAGTCAGTACCTGGCTCACGGTGGACTCGGAGGGATCGTCGGCAGCCGGCCGATACGCGAATTCGTGGACGCCGAGGTCGCTTGCCACGAGCAGGCGGTTCGCGCCTCCGAACTCCTGGTACGCCGCGATGGCGCACGTACCGAGCAGCCGGAGTGTCTGGCGTGCCCGTGCCCGGAGATGTTCCGAATCCGCCTCGAGCTGCGGTTCTGGGTAGACGAGCTCGTCGATGGTCGCCACGTCGGCCTCCGTCTCGGGGCCTGATCCGGTCCCTGTCGGGGTCAGCCTATGCGCCCGTGAGGTCCGCTCGAACCCTGACCTTCGTCCAGTGCCCTCGCTGCCAGGCTCCCATGAGACGCCCGACCTCGATCGATCACTGACCGAGGGGCGGGAACGTGACGTGGGGAAGGCCCTCTCGCCAGTACCCATGCGATCGATACCGCAGGAGCCGATGCGAGACCCGGCCCTCCCGGCGGCCCCCACCGCAGGACGAGCGACGTCCCCCCAGGGACCCGGACGAACGGACCCTTGGATCCTGCCGACCGGCCGGTCTAGGGTGGGTCCTCTGGGTCATCGGCGCGCCTTGGGTGGACTTCCACCTTCCCTGCGATGGCGCTACCCAGAGAACGCCCTCCCGCCGGGTGCCCGACGGCGGACCGGCGCGGTCACGGATCGTGCCCACGTCGCCAAAGGTACCAGCCAGCATGCCTGAGACAGGGTCGCCCATGGGTGCCGTCATACCAGCGTGGGGGTTCCCAGCCTCCCGATCCACGCCCGTGCGCCTCGCGGCCATCCTCGTCATCGCCCTGATCGGATCGATCGTGGGCGTGCCATCGGCGCGCGCCGAGGCACCGTCAAAGCTCGCGCAGCCCATCGCCGAGGGTCGACGCGCGCAGGTCCGCCTCGAGGACACGATGCTTGCGGGGGATGCATCGGCCGCGGGGCTGCGGCGCGAGCTCGCCCAGGCGCGGCGGGGGCTGCGCACGATCGGCATCCGCCTGGGCAGGGTGAGCTCCGAGCAGCGCGAGATGCGCCGGCGCATCGACATCATGAGGGGCCGCAGGGCGGCCCTCCGCAGGCAGGTCGAGCGAGAGGTACGCCAGACCGCCGAGGTCGCACGACGGGCAGAACGTGAAGCCCGGGAGGCCGAAGGCGGGGCGCACGTGCCGGGCGCGGGTGAGGAGACGCAACCCACCAGGCGGCCCCAGCGGACCCCGGAGCCGCCGCCGAGCCGCGCCGAGCGCGCGCTCGGCCGGGCGAGCCAGGACCTACGGGGGCTGGAAGGCCGGCTCGGCCGCGTCACCCGGGCGGAGCGGCTGCTCGTGCGCCAGAAGCACGGACAGCTCGCCCGCATGCGTCGCATCAGCGGTGCCATCGGTGCTGCGGAGTCGTGGGCCGCGGGTGCTGCGGCCGGCCTGTCGGAGCAGATCCGCCGCGTCACGGTCCTGGCCGCGCGCCGCGCCGCGGAGCGGACCGGACGTATGCCGGCCGGGACACATCCGGGGTTCATCTGGCCTGCCGGCCGGCGAATCACCCAGCCCTACGGCTGCACGGGCCTCAGCTGGGAGCCGGCCCGCGGCTCGTGCGCTCACTTCCATGACGGGATCGATCTGGGCCCCGGGTACGGCGCCAAGGTGGCCGCCGCCGCCGACGGCGTGGTGGCCTACGTGGGCTGGAGCCCAATGGGTGCGGGTGACCGCTCATTCATCGTGGTGATGGCCCATGGGGACGGTCACGAGACGTTCTATGGCCACCTGCTGCCGACCAAGCACGTATGGGTGGGCCAGTGGGTCGCCCAGGGCGAGAAGATCGGGCTCGTCGGCGACACCGGGCGCAGCACCGGCTCGCACCTCCACTGGGAGGTGAGGCGCGGCGGCCGGACCGTCGATCCGGAGTCGGTCATCCGCAGCTCCCGGACGCCAGACCCCGTGAAGGACCCCGCTGCGTCTGCGTCGTCAGGTGCGCAGGGCCTCTCGGAGTGGATGACCGTCGATGCTGCGCCAGCCGCGGCCGACGAGCCCGGCGCGGCGCATGACCGGACCGAAATGGATGGGCTGCGACCGGGATACGTCTGCCCCGCGAGCCCCGAGGCCGCGTCTCATGCCTGCTGGTAGTCGATCGGCGACGGCCCGGCCATGACGCCGAGCCCCACTGGGCAGGCGACGCCTGTCGAGTGATTCGGGCAGTAGCCGCCGGGGTTCTTGCTCAGGTACTGCTGGTGGTACGCCTCGGCGTAGTAGAACGGCCCCGCGGGCGCGATCTCCGTGGTGATCTCGCCGTAGCCCGACTTCTTGAGCTCTGCCTGGTATGCGTCACGCGATGCTGCCGCGACGGCACGCTGGGTGTCATCCGCGGTGTAGATCGCGGAGCGGTACTGCGAGCCGACGTCGTTGCCTTGGCGCATGCCCTGGGTCGGGTCGTGGTGCTCCCAGAAGACACGCAGCAACTCCTCGTAGGAGATGCGCGCTGGGTCGAACGCGTCGAGGACGACCTCCGCCTGGCCGGTGTGGCCGGAGCAGACCTCCACGTAGGTCGGGTTGGGCGTCAGGCCACCGGCATAGCCAGCGGCCGTGGACACGACCCCGGGCAGCGACCAGAACGCCTTCTCGGCGCCCCAGAAGCAACCGAGCGCGAACACGGCGGTCTGCGTGCCGTCCGCCCACGGAGGCGTCAGGCGCGCACCGTTGACATGGTGATGGGTGGTGACAGGGATGGGCGCGGAGCGACCCGGCAGGGCATCTCCGGCAGAGGGCATGGCGCCTGAGCGCCGAGACAACCAGGACATGACGGGAGTCTAGCCCGGGATCGTGACACCTTCGTGACACACGTGGCCCGGGATCGTGACACCTTCGTGACACACGGATGGGGCAGCATGTCCACCATGATCACCAACCTGCAACAGCTCTTCCGCCACGACCTATGGGCCAACCGGCTCATCCTGGCCTCGTGCGCGGGACTCACGCCGGATCAGATGGACGCGACGGTCGTGGGCACGTACGGCAGCCTTGGTCGCACGCTGTTCCACCTCATCGCCAGCATCGACTCGTATGCCGCCCGCCTCACGGTCCGACCCCGGCTCCTGGTCAATGACGACGCCATGCCGGTGCCGTCCAACGGGCACTTGCGTGCCGTCCTCGACTCGGTGGGCCCGGAGCTCATCGAACTCGCCGGTAGCACCTCGGAGGTCGACACGGTGGAGGTCATGCGGCCGGAAGGTCCGATCGCCGTGCCCGGCTGGATCATCCTCGTCCAGGCGATCGACCATGGGCGGGAGCACCGCACCCACATCGCGACCATCCTGACCCAGCTGGCCATCGAGCCGCCCGACATGGACGGCTGGACCTTCATGAGCGCCCCGGCCGAGGTGTAGGTCCAGCCACGCGGCTGCAAGGAGGGGTGCGAGGAGCGGCGCTGTCCGGGCCACGAGGAGCGGCGCTGTCCGGGCCACGAGTGGCGGCGCTGTCCGGGCCACGAGTGGTGGCGCGTCAGATCGCGGCTGTGCGGATCGCTGATCGATCATCTGGGCACCCAACCGGCGGAGAACGAACGAGCCACGGACCCCGATTGCGTACGAGCCGGTGTCCTCCGTCGGCCTGAGCAACGCGCATGCCTCCGTCCCGCGCAGCGGGCGATCAAGCCAACGGACTCGCAGATGACCGTCCGTCGACTCCTTCCTTGGCCGTCCTGCCCGCTCAGCGGGTGAATCGGCCAGCGAAGGGCCGTTTCCTTACCCCCTCGAGCACCTTGTTGGCCTGGTCGCCCGGCCAGCGGGACGACCAGGACGCTCGGGCCAGCGCGACGACCAGGACGCTTCGGCCAGCGAAGGGCAGTTTCCTTACCCCCTCGAGCACCTTGTTGGCCTGGTCGCCCGGCCAGCGGGACGACCAGGACGCTCGGGCCAGCGGGACGACCAGGACGCTCGGCCCAGCGGGACGACC
>JBBQNA010000208.1:0-6036 GCA_038329515.1 Candidatus Limnocylindrales bacterium | reverse complement strand
CGGGACTCCACGCCCGTGCCTGAAGTCGTGCCAGCAGCTCCGCTGCCGCACCGCTGCTGATGGTGACACTGGCGAGTTCGACGCCCTGGCGGATGGTGTCCGCGCGACCCGCGACGACGAGCGCGGCTCCTGCGTTGAGTGCCACGACATCGTGGCGTGGCCCGGTCTCCGTGCCCTCGAAGATGGCCCGGATGATGGCCGCGTTGGCGGCACCGTCACCGCCCGCGAGCGCGGACGTGGGTGCGCTGCGCAGCCCGCCGTCCGCGGCCGTGACCGTGTGGCGGCTGATGCCGTCGGGCGTGACCTCGAAGTAGACGCCACTGCCGTCGAGCGGCAGCTCGTCGATCATGTCGCCGTGGACCACGAACGCCCGCTCCAGGCCGATGGCATGCAGCACCTGGGCGACCCGCTCCGCGGACACCTCGTCCGGGACACCCATCAGCTGGCGCGTCACGAGCGCGGGATTGGCCATCGGTCCGCACAGGTTGAACGCGGTGCGGACCCCCAGCTCCCGACGCACGGGTCCGGCGTGGCGCATGCCGGGATGGAATGCCGGCGCATGGAGGTAGGCGTAGCCCGTCTCGCGCAGCGAGGCCTCGGCCGCCTCCGGCGTCTGCTCGACGGTCAGTCCCAGGGACGCGATGGCGTCCGAGCTTCCTGATTGGGAGCTTACGGCGCGGTTGCCGTGCTTGGCGATGGGCACGCCCGCCGCCGCGGTCACGATCGACGTTGCGGTCGAGATGTTGAACGTGCCGTGCACGTCGCCGCCGGTGCCGCAGGTATCGATGGCGCCCGCGGGCGCATCCACAACGAGCACCCGGGCGCGCATCGCCTCCACGAACCCGGCCAGCTCATCGGTGGTCTCGGTCCGGACGCGGATAGCCAACAGCACGCCGCCCAGCTGGCCCGGAGTCACGTCGCCATCGAGGACGGCAGCCATGAACGTGCGTGCCTGGTCCCGGCTCAGCGACTCGCCGCGCGCGACGACGGTCAGCGTGGCGTGTGCGATATCGGGGCTGGACAAGGCGACCTGGTGCACGGTCTGCGCGGCTCCTGCGATATGTCCGACCGTCCAGCCGGGACGAAAGGTCGGTCCTTCCGCGGTGCCACCCGTCTTCAGCGACACGCGGTCGCTGCCCTCACGCGATCCCGATCGGCTCACGGGTCCATTCGCCGCCGTCCTCGTGCCGGCTCGCAGCGCCGCCGGCTCTCTGTGACGAGGTCTCCACGCGGCGCGCGCCGCGTGGCGTCGGGTACTCCTCCCGGTCATCGCCCCTCTCGGGTCCGCGACCGAGTCTAGGGGTGCCTGCTGTGGAGCGCAAGCATCGCTCAGCTCGGATGACGATCGAGCCAATGAGCAGCATGCGACCGGGTCTATGTCCACAGCTGACGCTGTTGCGTCTCGACCTGGAATGGGTCGTCTCCTCGATGCAGGTCCAGGACGCGCAGGGCGGCGGCATCCGTGGCACGCATGGGATGGGCGCCGGGACTGACCCAGCGCCGCCACGACTCACCGAAGACGGCCACCCGTTCCTGGCGCGTCCCGAGCACGTCCGGCACGGCGTGATGAACGACCACCATGGGCCGCACCCGCCCGATGGTGCGATCGGTGGCGACGCTGAATGCTCCACGCACGGTGGGCGGCGCCACGACGACTCGTCGAGGGATGATCCAGCGCGGCTCCCAGAGGGGCGCCACCACGTCCTCCAATGCAGCTGCGAATCGAGCGGAGTCGGGCTCGGTGGCGCCTTCGATGGCGCATCGGTAGTAGCCGTCGGGCTGTGGCGTGACCCGCACCGAAGCGGGTCCCAGGGTCGCCTCGATAAGCCCGGTCGCGGCGAGCGCCTCCGCGATGGCTCGCCCCATGTCGCCGAGGGTGTCCGACGGCTCCAGGCGCGCGATCGCGCGGCGAGTCGCGACGAGTGCCCAGGCGACGGTCAGCAATGCGACCAGGAGTCCCAGTGCCAGCCCCAGCAGACCGATGCCGCGCGTGAACCCGAGCACCACGATGAGCGCTGCCGCGCCCAGGCCGGTCACGACTCCGTTGCGGACGCGGACTCCGGTCCTGCCGAGTGGCTCGGTGCGCCACAGGTCGCGCGACGGCACACCCGGCGACCGACCCATGCGGACGCGCACGGTCTGGACGGGTATGTCCCGATACGGCTGCCCGATACGCCACGCGGCGTGGACAGCGGCGCGCTCGCCGACCCGTGCCAGCATGCTGGCCTGCAACCCGTCCAGGGCCGCGGCCGCTGGTGGCGCGAACGGCGTCAGTGCTGAGTCGACATGCGAGACACCCGACTCGACCTCGCCCTGCTGGTTGAGGGCGTAGTACTCGGCGTGCCGTCGGACGAAGCGGTCGTAATCGGACGCGCCTTGTACTTGGTCCGGGGCGACGCACACCACGTCCCAGTTGTCGGCGACCTTGCGTGGGTCGGCAGGGTCCAGGCGGAGCGTGCGGCCCCGGACCTGCTGGACCGAGATGCGCGTCGTGGCCGCGCCCAGGTCGATGAGCACGTTGAGCGATCGACAGTCCCAGCCTTCGCCCAGGAGTGCACGCGTGCCCACGACACAGCGGGTCCGACCCTGCTCCAGGAACCGGGTCACGAGCGGGACCCAGACGCGCGGCGTCCAGCCCGAGGCGTCGGGTTTGATGACCACCATGTCCCACCAGCCCGCTGCTCCGGCGTCGCGCCCACGAGCCGCCAAGGGATCGAAGCCAGCGAGCATCGGTCCTGCGATCGGGTCGTCGGCCGCGAACGCCACCAGGTCCGCGGCCGTCCGGCGTGAGCACGCCACCGTGCGACCGGTCACCAGGACCGGGTCCAGGGCACGGCTCCGCTCGTCGTCCAGGAGCGTCCGCAGCATGAGGGCAGCACTGCCGGCTCCAGGATGCAGCACGTCGCGGAGCCGTGAACCGGGGTCTGGGCCGGCCCGTTCGAAGTCGCAGAGCACCGCCGCTCGCAGGCCGGCCCTCAGGACCCGGCTCTCGGCGTCCAGGATGCGCACGACCGCGGCCGGCTTGGCGGCTGACGCTCCCAGCACGCGACCCACCACGGACGTCGCGGCAACGATCCCATTGCGGGTCAGTCGGTAGCCCATGGTCGGCAGGGCGTGCTGGATGTGCTGCCGCGCGGCCGCATCGACCTCCTCGGCACTGACGTCGAGGACGTCCCGCACGTACGCCGAGAAGAGCGCCATCCAGTCAGGCGTGTCCGGCGGCTGACGGTGCTGCTCGCGGATGTGGCCCCCGGACGGCGGCGCCATGTGCTGATGCCAGCACCACCGGAGCGAGGCCTGGGCCAGCGCCGGGTCCGCGCGCTCAACGACCTCCCAGCCGACCGGCGCGCCGTCCAACGCTCGCCGCTCCACGATGCGGGTCGCGAACCAGGCACCGAAACCAACCGTCGCGAAGTCTGCGTCGAGCACCTCCGATCGGAGTCGCTCGAACCGTTCGCCTACGCGATCGATGAACCGTTGCTCCGCGTCCAGCGGCTGCACGAAGAGTGCCAGCTCCTGGTACGGCGCGAGGTAGCCGTCCTTGACCACGGCTGGCGTCACGACCTGGAAGTCGGCATGGCCACCGAACAACACCTCGTGGAGCGTGCGCTCTGCGGCCGTGAGCACGTCGGGCGGCGTCGCGGTCAGGCCCACGACCAGCGAGCCCGGGTCGATGGCTGCGATGACCGCGGACAGCACGTGGCCCCACAGTTGGAGCAAGTGGTGGCACTCATCGAGCACGAGCGTGATGGGGCCCATGGCTGCCAGCCGGTCCACGAGGGCACGGCCGTTGGCATGCAGCAGGCCCAGGACCGCATCCGGGTCGCCGCCACGCATGATCAGCTGACGTCGTCGGGCGCGCTCCCGGGCGTCCGGCGGGTCATCGGCGTGGGCGGCGTCAGCCGCAGCTTCGGTTGTGGCCTCGTCATCGGCGGCTCCATCGGCCATCTCCGGGCCCACGATGCACACCGACTGATAGGTCAGCGCGTGAACGGGCGCATCGCCGCCCAGTCCCGACTCGGCGGGCCACGCCGGCAGGAAGCTCGCCCACTCGGCGATCCACTGCGCCTGGATGGCCGCCGTCGGGGCGAGCACCACGGTGGGGTTGCCCGTCCGGCGCGCGATCTCCAGGCCGAGCACCGTCTTGCCGCTGCCGGGCGGCATCGTGAGGTAGATGCGCTGATCGTCGCGACGGCGCGCGTCCTCGAACGCGTCGAGTGCCAGCTCCTGGTAGTGCCGGAAGGGCTTCGCGAATGACATCCCTGCGAGACGACCTCTCGGTCCGGGCTGGAACGATTCGGCGGGCAAGGTCACGGGGCGCATGGTGCCACGCCCGACGCTCCTGCTACGCTCGACACGATGGCAACGACCCTGACGGTGGTGGAGTCGGACGAAGCGGCGACGACGCGCGCCGCTCCTACCGCTGGGTGACCGATCCCGGAGACCGTGCGGTTGGCGTTCGCCCGCTAACTCCGCCTCCGGAAGCGACGACCGATGAATCGACCCCGCCGCTGGTCGCTGGGTGCCGTGCTCGCGTGAAGTCAGCCGCTACGGGTTGCAGTTGGGACAGTGCCCTGGGTCCGCTGACGTCAGTCCGTCCTCCCGCGGCCGTTGCTCACGGTGGGGACCCGCTGAACAGCTGAAGATCTCGGTAACGATGAGGTCCGTGGGCAGGCCGCACCAACCGCATGGCAACCCCGCGATGACGTCTGACCGACCCCAGCCCGGCGCGGCGCAGACCGGACAGGCAGTCGCGAGACGCCGGCCAAGCCGCTCGGCCAGAACGGCGAGGCTGCGCATCCTCGTGGGGTTTCGGTTCGCGCGCATGTCCGTCTCCAGAAGGGCTCGACCGTCGGACGAGTGCGCCGCAGCCTCCGCCATCGAGACGAAGAGGGCTGCGACGTCGACGACCCCCTTGGCGGTGATTGCGCCGGCTTCGCCCACGTTGGGGCGGACGATCAGCGCGTGGCTCGGGAAACCGACCCGCTCAAGGAACGCGGTGACATCGGCATCGGGTGCAAACACCGAGTGAGCGTGGTTCGTATCCAGCTCCCACAGGTCCTCGTGGATGACCACGCCAGCAGCATCGTCGACAAGCACCAGCAGCTCGAGGCCGGCCGGGATGAACGGGGCTCCAGGATAGGGCCCGAACGAGCCCTCACTCGCCAAGCCGAGCGAGGCTCGCTCCGCGACCATGCCGAGTCGCGCCTTGCGCACTGCGGCGTCGAGCATCGTGCCGACCCGCTCGATCTCACCGGTGAAGGTACCCAACTGATCCGTGTCGATGCCGGCGACGGTCGTGACCTCCAGCCCGGCCGTTGCCAGGAGGGCCGGCCCGATGGCCACATCCTTGTGATGCATCGTGGCGAGCACAGCCGTCCGGCCGGCATACATCGGGGACATGATGCGTAGGATAGGAGTACCCACCAGGAAGGCGGCGGTGACGATGCGGGATCGGCCTGTCGTGGCACGTTCGCCAGCACGGTCACGCGCCGGCCCGTGCCACGCGCGACCACCCTGCTACGCTCGACCTGATGGCAACGACCCTGGCGGCGGTGAAGTCGGACGAAGCGGCGACGACGCAGGCCGCTCCTTCCGCCGAGCGACCGGACCCCGAGACCGTGAGGTTGGCGTTCGCGCGCGCCTGGGGTGACATGGGCACGGCCTGGGGCGTCCAGCCGTCCGTGGCGCTGGTCCATGGCTACCTCCTGGCACAGAGTGATGTGCTGACCGAGCGAGAGCTTCGCGAGGCGCTCGAGCTCAGCCACCGGGCCGCGAGCCTGGCGCTCTCCGAGATCGAGGGCTGGGGCCTGGTGGAGCGGGTGGCGGACCCACGGCCGGCCGGTCGGCGCGGCCCGTCCGCCACCGCCTGGCGAGCGGTCGGTGATCGCTGGCTGTGGTTCCAGCGGGTGGCAGAGCAGCGCAAGGAACGCGAGGCGGATCCATTGCTGCCGCGCATCGAGACGTGTCTTGCGCTCGCGGAGAAGGCGGTCATCGCCTCGCCGGCGGACGGGGAGGCGCTGCGCCTGCGCGACT
>JBBQNA010000207.1:0-6041 GCA_038329515.1 Candidatus Limnocylindrales bacterium | reverse complement strand
TCCCGGGCCACGGCGGCGTCCTTGACCGGATCGATTCCTTCCTGTTCGCAGCGCCGGCGGTGTTCGGCTATCTGGTCATCGTCGGCCACCTCGGGACCACGATCTAGGTGGTCCATCCAGGCAGGGCTACGGACGGTCCCGTGCGGGTCGCGCTCCTGGGCTCGACCGGCTCCATCGGCCGCCAGACCCTGGACGTGCTCCTGAGCGCGGGGCCAGCGGCATTCCAGGTCATCGCCCTTGCCGCGGGTCGCGACGTAGATACGTTCGC
Source organism: Candidatus Limnocylindrales bacterium (assembly GCA_038329515.1). Classification (GTDB taxonomy): domain Bacteria; phylum Chloroflexota; class Limnocylindria; order Limnocylindrales; family CSP1-4; genus JAFMJV01. The sequence goes on along the minus strand of JBBQNA010000207.1, from coordinate 5,773 downwards.
CGGGCAGCTCGCCGGCTGTCGGCCACTGGTCGCCGCGCTCGCGGACATGGGTGCGGCGGCGCGCCTGCACCCGCCCGCAGGCGTGGTGCTCGACCGGGATCCCGATGCCCTGGAGCGGTTCGCCACCCGGGACGATGTGGACATGGTCATCGTGGCCACGGGCGGCATCGTCAGCCTCCGTCCCGTGCTGGCCGCGTTGCGCGCGGGCAAGGTCGTGGCCACCGCCAACAAGGAGACGCTCGTCGCAGGCGGCCATATCGTGATGCCCCTGGCGCGTGCCCTGGCAGAGGCGCGTGCAGCCATCGACCCCGCCGATCCGATGGCCAGCCCCCTGGCCTGGGTGCGGCCCATCGACTCCGAGCACTCGGCGTTGTGGCAGTCACTGGCAGGGGAGCAGATGAGTGCCGTGGCGCGGCTGCTGCTGACCGCGTCCGGTGGTCCGTTCCGCGAGTGGACCGCGGAGCGACTGGAAACGGCAGCGGCCAGCGACGCCCTGGCGCACCCCACGTGGGCCATGGGCGCCAAGATCACCATCGATTCCGCCACCCTCATGAACAAGGGCCTGGAGGTCATCGAGGCACGCTGGCTGTACGATATGGCCTACGAGCGGATCGACGTCCTCATCCATCCGCAAAGCCTCGTGCACTCGCTGGTCGAGTTCGTCGATGGCTCCCTCAAGGCCCAGCTCGGACTCCCAGATATGCGCATCCCCATCCAGTACGCCCTGACATGGCCCAGCCGCATCGCCGGACCGGCGCCGCGGCTCGACCTGCTGAACCACTCCCGCATGGAGTTCAGCGCTCCGGATCCGGTGCGCTTCCCGGCGCTCGCCATCGCGCGTGAGGCAGGACTCCGCGGGTCACGTGCCACGACCGCGCTCATGAGTGCGGATGAGGTGGCCGTGGAGCGCTTCCTGGCGGGCTCCATCACCTTCCCGGGTATGGCCCGGCTCGCGGCCGCCGCTGTCGACCGATTCGGTGATGGTCCGGAGCCGGACGTGGATGACCTCATCGAGCTCGACCGCGACGTCCGGACATGGGTCCGGGCGGCGGACCAGGATGGACGGGTGGCACGCACATGATCGACGGCCTCATCAACGTGGTCCTGCTGCTGCTCATCCTGGTGGTGCTGGTGGTGCTCCACGAGCTCGGGCACTTCGCGATGGCGCGCATGGCGGGCGTGCGCGTCCACGAGTTCGGCGTCGGCTTCCCGCCCCGGGCGCGCATCCTGCATCGCGGCAAGGACACCGTGTACACCCTCAACTGGTTGCCCATCGGTGGCTTCGTGCGCCTCGAAGGCGAGGAAGGGGAGTCGGAGGATCCGCGCGCCTTCTCCAATCAGCGGCTGCGTACCCGGATCGTGATCCTGCTCGCGGGCGTGGTCATGAACTTCCTGCTGGCGTGGCTCATCTTCTCGCTCATCGCTGGCCTGGCGGATCCTGTCTCCAACGTCCGTGTCAGCAGCGTCCAGCCGGACTCCCCGGCCGCCTCGGTCGGGCTAGTGGGCGGCGTCCAGATCGGCACCGCCGAGGATGGCACCACACCGCTCTACGACCAGTCGGGCGACCTCATCATCGCCATCGACGGGCAGCGCTTCCCGGTCTTCGCGGACATGCTCGCAGATCCGCCGCTGGCCTACCTGCGCGCGCACGCCGGGCAGCAGGTCATCCTGACGGTCCGTCACCTCGATGGCACCGTCGCGGATGTGCCGGTGACCCTGCGTCCCGCAACAGAGGCCTCCAAGGGCGCGCTCGGCATCGGTATCCAGGGACCCGCGGCCACGGAGGACATCCAGCGGGCGCCGCTCGATGCGATCGCCGTGGGCTTCCAGCGCACCGTCGACGCCTCCACGCTCATCCTGCGCGGCCTGCAGGACCTGGTCCGCAACCTGACCGATCCGCCGGTCCAGGGGCCCGTGGGCATGGTGGATACGGTCGGCTCCTTCCGGACGCAGCTGCCGCCCATCTCCCTGTTCTGGCTCATCGGTGTGCTGTCGGCGAACCTGGCCATCGTCAACGCCCTGCCGCTGCCGCCGCTGGATGGTGGCCGCGTCCTGATGGCGCTGCTGGGGCGCGCCTTCGGCAAGCGCATCACGCCCGCCCTGGAGCGGAACGTCTATCTCGCGGGATGGGTCGGCCTGATGGCCTTCATCGTCTGGATCACCGTGTTCGACGTGCGCAGGCTCGTCGGCGGATGAGCCGCGCGGACTCCAGCGCGCCGCGGCGGACGACCGTCACGGTGGATGTGGCGGGCATCCCGGTCGGTTCGGCGCATCCGGTCGTGGTCCAGTCGATGACCAACACGGACACCGCGGACGCGGACGCCACCGCCCTCCAGGTCGCGGCGCTGGCGCACGCGGGCTCGGAGCTGGTGCGCATCACGGTCAACAACGACGCGGCCGCGGCCGCAGTGCCCGTCATCCGCCGCAAGCTGGATGACCTCGGCATCGAGGTCCCCCTCATCGGCGACTTCCACTACAACGGCCACCAGCTGCTGGTGGAGTACCCGGAGATGGCGAAGGCGCTCGCCAAGTACCGCATCAACCCCGGCAACGTAGGTGCCAAGCGGCACGACGAGCATTTCCAGACCATCGTCCAGGTCGCTATCGACAACGACAAGCCCGTGCGCATCGGGGTCAACTGGGGATCCCTGGACCAGGCGCTGCTCACGGAGTTGATGGACGCCAACGCGGTCGCCGCCGCCCCGGTCGAGGCACGCGACGTGATGATCGAGGCGATGCTCCAGTCGGCACTCCGGTCCGCGGAGCTGGCCGAGGAGACTGGCCTGGGTCATGACCGGATCATCATCAGCGCCAAGGTCAGTGGCGTCCGGGACCTCGTCGATGTCTATCGCCAGCTTGCCGTCCGGTGCGACTACCCGCTCCACCTTGGGCTGACGGAGGCGGGCATGGGCATGAAGGGCATCGTGGCCTCCACCGCTGGCCTGTCCATCCTGCTCGATGAGGGCATCGGCGACACCATCCGCGTCTCGCTCACACCGAAGCCGAGCGGCGACCGCACGGACGAAGTGCTGGTGGGCCAGCAGGTGCTCCAGTCACTGGGCATGCGCTCATTCCTGCCCCAGGTCTCCGCGTGCCCCGGCTGCGGTCGCACCACGAGCACCTTCTTCCAGGTCATGGCGGAACGCATCACGGGTTACCTCGCGGACCAGATGCCGGTCTGGGCGACGCGCTATCCGGGTGTCGAGGAGATGAACGTCGCGGTCATGGGTTGTGTCGTCAACGGCCCCGGCGAGTCCAAGCACGCGGACATCGGCATCTCGCTGCCGGGCACGTTCGAGGAGCCGGTCGCGCCGGTGTTCGTGGACGGCGCGCTCCGGACCACGCTCCGCGGCGACGGCCTGGTGGATGAGTTCATCGCCATCCTCGACGAGTACGTCGAGCGCCGGTACGGCACTTCGGTGGTGTTGACAGCGTGACGGAGCAGCCGGGCGCAGGTCCAGCAGCACCGAAGGTGTCCTTCCGGGACCGGGTCGAGGGTCACCCCATCGGCTTGCTCATGGCGGTGGCCGTGGCGGCCGTCACCGCCACGCTCGCGGTGGTCGTGCCGGTGGTCCAGCTGACACAGGACAATCGAGTGTCCGCGGTCGAGGTCCAGATGGAGCAGACCAAGGTGCAGCACGCCGCCGAGATCGCGGCGCTGCAGTCACAGCTGGACGACCTGGGCCGGCGATCGGAGCAGGAGCTGGCCGACGAGCGGGTGCGGACCCAGGCGCGCATCAACGAGCTTGACCGCAGCCTGTCCAGCATCCATCGCACCCTGGGTGCCAACACCCAGGACTACGACGTGAGCACGCTCGTGGTGGACCCGGCGGACGTCAGCTCCCTGCCGAGCACCTCCACCTTCTTCCCCGATGACCGGTTCTACGCGCTCGATGTCGCGCAGTCGACCAACTGGGCATACGAGGTCTCGTCCGAACTCCGGCTCACGGCCGAGCTCGTTGGTCTTACGGAGGACGCGCTTCGTGCGCAGGCCACCGCCGAGCAGGCACAGGCGCTGACCCAGTTCCCGGTCCACGTCTGGCGATACGGCGCCGACCAGCCGATCAGCTACGTCGACCCCGAGTCCGGCTCGACATTCGAGCTGCATCCACGGACCCAGGCGTGGGTCCAGCGGGTGAACAAGGCGGAGTACCTCTCGTTCATCCTGGACTCGGTGCCGTCGCCCCAGCCAAGCGGCTCCACGATCGCGGAGACCATCCGCGATGGCTTCGAGAGCGATCCCGCCGGCTGGGTGCTCCAGGACCAGCTGGTGTCGGAGATCACCGGCGTGGGCAGTCTCCGACCGCGCATCGACTCATTGCAAAAGCGGGATGACCTCGCCTATGCCCGGGTCGAGACCGTGCTGCCCAACGTCACCATCGGCGACCGGACGCTCGCGGAGTACTACTGGGACCGGGAGTGGTTCATCGTGCGCACGGACCGGGACATGTACCTGGTCAAGCTGTACGTCGCGGACGATGACCATCGCTCGCCCGACTACGGCGCCTTGAGCGCCTGGCTGGACCAGCTGCGCATCCTGCGTTCCTGAGCTCCGCCCGTGGGTCGCGGCGCTGACCGCGGTCGAACGCCTGCGCTACGATACCCAGCCCGCCCCGCAGGAGACCTTCAGCGAGCATGTCCAAGTCCGGATTCGGCCCCAGCATCCACAGCCAGTCGGAGGATTTCCCCGGCTGGTACAACGACGTGGTCCTCAAGGCGGAGCTGGCGGACTACTCCCCGGTGCGCGGCTGCATGATCATCCGGCCGTACGGTTACGCCATCTGGGAGTCGATGCGCGACGAGCTCGACCGGCACATCAAGCGCACGGGCCACAGCAACGTGTACTTCCCGCTGTTCGTGCCCAAGTCACTGCTGGAGAAGGAAGCCGAGCACGTCGAGGGGTTCAATCCCCAGGTCGCGTGGGTCACCCATGCGGGTGGCAAGCAACTGGACGAGCCGCTCGCCATCCGGCCGACGTCGGAGGCGATCATCGCCGACTCGGTCAAGGACTGGATCCAGTCCTACCGGGACCTGCCACTGCTCATGAACCTGTGGAACAACGTCGTCCGCTGGGAGCTGCGGACCCGATTGTTCCTGCGCACGACGGAGTTCCTGTGGCAGGAGGCGCACACCTTCCACGCCACGGAGCAGGAGGCCGCCGACGAGGTCGCGACCGGCCTGGAGGCATACCGCGCAGTGGCCGAGGATTGGCTGGCGATCCCCGTCACCCGAGGCCGCAAGAGCCCCGCGGAGACCTTCCCGGGCGCCGTCTACACCCACGCCATCGAAGCCATGATGCGTGACACCAAGGCACTCCAGGCGGGCACCAGCCACATGCTTGGCCAGAACTTCTCGAAGGCGGCGGGCATCGAGTTCCTGGACAAGGACAACCTGCGCAAGAACCCCTGGGGCACGTCATGGGGCTTCTCGACACGCATGGTGGGTGCCACGATCATGGCCCATGGCGATGACGCGGGCCTGGTCCTGCCGCCCAACGTCGCGCCCCACCAGCTGGTCATCGTGCCCATCTTCCGGACAGAGGATGACCGGGTAGCCGTCGCTGGTGCCATCGAGCAGCTCGAGGCGGAGCTCAAGGGTGTCCAGACCTTCTCGGGTCCGCTGCGCTACAAGGTCGACTGGCGCGAAGGGTCGCCCGGCTTCAAGTACAACCATTGGGAGCTCCGCGGCGTGCCGCTGCGGCTCGAGATCGGCCCCCGGGACGTGGCGGCCGGGCAGGCAGTGCTGGTGCGCCGGCTGGACCGGGCCAAGGAGA
>JBBQNA010000206.1:0-6059 GCA_038329515.1 Candidatus Limnocylindrales bacterium | reverse complement strand
AGCGACTCCGAACGCGGCCGCGATGGCACGCCATGGAACTCTCGAACGCATCACGTCGCTCCCGTCATCGGTCGCCCGACTGCCCAGGGTGGTACCCGCGGCATAAGTCCAGGCCCGGGCAGCGTATCAGGGGCCGTGTGTCATCTGGCCGACACCGGCCGGCGGCATGGCTCGGCGGTCGCCCGGCGCGCCTAGTTCGGCAGGGTGCGGTCGAACCGGATCTGGTCGCCCCGGCGGGTCTCACAGATGAGGTTCAGCTTGTCCCCTCCCTGGAACGTCCAGAGTGGCGTCGCGGTGAAGTGGCCGGTCCCGTCCGTCCTGCCGGAAGCGGTGGTGCCGAAGCCGCCTCGATAGATGAAGACCACGTACCCGGCATCGTTGACGCATCGCCCTGACAGGGTGCTGCCACTGCCTCCAACGGACATCGTGGGCCAAGTCAGGGAGCCATCCGACGCGAAGTTGGCGCTGATCGTGTTGCCGACACGCACCGCTACCTTCTGGCCATCCTTTCTGAAGGACCCGAAGGCCCCACCGCAATCCTGCGTGGTCGTGAACGACGTGCTGGCGCGGAGCGTGCCGGCGGCGGTGCGCAGCTGCACGGTTTGCGTGCCCGTGGGCATGCAGGACATGAAGATGCCACCCGGCGCTGAGATCGCCATATACGGCGCGAACGAGGACCGCGAGAAGGTGTCGCCGTTCTGACCCTGGTACCGGACCTCCACCCGGTCCGAGCCATCGATGTCGATGTCCCCAGATAGGTCCTTGCTGTACCGACCGCGGCTGTTGGCGGTCTTGGTCCGTTCGATGGGCGCCGTGCAGCCGGCGGGGTAGCACTCGGAGTAGCTGAGCGTCAGCGGCCGGCCGGCGGGCGCGTGGCCGCTGAGCACGTTCTTGACGCGGTCGATCACGAGCGTCAGGTCGGGCACGGTGATGGTCCGCTTGCCGTCGGGCAGATCTCCGTTGTCCAGCTTGATCTTGTTGCCCGCAACCGGCACTCGGCCGAAGCAGACGTTCCAGAAACTCCCCGTGGTGTCGTCGCGCCTCGTCCTGAGGGTCGTCCCATCGGCCCTCAGGAGCTTGACCGTGATGGGCGTGGGATCGATCTTGTAGCCGCTGACACACTCGCTGTCCAGCACCATATCCAGGCGCATGTACTCCTTGGCCAACGCCGTAACCGGCGCCAGGAGTCCGGCCGCGACGAGGCTGCCACCGAGCAACACGATGCTGGTGAGGGAACGGATGTGCATGGTCGGTCTCCTTGGCGCGAGTCCCGTTCTATGAGGAAGGCCGACATCGTAGCGACCGCGGGACCGCGGGACCGCGGGACCGCGGGCGAGTGGGCATCTGTGGGGCGCGATCGCGGCACCGGTTCGGGCCGGAGTGCCGCTTCACCGGATCACACATCATCCGTGATCGTGTCGCGGCGGCGACCCTCAGTGCGCGTCAGCGGTGCTGTCCGCAACGAGCAGGGTCGATCCGTTGACATCAACCGAAGCATTGCCAGGCGCATCACGGAAGGCACCCAACACGGTCGGGGCGCCGTTAGGCGGTCGGCACCGGTTCCGCGAGCCACGCGTCGAGTGGCCGGACATCCGCGACCTGGGCCTGGACCGACGCGTCGAGGGAGCGCGCCGCCGCGATGGCCGTATCCATGCTGGTCAGGCACAGGATGCCTTCCGAGACCGCGGCCAACCGGATCGCGGCAGCATCCCTGACCGGCCCGGACCTGGGTGATGGCGTGTTGACGACGAGCGACACCTGGCCCGAAGCGATGACATCCAGGATGGCGGGTGCCCCCTCGACGCCTGCCGCGCCCATGCCGTCCGCGAGCGGCTCGACATCGATCGCCGCGTAGCCACTGGCCCGCAAGGCGGCCGCCGTGCCGGCCGTGGCCGCGAACCGGTACCCCACGGCGGCCAGCGACGCGGCCAGCTCCGGCAGCCGTGACTTGTCCCGATCGGAGATGGACACCAGCACCAGTGCGCCGTCAGGACCCGGCACCGGCGGCCGCAGCGAGGCGGCGAGGAGTGCCTTGGCAAGGGCCACCCGCTCGTCGGTATGGATGCCGATGACCTCCCCCGTGGAGCGCATGCCCGGACCGACGGCCGGGTCGACGCCCTTGAGCTTGGACGTCGAGAACACGGGCGCCTTGACCGCGACCACGGCGGGCGGGCGCCGGAGGCCGCCGACCCAGCCCAGCTCGGCGAGCGTGGCACCCAGTGCGACACGCGTGGCCAGCGCGACCATGGGCACGCCCGTGACCTTGCTCAGGAACGGCACCGTCCGGCTGGCCCGGGGGTTGACCTCCAGCAGGTAGACGCCGTCCTCGCGGACGATGAACTGAGCATTGATGAGGCCGCGCACGCCGATGGCCAGCGCGACCCGGGTCATGGCATCCACGATAAGCCCCTGGTCGGCCGCCGACAGGTGCTGGGGTGGGAAGACAGCGACCGAGTCGCCGGAGTGCACGCCAGCCCGCTCGACATGCTCCATGAGACCCGGGATGAGCACGTCGGTGCCGTCGCAGACCGCATCCACGTCGACCTCCAGCCCTTCCAGGTAGGCGTCGATGCGCACCGGTCGGTCGTCGTCCACGGCCGTGGCGATGGCGAGCTGGCGGACCAGGTCCTCCTGGCCATAGCAGAACTCGATGGCCAGTCCGCCGATGACGAAGCTGGGCCGCACGATGACCGGGTAGCCCACCCGGTCGGCGACCGCGACCGCCTCCTCGATGGAGGTCGCCATGCCGCCGTCCGGCTGGGGGATGCCCAATCGGTCCACCAGGTTCGCGAAGCGGGTCCGCTCCTCCGCCATGTCGATGGTGTCGACGGTCAGGCCCGGGATGTCGACGCCCTCCGCGACCAGTGCCGTGGCCAGGTTGAGGGGCGTCTGGCCGCCGAACTGGACGAGCGCCGGCAACGGCGCATCACCGGGGCGTGTCTCGGCGTGGATGACCTCCAGCACGCTCTCAGGGTCCAGTGGCTCGAAGTACAGCCGAGAGGACGCATCGAAGTCGGTCGAGACCGTCTCCGGGTTGGAGTTGACCATGACCGCCTGCCAGCCGTCGCGGCGGAGCGTCTCGGCCGCCTGGACCGCGCAGTAGTCGAACTCGATGCCCTGACCGATGCGCACGGGTCCCGATCCGATGACCAGGGCCGCCGGCCGCGTGACCGGGGGTGCCTCGGGGGGCGACCCCGTCGCCGCATAGGTGGCGTAGAAGTACGGCGTCTCGGCGGCGAACTCCGCCGCACACGTGTCGACCATGGCGAAGCCCGGCCGCAGCCCGATGGCAACCCGGCGCTCGTACACCGCACGTTGCGACAGGCCGCTCAGGGTCGCGATGTCCCGGTCTCCGAAGGAGGCGCGCTTGGCAGCGACGAGCAGGCCGTCCGTGAGGCTACTGCCCTCCTCCGTCATCTGGTGGGCCAGGTCGACCAGCCGCTCCATCTCGGCCAGGAACCAGGGCGCGATGCCCGTGACGACATGCAGCTCGGCGGCCTGGACGCCGCGTCGCAGCAGCGCGAGGAGGCGCCACATCCGGGAGTCGGACGGTACCAGGAACTCCTTGAGCAGCTGGGCGCGCGCCACGATCCGGCCACCTGGAGCCGCGCCGGACAGCTTGGTCAGGTCAGCGTCCCAGGACGGATCCTCTGCCAGGAACCCGGCACCTGCCTGCTCCAGGCCCCGGAGCGCCTTGTTGAACGCCGCGCCGAAGGTGCGGTCGATGGCCATGACCTCGCCGGTCGCCTTCATCTGGGAACCGAGCGAGCGGTCCGCGCCCGGGAACTTGTCGAACGGGAAGCGCGGCAGCTTGACCACCACGTAGTCGAGGGCCGGCTCGAATGCCGCCACCGTGGTCTTGGTGATGGCGTTGGGGATCTCCGCCAGCCGCCGACCGATGGCGATCTGGGCCGCGACCCGGGCGATGGGGTAGCCGGTCGCCTTGGACGCGAGCGCCGACGAGCGCGACACCCGCGGGTTGACCTCGATGACCGCGTAGTCCATGGAGTCGGGCGACAGCGCGAACTGGACGTTGCAACCACCCTCGACACCCAGCGCCCGGATGATGGCGAGCGCCGCCGATCGGAGACGCTGGTGGACCGGGTCGGGCAGCGTCTGGACGGGCGCGACCACGATGGAGTCGCCGGTGTGGACGCCCAGTGGGTCCACGTTCTCCATGGAGCACACCGCGATGCAGGTGTCGTCCGCGTCGCGCATGACCTCGTACTCGATCTCCTGCCAGCCCACCAGACAGCGCTCGACCATGACCTGGCCGATGGGGCTCAGGCGCAAGCCGGCGCGGCAGCGCTCCCGATACGCTGCCTCCGTATCCACGATGCCGCCGCCCGTGCCGCCCAGCGTGAAGGCCGGTCGGATGACGGCGGGCAATCCGATCTCCCGCAGGGCCTGCTCGATGCCCGCCTGGCGCTCATCGTCCGTGTTGCCCTGGATGATCACCGACGGCGCATACGGCTGGCCGATGCGGTCCAGCAGGTCCCGAAAGCGCTCCCGGTCCTCGGCCATCTCGATGGCCTCGATAGACGTGCCCAGCAGGCGAACACCGTACTGCTCGAGCAGGCCGGCATGCGCCACGTCCACGGCCAGGTTCAGCGCGGTCTGGCCGCCGAGGCCCGCCAGGATGCCTTCCGGTCGCTCGCGCTCCAGGATCCGCTCCACCGATGCCACGGTCAGCGGTTCGAGGTAGACGGCGTCCGCGACACCCGGATCGGTCATGATCGTGGCCGGGTTGGAGTTGAGCAGGATGGTCCGGATGCCCTCCTCGCGGAGGGCCCGGCAGGCCTGGGTGCCGGCATAGTCGAACTCGGCCGCCTGGCCGATGACCACGGGCCCGGATCCGATGATGAGCACCGAGGCCGGCTTGGCCGGCGGCACGTTGCGGGGCAGTGCGATGCGCATCTCACTCATCCGGCCACCCGGATGCGCTCCAGGAACCGGTCGAACACCTCCACCGCATCCAGGGGTCCAGGCGAACCCTCGGGGTGGTACTGAACGGTCTCGATGGGCAACAGGTCGTGGCGCAGGCCCTCGACGCTGCCGTCATTCAGGTTGCGCTGGCTGACCACGAAGCCGGAGCCGGCGGGCAGCGATTCCCCGACCACGGTCACCTCGTGGTTCTGGGCCGTGACCTGGACCTTGCCCGTGCCCAGGTCCTCGACCGGGTGATTGGCGCCGTGATGCCCGAAGCGCAGCCGGCGGGTCTCCGCACCCGCGGCGCGGGCCACGATCTGGTGCCCCAGGCAGATGCCCAGCAGTGGCCGTCCATCCTCGATGATGGCGCGCGCCAGGGCGGTCGGGCCATCCAGGCGCACCGGGTCGCCGGGGCCGGGTGATAGCACCACGCCCGCGACGTCCGGCCGCAGCACGTCCCCGGCAGTGGCGGTATGCGGCAGCACCCGGACACGGGCACCACGGCGCCGCAGCGACCGCACGATGTTCGCCTTCAGGCCGTAGTCCACGACGGTGACCAGCGGCCCCCGGTCGCCCGCCTCGTAGGGTGCGGCCACGGACACGCGGCTGACGAAGTCCTGATCCTCCCAGCGGGGCAGCCCGAGTGCCTGGGCCACGGCCAGCTCCTCGTCCACCTGGCCGGGCGCAGTGATGAGACCCCGCTGGCAACCGGTCTCGCGCAGGTGGCGCGCCAGCGCCCGGGTGTCCAGTCCCGCGATCGCCGGCACGCCCTCCGACCGCAGCAGGTGGACGATCTGGCGCGCCCGACCCAGCACCGCAGCGGTCGCGTGGCTGACGACCAGACCCCGCAGCCACGGCCGTTCGGACTGGTCGTCCCCAGCGAAGCGGCCATGGTTGCCGATCAAGGGGTACGTCATGACCACGACCTGGCCCGCATATGAGGGATCGGTGCAGACCTCCTGGTAGCCGGTCTGTGAGGTGTTCACGACGAGATCGCCACCCGAGGACGCGGGCGCGCCAAAGCTGACACCGTGGAACACGGTGCCATCCTCGAGGGCGAGCAGTGCCGGGCCATGGGACCCGAGGCGCGGGTCGACCACGGCCGATGCAGGCACGGGCACGGTCATCCG
>JBBQNA010000205.1:0-6133 GCA_038329515.1 Candidatus Limnocylindrales bacterium | reverse complement strand
GATGAACGCTTCCACGCGGTTGAACGCGATGTCATCGTGGATCTGCTGGGGCGGGCTCTTCATGAAGTACGACGAGGGTGCCACGAGCGTGCCCGCCAGACCGCGGTCGAGCCCCAGCTTCAGGCAGCGGATGGCGTCCGTGATGACACCGGCGCTGTTGGGGCTGTCCCACACTTCCAGCTTCAGCTCCGCATTGAGCGGTACGTCGCCAAAGGTCGTGCCCTCCATCCGGATGTAGCACCACTTGCGATCCTTGAGCCACGGCACGTGGTCCGAGGGGCCGACGTGGATGTCGTCCGGGTCGAGCTCGTAGTCGAGCATCGAGGTGACGGCATTGGTCTTGCTGATCTTCTTGGACTCGAGGCGCTCGCGCTCAAGCATGTTCAGGAAGTCGGTGTTGCCGCCGAAGTTCAGCTGGTAGGTGCGATCGAGGCGGACGCCCCGGTCCATGAACAGGCGGGTGAGCACCCGGTGGGTGATGGTCGCACCGACCTGGCTCTTGATGTCGTCCCCGATGACCGGCAGGCCCACCGCGGCGAACCGGCGCTGCCAGTAGGGCTCGCGACCGATGAACACGGGGATGGCGTTGATGAAGCCGACCCCGGCCTGGAGCGCCTGCTCCACGTACCACTTCGTGGCATCCTCGCTGCCCACGGGCAGGTAGGAGACCATCAGGTCGACCTTGCGCTCCTTGAGGATGCCCACCACGTCCGCGGTCGGGCCGGGCGCCTTCTCGATGATCTGGGACAGGTACTTGCCCAGGCCGTCATGCGTCATGCCCCGGTCGACCTTCACGTCGAGCTTGGGCACCTGCTGGAAGACGTAGGTGTTGTTGGGCTTGGCGTAGATCGCCTCGGACAGGTCCTTGCCGACCTTGTTCTTGTCGATGTCGAACGCAGCCACGAACTCGATGTCGTTGACGTGGTAGCCACCGAGCTCCACGTGCATCAGGCCGGGCACGAAGTCATCCGGCGACGCGTCCTGGTAGTAGTAGCGGCCCTGGACGAGGCTGCTGGCGCAGTTGCCGACGCCCACGATGGCGACGCGGATCTTGCGGTCGGTGCGCGGCTTGGCCGCGCCGTTGGCGCTCTCCGGAGCGCTCTTGTCGTTCTTGCTCATGACCTTCCATCGACCTCCGAGTCGGATTGCTTGACAACGAACATGATCCGTTGGATGACGGTGACGGTGGCCAGGATCACGATGAGACCCAAGGCGACCGCGAGGATGGTGCTGCCGGTGGTCAGGTCACCGGTAGTGGTCGGGCCGACGCCGCCGGACAGGCCGGCACCGACGAGGCCCAGGCCCAGGATGGCGACCCGGATCTCACGCGGCGCCAGACCCACAGCTGCCATCCCCTTGCCGGGCGCGAAACCCAGCGATTCTGCACGTGCCCGGGCGTAGCTGACCATGAATGCGGAGCCCATCGCGGCCGCCGCCAGCCAGGCGCCGACCTCGAACCCGGCCCGGGTACAACCGATGACGATGCCGAGGTAGACGACCGCCTCGCCCCAGCGATCGAAGGTACTGTCCATGAACGCACCCAGCTTGCTGACCGTGCCCGTGACGCGCGCCACCGCGCCATCGAACATGTCGAACGCGGACCCGATGGTGGCCACGATGCCGGCCAGCAGCCACCATTCCGCAGCCGCCATGAGCGCCCCCAGCCCGGCGATGCCAAAGCCGATGAGCGTCAGGGAGTTGGGCGTCAGTCCGGCCGCGGCCATCCGCCTGGCGACTGGCTCCACCAGCTTGCGCAGGGAGTCGCGACGGGGCGTGGCCGAGGGAGGGGGAGTGGTGGCCGCCGGCGGCGTGAGGGGATCGGTCATCGCGTCAGGCAGCTCCACGCGCGAGGCCCAGGAGCGCCAGCTCGCGCTCGTGGAACCGCTCCAGGGTCCCTTCCGAGAGGGTGCAGATGACCTCGCGCCCGGACCGCCGGGTCTCCACCAGGCCCGCCGCACGCAGTCGGCGCAGGTGCCACGACACGAGCGGCTGCGACAGGTCCACGTGATGCATCAGGTCACTCACGGTACCGGGTGCGTTGGCGAGTCGCTGGAGCATCCGGAGTCGCGTGGGGTCGGATAGGGCCTTGTGCACGACCGCGACCTCGCGCAGGTCCTGCGGCGGAGCGGTGAGGGTCGAGATGGTGGACCGGATCCTGGCGGGACTGGGCAATCGGGCCGTCCTGTGCGAGTCATATCAACCGCGCTTCATATAAGCGCTGGTTGATACTACGCAGGCAGGGCTCGCCCTGTCAAGTCCTGCCGACGGGCGCATCATCCGCCGTGATGAGCCGTGGATCACGCATGGTGCTGCTCGCCGCCCTGTGCCTGTCATCGGCGCTGGTGGGTGTCGAGCTGATGGCCACGGCCGTGGCGCTGCCGCGCATCGTGGTCGACCTGTCCGACTGGACACAGTTGCGCGAGGCCAGCTGGGTGGTCAACGGCTACCTCCTGGCATTCATCGCCGCGATGCCCCTCGCGGGCCGCGCCGCCGATCGATACGGACTGCCACCGCTGTTGCTGGGCTCACTGGCCCTCTTCGCGCTGGGCTCCCTGCTCTCGGGCGCCGCCGGATCGCTCGAGCAGCTGGTCGCTGCGCGCGTGGTCCAGGGCTTTGGTGGGGGTGCGATCCTGCCCTTGGCTACGGCTGGCGCCAGCCTCATGTTCAGCGGCCCCTCCAAGGCACGCGCCCTGGGTGCCGTGAGCGCCGCCAACTTCCTGGGCATGGCCATGGGTCCGTTCCTGGGTGCGACCATCCTGGAGCACTTCGACCTGGGTCCGGCGCTGCTCACGGCCGGGCTCGGCGACTCCGTCGCGACCAGCCTCCTGGTGCCCGCCTGGCGCTGGGTGTTCTACCTCGGTGCGCCGGCGGCGCTCATCGCGCTCGCCTGGTGCTGGGTGGCCCTTGCTGGCTGGGACCGCCGCCCGTCTCCCGGCAGGCTCGATGTCCTGGGCGCGGGACTGGTCACCGCGGCCCTCGCGGGCGGCCTCGTGTGTCTCACGACCCTGGGCGAGCCGGAAGTGCCCGGGGCACTCCCGGTGTCGCTCGTCGCCGGTGCAGTGTCCCTGGTCACGACCGCGGCCGCCATCGTGCATGCACGCCGGACACCCGACCCATTCCTCGATCCGCGCCTGTTCCGGGACCGCATATTCCGCGCCGCGGCACTCGTCAGCCTGCTCACTGGGTATGCCCTCGCGACGGCCATCGTGGGCGCCGCGGTGTGGGTCGACCGGGTGCGCTACGCGGGTCCCCCCGAACAGCGTGCCGTGCTGGGGTCGCTTGCCCTGGCCATGGCCATCGGCGCGATCGGGTCGGGGTACCTGCTGAAGGGCATCCGGGTGGTGCCGCTGGCCATCTGCGGCCTCATCCTGGCCACCGCGGGCATGGTCCTGCTGGGCACCTCCGACCAGGGGACGCAGCTGCCGGTCCTGCTCGCCGCGCTGGCCCTGTTCGGGTTTGGTTTCGGGTTGACCGTCACGCCCCGATCCACTGCGGCACTGGAGTCGCTGGGCCAGGACATGTCGGGCATCACGAGCGCCGGGGTCACGGTCGCGCGCATGGCGGGCATGGCAATCGGGCTCGCCGTGTTGACGGGCTTCGGCACCCAGCGCATCGAAGGCCTGAGCGTGGTCCTGACCGACGCTACCGCGCGGGACCTGGTGCTACCCGTCGAGCTGCGGGGCAGGCCGCTGGCGGACCCGATGGTCGTCGACGTGCTGGAACGCTGGGCGTCGGCGCAGGCGGCGTCCATCCTGGCCGGCCTGTTCCTGGTCGCGGCGGGTGTGCTGGTCGCGGCCATCTGGCCGACACTCCGGTTGCGCGCCGCGCCGGAGACCGTGGACGCCGCGCCGGGTGTCCCGGAACGTGCCACCATCGCCGACGATGACCACGATGCGGGAGCCTCATTCCGTGCACCGATCCGGGGCTGAGCCGGGTGTCAGCATCGTCCGTGGCGTGGCCTGGTCCAAGGCACATGGCGAGACCCCGCTGGCCTCGGTCGACGACGTCACGAAGGCCCTCGCCGACCCCGATACCCGGGTCTGGGTCGATCTCCAGGACGCCGGACAGACGGACCTGGACGCGTTGGGAGCGTGCCTCCAGATCCACCCCCTGGTCATCGAGGACATCGCGGAGCGCAACCAGCGGCCCAAGGTCGAGTACACCGACGATCTGATGCACCTGGTGGTGTTCGCGCTTGTCTACGGCGAGTCGCTGGTGCCGGTCGAGCTGGACATCGTGCTGGGCAAGCGCTTCCTGCTCACCTCGCACCCACCCGAGTGGCAGCCGCTGACCACTGGCGCGGTGACCCGTTCGACCCCCGGGCATTTTCTGGCCAAGGGCGTCGACGTGGCTCTGTATACGGTCCTGGACACCATCGTCGACGGCTATTTCCCGGTCGTGGACAAGCTGTCGGACATCACGGACGACCTGGAGGACATGATCGTCCGGACACCCGACAGCACCCTCGTGGAGCAGCTATTCACGGTCCGCCGCAACCTGCTCCTGGTGCGCCGCACGGTGACGCCGGAGCGCGAGGTGCTGAACCAGCTCACCAACCGCGAGAACGAGCACATCCAGCCCGAGACCCTCATCTATTTCCGCGACGTGTACGACCACCTGGTGCGCATCACGGATGAGCTGGACACCCATCGCGAGCTGTTGTCGAGCGCCCTGGAGGCGTACCTGTCCACGGTCAACAACAACCTGTCGGAGATCATGAAGCGGCTGACAGCGGTGACCGCCGTGCTCGCGGGCGTGGGTGCCGTGGCGGGCATCTTCGGCATGAGCGAGGCGGCCACTGCACTGTCCTTCAAGGAGGGCGGCGGCTTCTGGTTCGTGACCGCGGCGGTGCTGTGTGTCGGCGTCGCCATCACGGCCTACTTCCGGCACATCGACTGGATCTGAGCCGCGAGCCGGCGCTACGGCGTGTCGTAGCAGGGGCGGGGACGGGCCCGTGGGTTGGCCTCACGCGACGACACGTCCAGGACGTCGACCGGTTCCGCGAGCACCTGGAGCTTGGGCACCGTGCCGCGCGGGCCTTCGCTCGTCTGCAGGATGAGTCGATGGGAGCCGGGTGGGGCGTCCAGGGCCAGCGAGAAGTCGAGGGCGTGGCGTTTGACGAGGGTGATCTGGTAGACATGCTCCCGACCATCGCTGGTGTACACCTGGACCAAGTCACCCAGGAGTGACGCGCCATCCCGACGCTGGGATGCCTCCAGGAGCGCCAGGAACATCCCATCGCGGGCGTGGGCATAGATGTAGGTCGCGCCGGGCTCGCCCGGCTGCCCGAACGCGGTGTGATACAGCGCCACGTCGCAGGGCGGGTACTTGTCGGGACCCTGGCTCCTGATCTTCCGGTCGCGCGAGATGATGGGCAGGTCGATGTCCCGCGACGCGATCACGATGCGGGTCGCCACGATGGGATCGGCGGGCTCAGGCGATGCGGCGGGAGTCGGACTCGGTGTCGGAGCCGCCGTCGGAGCCGCGGTCGGGACAGTTGTGGGTGCGACCGTGGGCTTCGGCGTGGGTGCGACCGTGGGCGTCGGCGTGGGTGCGACCGTGGGCGTCGGCGCTGCGGAGACGATCGGACGGTCGGGCGTGGCGGTTGGCTGCGGTGTCGGCGTGGGCCTTGGCGTGGGCCTTGGCGTCGACTCGGGTGTCCGAACCGGCGTGGGTCGGGCCGTCGGAGCTGGGGTCGGAGCGGGCGTCGGGACCACGGGGCGGGGAGTTCGCTGCGGGCGATCGGTCTGCGTCGGGCGGGAGGTGGGTCGGGGCGTCGACCTGTCGGGAGGCTCGGTCACGACCGGCTCATCACCACCCGGGTCGCCGTCGACGGGTGCCACGTTCGGGG
This sequence comes from Candidatus Limnocylindrales bacterium, assembly GCA_038329515.1. GTDB lineage: Bacteria > Chloroflexota > Limnocylindria > Limnocylindrales > CSP1-4 > JAFMJV01. Next base: position 282 of record JBBQNA010000205.1, on the reverse strand, counting down.
TGGCATCCGCGCTGCTGATGTCCGCATCACCACGCGCCCCGGCGCCGGGGTCCAGCCACGCGACCATGCCCACGGTCAGCAGCGCGACCGCAGATGCGACAAGGAGGGCAGGGAGAAGACGCTCGCCGAACGCCAGGATGCGGGACATGCGGCGTCCGATGCTAGCGCAGCCCTGCCGCACAGCCCGGTATCGCGACCGGAAGGCGTGGCCCCGCGGCACCGTAGACTCGGTCCCAACGATGATCACCCCAGCGACCGCTGCCAGCCACACGCCTCGTGAGG
>JBBQNA010000204.1:0-6134 GCA_038329515.1 Candidatus Limnocylindrales bacterium | reverse complement strand
TCGGCGCGACAACCCGCTCGGCCGCGTGCACCTATCTCGGTGGCCCGTCGGGACTCGCCTCACCGGAAGCCGGCCGCGCCGTGCCGTCGCGGAAGCAGTACCACACCCGCCGCCCGTCGACGGCCGCCAGCTCGTGGCGCGCCGCGATCCTGGCCAGGGGGTAGGTCGCACGCAATAAGGTCTCGACCGTTGCCCTGACCTCCTCGCCCGTGACAGGCTCGACCAGACTCTTGACCACGCCCGCGAAAGCCATGTCATCAGCGGGGAAACAGACAGCGCTGACCGCGAGGGTCATGGCGCTCCTTTCGCGCACCCAGATCGGGGCGCAGCCGGAGTTGCCTGGGCATGCTCCTCGCAGGATCTCGAAACCGCATGCCTGTGGAGTTCTCCGGACCCGCAGCGTACCACCCGCGCATCCCCGCGTTGGTGAACGATGGCCACGAACTTCCAGGCCCGGAGCGTGGTGATGGGCGTCAGGCTCGCGTGCCTTCCTCCACGGCCTGCCGCAGCTGCTCCTCGGTGAGCACGGCCACGTCCGGATCGGTCGCCGGACCGGTTGAGGTCTGGAAACGGAGGCCGTCCATGTACGGCGTCGGGCGCTTGCGCCGCGCGTCCAGGAACTCCAGGGCGTAGTAGTCGCGCGCCTCCTGGACGGTCTTGTCACCGGCCAGGATGTCGTGCATCAGGTTGAGCGCCAGGCTGTTGGCCTGCTCGTCGTGGCAGCGCGCCGACACCTCGCCTGTGGTCCGCTCGACCATGACGCTGCCGTCGAAGGCGGCCAGGTCGGAAACCTTCGCCACTGGCACCTGGTAGTCCAGGAAGGTCTCGACCGAGTCGGTGTGGGGTGCCGGGAAGCGATGCTCCCAGAAGGCCCGCTGCGCCACGACCCGCTTCCAGGGTCCCGCGTCGTGCCAGGTCAGCTGCGTGCCGGTCGCCTCGCTCGGTTCGCCATACGTGTCGATGACGAGTTGCGCTGACTCCCGGGCCGGCTCCGGCCAATCCTGGATGAGCTGCGTGGCGGCGGTGTCGGTCGTGACGCTCATGGTCTTCATGGAAGGATACCCTCGATGTCGCGTCCGTCCCGGTCTCCAGGAGTGGTACGGGCTGCATTGGCATCATCCGTGCCACAGGCGTGGTCCCCGATGTCAACGCCGGTCGATGGCATGTCAGATGCGTGACAGATCGAGCGCCGCAGGGGCCTGAGCTCGTCGGTGAATGTCGGGATGCCCGTAATGGGCGGGGGGACACGTCGCTGCGACGGCCCAGCTGCTCGAAGGGACGGTCCCTCGAAGCGAGCTGGCCTGTCGTACCGGGGATGGGTGCCCCGCAGTCTTGCTACCCGCGTCTGCCCCGGCCGAAATAGCCCAGTACAAACAGCACGATGATGACGATGATCACGACGATCACGATGGTCTGGACATCCATTGATCTATCTCCGTTCTTGCTTCACAACCGACATCGGGTCGGGCCGTTGGCCGGGCACAGGCTGTATCCGCAGCCAGTGCCCGGTGCAGGCTACGGCGCCGAGCTGGCGCCGAGAGAAGGTGTCGGCAGTTCGCTCATCTCTGGCGAGGCCATTGGGGTCTCCACCGGTGAGGCCGTGGGCGCCGGGGTCGGAGCGTCGGTCTCAGTGGGTGTGCTGGTCGCCTCCGCGGACGCCGTGGGCGTCGCATCGGGCTTGGTGGATTTGTCAGGCTTGGAAGTGGAGTCGGGTGTTGGGCTCCCAGTGGGGTCGTCGGCCGGCCGGTCGACAGGCTCGCATGGGGAGTTCTCGAATACACCCGGGTCGTAGCCCTGCCACGGCCGTGCCAGGTAGGGGAACTCATCAAGGAACTCGACGTCGTTGCGATTGCAGCCATCGCCCACGCTGTTGTTCGGGTCGAGGTTGGGCAGGTCGAAGTTCTTGTTGAGGTACGAGCCGTAGCCCTCTGCGATGGCGCGCAGCTCGATGTCGATCACGTCGTCGGTGAGACGGCGTCCGTTGGGGAAGCCGGCCAGATCACCGGCAATGACGCCCATGCGCTCAGGCTTGTCGGTGGGCGGCACGCCCATGTTCAGCCGCAGCATGTCGTACAGGGTGTCATCGGTATTGGTGGCGTTGAGAGTGGGCACGCCCTGACCCAGGATCAGCACGAGGTCCGTGCGATCGCTCGTCCGGGTGTCCGGCAGCGAGGGGTAGACGGTGTTGATGATGGCCGCCAGCTCAGGACTCAGGTAGCGGTCCATGTACTGGGCGTCGTCGGCAGGTTGCCCGGCGTTCCAGGCGTCCTTCTGGCCAAGGCCGATGAGGACCTCGTTGATGAGCGGGTTGCCCAGGCGCGACACCTGGACCCAGTCACCGCTGGTGGTCGGCACGCCATCCGCAGACAGCACGCGCATGGACTGGCGCTCGGCGCTCGACCAGACGCCGATGACGGCGTTGGCGGCGTCCGGGGCCGACACGTCCTGGCCATCACTGGTCAGCATGGACTTGGGAACCTGGATGGCGATGCTGTTGACGTTGAAGCTGCTCAGGCCGTCCTGGCCGTCAGCGGTCTTGAGCGGCAGCAGGTGCGCCTCATTGAATGGCCGAAGGCCACCCAGGTCGAAGATGGCTCCCGCATCCAGGAAGAACGGGTCATCGCGATTACCTGCGAAGACGGTGACACCGTCGTCGAGGGCGTGGATCCCGTCATTCGTGTATGTGCCGTAGTCGGGGGTCGTGCGAGGCCCCACGTTGGCTGGTGGCACGGATAGGTCCGTGCCGATGGCCGCGTCGTTCATCGAGACGACATAGGTCTGGGTGAAGTTGGCGGGTACGAACGGTGCGCCCTGAGGGTCGGACTGGTCCTCGATGGGTCCATATCCGCTGTACAGGAAGCTGTCAGGGTTGGCGACCTGGCTCGCGAAATCGAAGGAGAAGGTCACGTCGGCGACGCCGTCACCGGAGTTGTCGACCTTGATGAAGTACTTCACGTCGTCCGCGAAGGGGTAGAAGTTCGGACCGTCGTCGGGACGCTGACCGGGGTTGAAGTTCGCGATGAGCGTGACCGTGTCCGGCTTGTCCGGGCTGACGAACGCGTACACGTCCGTGTTGTCAGCGGTCCGGTCCTGGCTGATCAGGGGCGCCTCCCGGTGGCTCGACGCGAGCGCCATGCCTCCGAGTGACGTGACGGCGAGGACAGCCGCGGCTCCGGCCGCGCTGTATCTCGCGATTTGCTGGTGGGCCATCGGTACCTCTCTTAGTGAGCGTCGGCCAGATAGGGTCAGGCCTCGTCCATATACGCTTGCGGTACCTCAGGCGTCCTGGATCATCCCGGGGCTGGTTTGCAACGTCGCTGCAATCCCCTCCGCATGGCCCGTCGGCAAAGGGCATCAGCCACAGCCAGGAGTTCGCAGGACAGCGACGCGACCGCACTCCGGGTGCGTGTGACGAACGTTGATGTGACGTTGACCTGGCACTGCTTGCACGGCCACACGTGGCATGGTCATATGGTCGTGTGCTCGGCCCGACGACGTTCGACGTCGGCCTTCCGAGCGGCCAGGAGTGCGACATCGACGCTGACGGGAGCCGAATGATGGACTGTGAGTCGTGCGGCCGATACCGGCCGACCGCTGAGGTCGTGCTGGAGGCCGAGCCCGATGGGTCGCTGGTCTGGGCATGCGCCCGATGTCGTCATCGCGACGGCGGAGAGCGTCCGTGGCTCCCGTTCGAGTCGCCACCCCGGTCCGCCATCGATGCCGCCGGCCTGGTCGTCACCGCCCGCGCTTGATCGCTGCTCCCAGGGACGGGACGAGTGCGCCGGTGTGGAGCACTCTGATATGCGAACCCTGAAGGAGACCTCCCATCGAAGCCCTCGCCCATCTCGACCTCGAGCCCCTACCCAGACCGCGATTGCTGGCGCTGGACATCGACGGCACCATCCTCGACAGGACCGGATTGCTGCGGGACGTTGTCCGCGACGCCGTCGCGGACATCTCGTCTTCCGGGGTCCGGGTGATGCTGGCCACGGGTCGCTCCTCCTGGAACGGCGTCCGTGAGCTGGTGGCGGCGCTCGGCCTGCCTGGCATCCACATCACCATGCAGGGCGCGGTCATCGGTGACCCGGTCACCGGTCGCATCGAACGCTCCCGGGAGTTGTCACCCGCGGTCTATCGCGATGCACTCCGGTTCGCCCGAGAGCATCGCTTGGAACCGGTCGTGGGCATGCTCGATGGTCACCGCGCGGTGCGCGTCCCGGACGGGGTCGATTTCCTGGCCGCTGCAGTCGAGGGGCCCGACTTCCGCCACGCGCCCGACCTCGACCGGCTCGCGGACGAGGTACCGATGCGGGTGTTCCTGCCCACGACCGCCGACGCGCATTCCTCCATCCTCGACGCCGCTCGACGCTGGTTCGGCACCAGTGCCGCCATCGTATGGAGCGACCTGACCGGTATCGAGGTGCTGGCCGCCGGCACCAACAAGGGCGAGGCGGTGGAGACGGTGGCCCGCGCGATGGGCGTCGGTCTTTCGGCCGTCGCGGCGGTGGGTGATGCCTCCAACGATACGGAGATGCTGCGCATGGTCGGCCGGTCCGCTGCGATGGGCGGGGCACCCGCCCATGTCCGGGCGGCTGCCGACATCAGCGTGCCCAGCTCCAACGATGATGGGATCCTCGCAGCGTTCGCATGGTTCTTCCCGGACCTCGGTCCCCGGTGGGACGCGGTGGACCGCTGACGATCGGCTGGGTGTCGGTCGGTCGCGTGGCGAGTACGCTCGCTCCGCGATCCATGAATCACCAACTGGAGGCACGACCGACGTGTCCGGTCATCGGGTCAACGCACGGCTTGCCACCACCATCGTGGCGGTGTGCATCGGCCTGCTGACCCTTGGCTGCACGGTGCTGGTCATCATCGACAACCTCTCCGAGCCGATGTGGAGATGGCCGGCCGCGGTCCAGGAGGCCCGTCAGACCGCCGACCCGCACCTCCTACAGGGCTGGACGGCGGACCGTCCTAGGTGCCGGGCTCCGAGGTCCCGATGAGCCGCTCCAGCATCGCGAGGCCATCCGCGGGGCCTCGCCACCGGGCCCGCAGTCGATCGGTGCCCAGCCGTCGGCGCGTGAAGCGCATCGCGACGATAGCCACGACCACGTCGTCGAGGGGCCCGAGCACAGGGATGAACTCGGGGATCAGGTCGATGGGGCTGATGATCCAGACCAACAGGCCCACCAGCACCACCCGTACGTCGATGGGCGTGGTCCGGTCGGTGACCAGGTCGCGGATGAGCCGGACCACGTCTGGCACGATCCGGACGATCTCCCGGGCCGGGACCCCCCTGGGCCGGAAGATCCAGAACAGGACTAGCAGGATTCCCCAGACCGCGAAGACGCCGACGACGATGCTCACCAGGAGGCCAGTGTCCACCGGGAGACGATGACATGACCGCGGGTCGCCGATCCGACCCTCGCTCAGCGCGATGCGTCAGCTCTGAGCAACACGCATGCCGAGGCCCATCCAGCGGTGCCCCTGCCCTCGGCCCTCCCCCGCCGGACATGTCGAGGCCCGGCACCCTGCGGTACCGGGCCTCTTCATCGGCAGGGCGGGTGACTAGCGCTTGGCGTCGTCGACGGCCTTGCGGGTGGTGTCCTGGACGTCGCCAAGGCCCTTCTGCAGGTCGCCCTGGACCTGCTTGGCCTGACCGTGGGCCTCCTGCTCCTCGTTGCCAGTCAGCTTGCCGGCGGCCTCCTCGACCTTGCCCTGGACATCGCTCATGGTGCCCTTGGTGTGCTCGTCGTTCATGGTTAGCTACCTCGTGTCCCCGGACGGATGACCGGTCAGGGCACAAGGCTACGAGCGGGATACCCCTGCGGCCCATGCCCGCGTACCGGGAGTGCATGACAACCGCGTAACGAAACGCCGACTCGACGACGGCCAGCAGCCGGTCGTTGGGAGCAACTGGTCGGTCGCCAGAGGCGCCCGACATCCCAGATCGGTCACGCGAGCGGTGTCGCGATCGAGCTGGTGACGAGCGCTCAGGGACGCCGCGGGTCGCTGGCTGACGTGGCCGAAGGATACCGACGTGCCAGCACCTGCAGCTCGACCACTAGCTCAGGGGGACCGTCGACCTCGAAGTCGGCGCCGAGCGATCCCAGCAGGGCCGCCAGGTCCTCGAC
>JBBQNA010000203.1:0-6188 GCA_038329515.1 Candidatus Limnocylindrales bacterium | reverse complement strand
CATCAGCCAGATGGAGATGAACGAGGGGTATCAGGACCGCGAGGATCCGGGCCTCACGGTGCGCTTCCCGCTCATCGACCGACCTGGCGAGTACCTGCTGGTCTGGACCACGACCCCCTGGACCATGAGCGCCAACGTGGCTGCCGCCGTGGGTCCGGAGCTGGCATACGTCCAGGTGCGCCAGGGTGACGCCACGTACTGGCTGGGGAAGGGAACGCTCAAGACCGCCCTCCAGGGACCCTTCGAGGTGCTCGACGAGCGCACCGGCGCGGACCTGGTCGGGTGGCAGTACGCCGGCCCATACGACGAGTTGGACGCCGTGCAGACGGCGTTCTCGGGCGACGGCGAGGGCGAGGCATACCGCCACCGCGTGGTGGCCTGGGAGGATGTCGGCGAGGATGAGGGTACCGGCATCGTGCACATCGCGCCCGGCTGCGGCGCCGAGGACCACCAGCTGGGCAAGGCGCTCAAGCTGCCGGTCATCGGGCCCCTCGACGAGAGCGGTCGCTATGTCGATGGCTTCGGCTGGTTGACCGGGCTCGATGCCCAGGCGGTCGCGCCCCAAGTGGTCGAGGATCTCCAGCAGAAGGGCATGTTCTATCGCCTGGAGTCGTACTCCCACCGCTACCCGCACTGCTGGCGCTGCAACACGCCACTGCTGTACCGGGTCGTGGACGAGTGGTACATCTCCATGGGCCCGTCGTACGACATCCCTCGGGGGGACCTGACACGGGAGCAGGTCGATCGCAGCCTGCGCTACCAGATCATGGATGTGGTCGATGACATCCGCTGGATCCCGGGCTTTGGCCATGAGCGAGAGCTCGACTGGCTGCGCACGATGGGCGACTGGATGATCTCCAAGAAGCGCTACTGGGGACTCGCGCTGCCCATCTGGGAATGTGGCGAGTGCGGCGGCTTCGATGTCATGGGCGGTCGTGAAGAGCTCCAGGCACGCTCCGTCGAGGGCTGGGATGTGTTCGAGGGACACACGCCGCATCGGCCGCACGTGGACGCGGTCAAGATCGAGTGCTCCGCCTGTGGCGGGCTCGCGGAGCGCATCCGGGACGTCGGCAATCCCTGGCTGGACGCGGGCATCGTGCCCTTCTCCACGCTCCACTACCGCGAGGATCCGGCGTATTGGGAGAAGTGGTTCCCGGCCGACTTCATCACGGAGTCGTTCCCGGGCCAGTTCCGCAACTGGTTCTACTCGATGCTCGCGATGAGCACCGTGCTCCGCCGCACGGCACCCTTCCGGACCATCCTTGGCTACGCCACCGTCTTTGGCGCCGACGGCCGCCCGATGCACAAGAGTTGGGGCAACGCCATCGAGTTCGATGAGGCGGCCGAGCGGATGGGCGTCGATGTCATGCGCTGGATGTACTCGCGGCAGCGTGCCGAGGACAACATCCTGTTCGGCTACGACGCGGCCAACGAGGCGCGCCGTGAGTTGCTGGTGCTCTGGAACGTGGCCGCGTTTTTGGTGACCTACGCCAGGTTGTCCGACTGGACGCCTGCGCCCGGGATGGGCACCGGTGCAGCGCTGACGTTGCCTGCGGGTGCCACGGCGCTCGACCGCTGGATCGTGAGCCGGGCTGCTGCCCTGGCCGCCGAGTGCCGGGTGCTGCTGGCCGACTTCGACGCCCGGGCCGCGACACTGGCCATCGGCGCCTATATCGATGACCTGTCGCAGTGGTATCTCCGACGGTCCCGACGCCGCCTGTCGCGGAGTGGTGACATCGCCGACCGCGATGCCGCGTTCGGGGCCCTGCACCTGGCGCTGGTCAGCGTCGTCAAGGTGTGTGCGCCGATCCTGCCGTTCCTCGCCGAGGAGCTGTATCAGGTGCTGGTCGCGGAGCCGGCCGCGGCCGCTGGCTCGGACACGCCCGACTCCGTCCATCTCACGGCCTGGCCGGACACGCAGCTCGACGCCCTGCGAGACGCACCCCTGGAGGCGGCGATGGCCGACCTGAGACGCGCCGTGGACCTCGGTCGGACGCTCCGGTCAGGTGCCGGTATCAAGGTCCGACAGCCCCTGGCGCAGGTGTGGCTGGCACTCCCTGGAGGTCGGTTGGGTGACGGCGGCCTTGGCGCGCCCGACGAAGCGGCGCTGCTGGAGCTCCTGGCCGAGGATCTCAACGTGCGCACGGTGACCCTCATCGGCGATGGCTCCGACCTGGTCGAGCGGCGAGTCAAGGTGCTGCTGCCCATCCTGGGTCAGCGCGGCAAGGGCGGCCTCATCCCCGCCGTGATGGCGGCGGCCCGCGCGGATGCCGTCGAGTACCTGCCCGACGGTGGTGTCCGGTTGGGTGGCCATGACCTGGCTGCGGACGAGGTCGAGATCCAGGCGACGCCACGACCCGGCACGGCGGTCGCCGCGGATGACGGCATCGTGCTGGTCATCGACACGACACTCACGGATGACCTGCGCGCCGAGGGTGATGCGCGCGAGCTCACCCGTGCGCTGCAGGACCTGCGGCGCCAGGCGGGGCTGGACCTGGACGCCCGTATCGAGGTCTGGCTGGCCGCGGACGATGCGATCGTGACACGCCTTGCGCCGCATCTGACAGGCGTCGCGCGCGACGTGCTCGCGGACGCCATCCACACTGCCGCGGCCCCCGATGGGCTGCCGGTCGTGGACGTGGCACTGGACACCGGGGTGGCGCGTATCGCGTTGCGTGAGACCGCTGGGCCCGGGAGCGCGCGATGACCGACCGACCCGTCACCGCGTCGCGCGTGCTGCGTCTGTGGCTGGTCTTCGGGGCCATCGCCCTCGCTGTCGTCGTCCTCGACCAGGCGTCCAAGCTATGGGTCGAGTCCAGCTTCTCGCTGGTCTCGTCGGGTGCCGCGCCCGGCACGCCGGGCGCACCGACGCCGGTCATCGGTGACCTGGTGCGCATCGCCCGCTCCTGGAACGACGGCGGCATCTTCGGCCTGCTGGGCGCGTCCGCCGCGTTCCTGGGCATCGCCAGTCTCGTCGTCATCGCCGCCATCCTGTGGGTGGAGGCACGCCAGGGCGTCCACAGCCTGCTGTTGACGGTGGCCCTCGCGCTGCTGCTCGGCGGTGCTGTGGGCAACCTCATCGACCGACTGCGCTACGGTCATGTCGTGGATTGGGTCGACACGGGCATCGGGAACATGCGCTGGTACACCTTCAACGTGGCCGACGCGGCCATCAGCATCGCGGTGGTGCTGCTGCTGGTCATCGGGCTATTCGGGCCCCGGCTTGCGCGCACCGCGGCTGGCGTGGAGACCCGCACTGGGGTGGACACCCAGGTCCCGAACGGTGGTCATCCATGAGCACCGTGGTGCGCGTCGAGGTGCCGGCCACCGGCAGCTCCGGCCGCGCCGACAAGTTCGTGGCGGATGCATCGGGCATCTCGCGGGCCCAGGTCCAGCGGCTCATCTCCGACGGCCGGGTGACCCGCGACGGGGTGCTCATGCGCGCCCGGGACGTCCTGGCACCGGGCGCCATCGTGGAGTTGGACGTGCCCGATCCGGTGCCCGCCGAGGCACAGCCGGAGACCATCCCGCTCGACGTCATCTACCAGGACGATGACCTGCTCATCGTGGACAAGCCGGCTGGCCTCGTGACTCACCCATCGCCGGGTCACGACACGGGCACCCTCGTGAACGCGCTCCTGGGCATGGCGGCGGCGGATGGCGGCACCCTCGGCACCATCGCGGGCATCGAGCGGGCGGGCATCGTCCACCGGCTCGACCGGGACACGAGCGGGTTGCTCATGGTCGCGCGCACGGATGCGGCGCAGATCGCGCTCCAGGCACAGCTCAAGGCGCACCGGGTGCACAAGCGCTACCTGGCGCTGGTCAGCGGCTCGGTCCTCGCCCAGGTCGGGCGCATCGAGGCACCCATCGGCCGCGATCCACGAGACCGGTTGCGGATGGCCATCGTGCCCGACGGCAAGGAAGCCATCACGGGCTATCGGGTGCGCGAGCGATTCGCCCTCTGGACGCTCCTCGAGTTGGAGCTCATCACCGGCCGGACGCACCAGATCCGGGTGCACCTCTCGTCCATCGGCCATCCGCTGGCGGGTGATCGGTTGTACTCCACAGGTGCCGTCCGGCGTGGGCCCGAGGGCCTCGAGCGGCTGTTCCTGCACGCGTGGCGGCTGGAGCTGGCATCGCCGTCCGGCAACGGCCTCATCCGTGCCGAGTCACCGCTGCCGCCGGCCCTTGAGTCGGTGCTGGAGCAACTGCGACGGGACGAGGCGGTGGGCATCTCGTGAGCGGCGAGACGTTGCCTGAGACGCATGCCGTGGGTGCCCCGGGCGCGTCGGTCGTCATCATCTCCGGACCGTCGGGCGTGGGCAAGGACACCATCATCGAGGCGATGCGCCGGGCACCCAGGACGGACCGCCACTACGTCATCACCTGTACCACGCGGGACAAGCGCTGGTACGAGGAGAACGGCGTCGACTACCACTTCCTGACACTGGACGAGTTCCACGCGCTGCGGCAGCGTGGCGGCTTCCTGGAGGCCTCCGAGGTGCATGGCAACTGGTACGGCACGCCGCGCGACCAGGTCGCCGATGCCTTGGCCGCCGGCAGGGACGCCATCCTCAAGATCGACGTCACGGGCGCCCGCGCAGTGCGTGACGCGGTCCCGGAGGCGCTGCTCATCTTCGTGGTGCCGCCATCCCTCGATGAGCTGCGTCGGCGCCTGGTGGGACGTGACACGGAGCCGTCCGAGGCACTCGAGCGGCGCTGGCACAACGCGGCGTACGAGCTGTTGCGCCAGGGCGAGTACGACCACGTGGTGGTGAACCACACGGGCCACGCCGACGGCAGTGCCCTGGAGATCGAGGCCATCATCGAGCGGGAGCACACCGCACACGCGGACCGCCGACTGCGGGTCTAGTCGGGTGGCGACCGGGGCCGACGACCGGCTGGTCGATGTGGCAGTCGATGTACCGGGTGTGCCCGGCGGGGTCCTGTACACGTGGCACGTCCCCGGATCGTTGGCTGACCTGGTGGTCGGTGAGGCCATCCTGGTCGAGTACGGCCGGCGACAGGCGGTGGGCGTCGTGCTGCGAGCCCGGGACGCGGGTGACGCGCCGGAACGCGCCACCAAGCCGGTGCTGGCGCGGGTGCGGTCCGATGGACCGCTGCTGACCCCACTCCAGGCGCGCCTTGCGATCCACGTCTGCGAGCACTACCTGGCGCCCGCGGCGATGGTCGTGCGCCAGATGCTGCCGCCGGGCGAGCTGGAGCGCATCGAGCTGGTCGCCTCGCGCACCGGGGAGTCGTCAGACAGGGTTGCCACGCCTGCGGACCAGGTGCTGCTGGACGCCCTGGCGGCGGTGCCCGATGGCGTGCCCGTGGATGACCTGCCCCTGGAGCGCAACCGGGCGACCACCCTCCGGCGCCTCCGGGCACTCGAGGCCGAGGGGCGCATCGCGCTCGGTTGGCGGGTCCGCCCGACATCCGTGGCGCCACGAGCGGAACGTCGGGTCCTGGTCACCGCCGTGGGCGCCGTCGTCATCGCGCGACTGGCCGACGGGGAGCGGCCTGCCGGCGCGCGACTGGGACCCCGCCAGGAGGCGCTGCTGCTGGAGCTCGCCGATGGCGTGCCGGCCGAAGGCATCGTGGCTGCACGGCTGGCGGAGCGACACGGCGCCACGGCCGTCTCTGGCCTCGTGAGGCGTGGCTGGCTGGAGCTGGTCATCGCACATCGTGATCGGCGGCCCCTGGACGGTCGAGCCGCGGGCCTGCGTGGTGCGCGGCCAGTCGGATCCACACTCACCGACGACCAGGCTCGGGTCGTCGAGCGTGTCGTCACGGCGATCCGCGAACGGCGCGCTGACCCCGTGCTGCTCGATGGCGTCGTGGCCAGTGGCAAGACCGCGGTCTACGCCGCGGTCATCGACGCGGCGCTGGAGGCCGGGCGCGACGCGCTCGTGCTGGTGCCCGAGGCATCCCTGGCGCTGCCCATCGTGGACCGGCTGCGGCACGACCTGGGCATCGAGCCGGTCCTCGTCCACGGTGGCCTGTCGGTCGGTGAGCGAGCCGACGAGTGGCGCCGGCTGCGGGCGGCGAGTGTGCCCCAGGTGGTGGTGGGCACCCGTCTCGCGGCGCTCGCCCCCCTCCGGGATCCGGGCGCCATCGTGGTGGACGAGGAGCACGACCCGGCGTACAAGTCGGATCGGACCCCTCGGTACCAGGCACGCGAC
>JBBQNA010000202.1:0-6238 GCA_038329515.1 Candidatus Limnocylindrales bacterium | reverse complement strand
CTGCTCAACCGATGCGGATGGTCTCGAGCGCCGGCCGGAAGCGGTCGGGTCGGGACCGGGCGGACAGCGCCAGCACCAGCGTCAGGGGGCCCAGGCGGCCGACGAACATGGCCACGATAACGATGAGCTTCGCGACCGGCTCCAGTGTCGGCGTGATGCCCGTGCTGGCGCCCACCGTGCCCAGGGCTGACACCGCCTCGAACAGCAGGTCCAGGAAGCTGGCGCCCGATACGACGCTCAGCATCAGCGCCGTCACGAACAGCGCCGCGACGCCCAGCAGGGCGACCGAGAGCGCCCGGTAGATGAGCGGATCGCCGAACCGCCGGCCGAACGCGGTCGGCGAGGTCTGGCCACGGGCTGTGGAGACGATGGCGATGAACAGCAACCCGAAGGTGTTGACCTTGATGCCGCCGGCAGTCGAGCCCGACGCGCCACCGATGAACATCATGGCCATGATCACGAACAGGGTCGACTGCGCGAACGCACCCGTGGGCATGGTGCTGAACCCGGCGGTCCGCAGGGTGATGGACTCGAACAGGGCGGCGAAGGGCCGCTCGGGCGGTGGCAACGCACCCAGGGTCGCGGGATCGCCCCACTGGAGCAGGGAGATGGCGACGGTACCAACGACGATGACCGCCGCCGTGGTCATGATCACGACCTTGGATTCCAGCCCCAATCGCCACCACCGATGCCGGATGGTCACATCCGCGGCCACGGCCCAGCCCACACTGCCGATGACAACGAGCAGTCCGATGGGTACCAGCACGAACCAGTCGCCGGCGAATGGTGCGAGGCTCTGGAATCCGCCGTTCAGGTCGAAGCCGGCGTTGTTGAACGCCGAGACGGAGTAGAACAGCCCCTGCCACGCGCCAGCGAAGGGGTCCCCGGCCGTTCCGTGGACCATGAACACGATGGCCAGCACCATCGCTCCCACGATCTCGGTGACGACCGTGAACAGAGCCACCCGACGCACGACCCCCAGCACGCCACCCAGTTGCAACTCGCCAGTGGTCTCCTTGACCACGATCCGGTCGCGCAGCCCGATCTTGCGCCGCGCGATGATCAACAGCAGCAGGGTCGAGCCGGCCATGATGCCGAAGCCGCCCGCCTGCACCAGTGCCAGGATCACGACCTGTCCAAAGGCGCTCCAGTGGCTGGCCGTGTCGAGGACCACGAGCCCCGTCACGCACACCGCCGAAGTCGCCGTGAACAGGGCGTCGAGGGGCGGCGTCCAGACACCCGCGCGAGTGGACACGGGCAGCATCAGCAGACCGGTACCGACCACGATGAGCACCGCGAAAGCGACGATGAGCAGGGCTGCCGGCCGTGGCTGACGCCGCCCTGGCCGCACACGTGGGATCCGGATGGCCACGGCGCTAGCTGATCCGGCTCGACATCACCGGGTCAGTCTAGCCAGAGTCCGTGTGCCATCAGGGCAGGGTCGCGAGTACCTCGTCCACGAGTGGCTGGGCGCCGGACAGGAACCATGCCACGCCGGACTTGCGGTAGATGAACGTGGCTGGGTCCCCGGTCGCGTATGGTCCGTCGCTGACGCGGGTCACGGTCCGCCCGTCGATGGTCACGGTCCGCGTGCGCGGATCCCGGTACTGGTTGGTGAACAAGGGGGTCAGCGCCGTCGCCAGGTCCAGGCTGGGGACGCCATCCATGCGGGCCGCGGTCAGCATCGCCGAGCCACCATCGGTGACCACGGGCGTGGTCATGAGCGACAGGCCTGCGATGCCGGTGCTGGTGTCCGCACCCAGGGATACGAATGGCAGGTAGGCCTCGCTGACGTCCGTATCGGTGGGCACCAGTAGCAGGTCCAGGTCGGCGCCGTTCATGCCCAGGGGCACCAGGGTCACGCCGGCCGCCTCCGTCGGGAACTGGTCCAGCAGCCGCTGGTCCACGCTGAAGGCCGGATCGCCACCCTGGGGCACCGACTCGACCGGTCCGCCTCCGGGCACCTGGGACAGGTCCAGCCCATCGAAGCGGACCTCGCTCCGGTTGGTGAGCGTGCCCGCATCCCGGAGCGTGGCCAGGATGGCATCGATCTCCGCGGTCAGCGACCCGGCGTCCGGTCCACTCCGGTCCGTGGCGACCCCGACCGGCGCGTAGTACACCGGATCGCCGATCGCCACCAGAGGTGCGCCGTTCGTGATCGCCTGCGTGGCGCTCGGCAACGACGCGAGTGCGCCCACATCCGCGGTCGAGCCGTCGATGAGGAGGCAGGCGTCCTCATTGGACGCCGGGGTGATGACCAGCCCTTCGGGCGCCGCCGCGGGCTCGACGGGCACGCCCGTGAACTCGAGCGTGCCGTCCACCCAGTGCTGGGCGGATGACCCGATGGCGGCACACACGGACTGGTTGGCGAATCCGTCCGGGGAAGTGATGCCGGAGGCGCTCGTGGCCAGCAGCTGGGCTGGGTCGAACGCATACGGGGCGCTGAAGTCCAACACCTGGCGGCGCTCATCAGTGATGGCGAGGTGCTGCATAGCGATGTCGAAGCGGCTGCCCCAGCTGCCGGTCACGACCTGCTCCAGGGGATAGCTGGTGAACTCGATGTCGACACCGAGCGCGTTGGCGATCCGCTTGGCGACATCCACCTCGTAGCCCCGGAAGGTGCCGTCAGTCGCCTGTGACGACCAGGGCGCATCGTTGACGTCGACGTTGACCACGATGCGACCGGCGGCCTGGATACGCGACAGCAGATCCCCGGGCTCCTCGCTGGGTGCCACGGTCGGTTCGGCCGTGGGTTCGGCGGTCGGCTCTGCAGTCGGCTCTGCAGTGGGTCGGAGAGTGGGTCGAGGCGTCGGTCGGGGGGTGGTCCGAGGCGTCGGCCGCGGGGTCGGAGATGGGGTCGCTGCGGGGCCGCGGGACACGACGTAGTCCACGGACGTACCGCGCGCGACCTGCACACCCGCCTTGGGGTCAGTGCTCAGGACGTCACCGCGGGCCACGGTGGTGCTGTTGGCACGCGTCCGCTCGCCGGGCTCCAGGCCCGCGGCGCTGATCTCCGTCAGGGCATCAGCCTCGTTCATGCCGCGAACCTGGGGCACGCTCACGACCCTGTTGGTGGGCTCGGGCGTCGCCGTGGGACGCGGGGTCCGGGTGGGCGCCGGTGTCGGCCGCGGCGTCGGTGAGGGCGTCGCGGCGGGACCCCTGGACACGACATAGTCGACCGAGGTGCCTCGCCTAACCTGGACACCCGACGCCGGATCGGTACTGATGACGTCCCCGATGTCGACCTTGTTGCTGTTCCTGCGGGTCCGCTCACCGGCCTTGAGACCGGCCGCACCGATCTCCGTCAACGCGTCCGCCTCGCTCAGGCCGCGGACATCCGGGACGGTCACCACGCTCGCGGTGGGCCTCGGCGTGGGCGAGGGGGTGGGGCTGGCGGCGGGGCCGCGCGAGACGACGTAGTCGACGGTGCTGTCCCGCTGGACCACGACACCGGCGCGGGGGTTCGTGCTGATGATGCGGCCGGAACGGACGCTCGCCGATGTCCGGCTGGTCCGGGTCCCCGGTTCCAGGCCGGCGTCGAGCAGCGCGTTGACCGCGTCGTCCTCGGTCTGGCCGGCGACGTCCGGGACCGCGATCTGGGCTGGCTGGCTGGCCACGGTGATGGACACTCGGCCACCGATGGCGACTGGTCGGCCGGCACGCGGGTCCTGCGAGATGACGGTGCCCTGGGGGGCTGCATCCGTCTGCTGGAACGTCACCCGCAGGCGCAGGCCGGACTCATCGGCCAAGGCCTGGGCGTCACTGCGTGACTGGCCTACGAGGTCGGGCGTGCGAATCGTCTCGGGTGTGGGGCTGGGACGGGGCGTCGGGGTGGCGCCGGCATCGGGCGGCGGAGCGCGGAACGCGTCGACGAGGCCATCCGAGATGACGTCATAGGCGTCGGCGCTGCGGCCCTCAGCGACGGCCTGGCGCGCCGCATCCTCGATGGCCGTGACCTCCTCGGGCACGACGTAGAAGCCGAAGTCGCTGCCGACCGTGACCGCGACGTCCGCGTCGGAGGTGGCCAGCACGACGAGAGCATCGCCAGGCCACATCTGGTCGGCATTGACCGCCCATAGCCGGTTGGCAAAGTCCTCCGCCGAGATACCCGCGGTCGTATCCAGCACGAACAGCCACAGCTGTCCGTCAGTCGCCTCCGCGAACCGGTCGGATGCCCCCGACACCTGGTCAGCGGCATCCGCGACCGCGCCCTGGGGGTCGGTGACCACGCCCACCACTCGCGGCACGTCATAGGTCGCGATGGGCGACCTCGCCACGAGCGTGGCGCCCTGGAAGATGCGCAGCTCGTAGCCGCCGAGTGGCGGCGCCGGCAGGGTACCGGACAGGGTGTCCCAGGACGGGTCGATGGCCCAGTCACCGGCGCCCGCAAGCGTCTCGATGGCGTCCCCGTCCGTGCCCACGAGGTTGATGCGCAGGGACGACGCCGCGAGCCGCTTGGGCAGCTCCAGCCGGAATGCAGCCAGCTCCGTGGGCGTGAACGCATCGCGCCAGCCATCCACGGCCAACCCATCGAGCGTGGAGCCGAGCACCAGCTTCGCGTCGCCGTCCGGGTCGCGCGACTCGGACCTGGCGAGTTCGCCGCCGAACTGGACGGCGCCGATCGACGCGCTGGGCACGATAGAGGTCGGCAGCGGGGTCGGGTCCTGTGCGACCGCCGCGGGAGCGAGGGTCAGTACCAGCAACAGGGCCATCAGCAGGCTGACCCATCGGGCGCCAGGGCGGATCGGTGTCATGCATCCTCCAGTGGTCGGCGAGCGGGACGCAGATCGTCTGCCCTGTGGCATTGGATCATGCGCAGGTGAAGCGGGGGTGTCGGATCGGTTATGACTCGCCCCAAGCCAGCCCCAGGTGCGTGATGAGGTCATCCAAGTCTGCGATGGTACCCGGGTCCAGCGCGGGGCCGGGTGCCCGGACACGGGCGCTCGAGATGGCACCTCGGCGCTGGTAGATGAGCTTGCGGATGGGCAGGTTGAGTCCTGCCTGGTTCTCGAAGCGGATGAGCGGGCACGCCCGATGGAACGCGAGCGTGGCGCCGTCGTGGTCACCGGCGCGGTACCGACGCACGATGTCCACGAGGATCTCGGGGTAGCCGAAGCCGGTCATGGTGCCCACGCACCCACGCCGCAGCTCCTCGATGAGCATCTGGCCGCCGAGGCCCCCAAGTACCCGCAGCGTCGGGTCCCCGGCGAGGATACGGCCCGCCTTGGGCGGGGTCGGCTCGTCTTCCAGCTTGATGACCCGCAGGCGCGGGTTCCCGGCGGCAAGCTCCAGCAGCAGTTCCACGGCCATCCAGACACCCGACGAGGCGGGGTGATCCTGGACCACGACCGGCAGCTCGATGGTGTCCGCCACGGCCAGGTAGTGGGCACGCACGGCGCCATCGTTGGGGCGCGCCAGCTGGGGCGGCGCCAGCATCACGGAGTGGGCGCCCCGTTCCTGTGCCTCCCGCGCATAGCCGATGGCGCGCGCCGTGGACGGCGCGCTGACCCCGACACAGATGGGCACGCGCCCGGCCGCGCGTGCCATGACACCCTCGATGACCGCCAGGCGTTCCGCGTGGGACAGCTTGGCTGCCTCGCCCAGGACACCCAGGATGGTGATGCCGTTGACGCCTCGGTCGACCACGAAGTCGGTCAGCGTCGCGAGGCTGAGAGAGTCCAGGGCGCCACTATCGGTGAAGGGCGTTGGCACGATGTTCCAGACGCCCTCCAAAAGGGCGTCTGCCGAATGAGGCGCCGTTGCGTCCTTCACCAAGGCAGCATCTGGCGCAGCACGAACAGGACGTTCGCTGGCCGCTCGGCGAGGCGTCGGAGATACCACGGGTACCAGCCCTCGCCATAGGCGACGAGGTCTCTTACCAGGTAGCCCTCACGGGCGAGGCGCTGCTGCTGATCGACGCGGATGCCGTACAGCATCTGGACCTCGAACGAGGTCCGAGGCAGGCCCAGCGCGCGGGCATGGCCGTCCAGCTGCTCGATGAGCGCCACGTCGTGGGTGCCCAGGCCGATGCGGATGTCGCTCCCCTGCTTCCGGGCCTGGAGCATCGAGACGACCAGGCCGGCGTAGCTGGCGTCGACCTCCCGCTTCGCCTGGAACGCGACGTCCGGTGGTTCCGAGTAGGCGCCCTTGACGAGCCGGATGGCGGGCGACAGCGGGAGCAGGCGCTGGATGTCCGCAGCGGTCCGGAGGAGATACGCCTGCAGGCAGATGCCCGTGT
>JBBQNA010000201.1:0-6254 GCA_038329515.1 Candidatus Limnocylindrales bacterium | reverse complement strand
TGGCGCATCTTCGAGCTCCAAGGCCTGAGCCCGGAAGCAGAGATCGAGCGCCAACGCCTGGCCACCTACCTGACCGACCTGGACGCCAGCGCCCGACGCTTCGAGGAACGCCGCGATGCGACGAAGGCGCGCACGGACGCGCTCGTGGGCGTCAGCCAGGACTAGCGACCCCAGCTCGGTCGTCGCCAGGAGCTCCCGCTTCGCTCGCCACACTGCCCGGCCTGCATCAGCCAGGAGCTGACGGAGTCGCCGCTGCTGTTCCACCAGCGGGGATACCTTCCACGCTTCCTGCACTGACCCCGTCTTCCCGCCACTCAGGCGACCCAGCAGGGACTCAGGCGACCCAATACCAGCGCGCGTACAGGCCCATGAACAGTGCCCCGACGCCCATGCCCACGATCATCACCGCGCGGTCCACGGTCGGCCACCGGCCGGCCATGCCCATGACCAGGAACATGGGGAAGAACGTGAGCACGAACCTTGGGAACGAGATGAGCGAGCCGGTCAGCAACGGGAACACCACGAGCGCCGTGAAGTAGGCCGCGTAGCTGCGCCGGAGCAGCTTCCAGGAGGCGAGCGCGAGCCCGGCAGCCAGGAGCATGAACGTGAAGTCGACCAGGGAATGGGGGCCGCTGTGGAGCTCGAACGGGCCTTCCAGGAACTTGCCGATGGTGTCCCACGGGGCCATCAGCGACCGGTTCCAGTCCGACTGGGCGTTGAGGAATGCCAGCGGATCGCCGAACTGGTAGGCGAGGTACGCCATATAGCCCAGGAGCGCCGCCGGGATGGGCACCATCGCGAGGCCCATCCGCCACCACGCTCGCTCGCCACGCTGTTGCCACGCTTCGATGAGCAACGGCACCAGGATCAGCCAGCCGAATGGTCGGGTGATGGCCGCGAGACCACCCAGCAGCCCTGCCTGCCACCAGAGACCGCGCCTGCAGGCAAGGACGGAGCCTAGCGATAGCGCCAGGAACAGCGACTCGCCATACGCTGCGGACAGGAAGAAGCTGGTCGGGAAGACCATCAGGTACCAGCCGGCCCGGGACGCGGTCGCATCGTCGAAGTCGAGCCTGGCGAGTTGCACCAGCTCTACCGCCGCCACGAACAGGGCGACGTTGGCGACCACGACGGCCATCGCGTACAGGCCGGGTGGGTCGGCGAAACGGGTGATCTCGCCCACCGTCCGGACGACCATCGGGAACAGCGGGAAGAAGGCCGGGCTCGATGGATCGGAGACCCGGTAGCCACCCCACGCGATATCCAGGTAGTGGAGCGAGTCCCAGCGGCTGAACGACTCGAAGATCGGGTTCAGGCCAGGACGCAGCCACTCCAGCGGGATAGCACTGGAGATGGGCAGCGCGGACACGGCGATCGCGGCGACCACGATCAGGGTCACCCGCGTGACCAGGAATGCGGCGAGGACGTCCAGCACCGTGGCGCGATCCGGCCGCGTGCTGATGCGGGACGGGCGTGCGGTCAGACCTGATTCCTCCCCAATGGCTCGATGGCCGGCGGCACAGCGGTCGCCTCCGGTCACGCGGGTCGTTGGGTTGACCTCGCCCGCGGGGCATCTCGCGCAGTGTAGTCAGACGGCGACGGCGATGCCGGGATCGGGGACCGCCGAGCGGTTTCCGGTACCCAGATGGCGCCGTGGCTGCCCGGCGCCATGCCGTGCGATCCCGCCGGGCGCGCGATGGCCATCCGTGGTTCCATACGCGGCATGGTCAGACGACCGTACCAGCAGGCCACTCGGCCCGACCAGGGACGGCAACGGTTCCCCCGGTCGCGCTCCTTCGCCGCCGGCGCCGTCACCCTCGCGACCCTCATGGTCGTCACGATCGGCCTGGTCCTTGCACCCCGCAGCGATGAGCGCATCCTGGGTGCCGATCGGTCCCCGACCCCCACCACACCGGTCGTGTCCACGGCCTTCCGCGAGTTGGCGCACTCGTTGATCGCGTCCGTAGTGGACGTGCCGCCCCGGCCGGACCCGTCGGCAAGCGCGCCTGCCTGGCCAACGGCGTCCACGCTGGCATTCGCATCGCCCGGCCTGTCGCCCGCGCCGGCTCCGTCGACCAGCACCTCCACGGGCGGCAAGCCGATCGCCGCGCAGCCCACATCGGCCGACCCGGAGGACCTCACAGGTTACACGTGGCCCCTGTATCAGGGTCGCATGACCAACTTCTTCGGCCCCCGCGACGACGGCTTCCTGGCTGTGGACGGCCAGAGGATCCACGCCGGCCTGGATACCACCACGTTCTGCGGCGACCAGGTGAGGGCGGCGCACAAGGGAGTCGTGGTCGCCGTTGGCCGACGCTTTCTGGATGAGGTCGGTTTCAGCGCACCACTGGACTCGTTCTATCGAAAGGTCGACCGCCGCAAGAGTCTCTGGCTGCAGCCCATCGTCGTGGTCATCGATGACGGCAACGGCTACCGGAGCATGTACGTCCACCTGTCCAAGGCGCTGGTCAAGGCCGGCGACACAGTGCGCAAGAAGCAGGTCATCGGCCTCGAGGGCCAGACCGGCAATGCCAACGGCTGCCACCTGCACTACGAACTGGTTCGCATGGACGGTCCCTGGATGCGCGTCTCCAGCGAGCTGGTCAAGGAGTTCGGCTACCCCCAATGGCAGCGAGAGCGTGTCGATCCGCTGCGGGCGCTGGACCTGAAGGCCAAGCGCGCCGGCAGGTTCGTGCCCGGCATCCTGCGGCCCAAGCTGTCCGAGAGCCTTCGACCGTCGCGATCGCCGTCCCCGTCGCGATCGCCGTCCCCGTAGCGCCGTCCCCGTAGACTGGCCCCTCCGCACAGGAGGACCACGTGGACGACACATTCCGGACCGAGATGACCCAGGGCTACGCATTGACCCAGCCGGGCGTGCCGATGGGCAGCCCGATGCTGGCCGGCGAGCTGCTGCCGGAGGTCCGGATCCAGGTCGCCACAGCCATGCTCAACCGGCACGGCCTCATCGCGGGCGCCACCGGCACGGGCAAGACCAAGACCCTCCAGCTGCTCGCGGGCGAGCTGTCGCAGGCGGGCGTCCCGGTGTTCGTGGCGGATATCAAGGGCGACTTGACGGGTCTCGCAGCGCCCGGCGATGGCACCAACCAGGCGGTGCTGGACCGGGCGGCCTCGATGGCCTGGACCGTCACGCCCACCGCGCATCCGGTGGAGTTCCTGTCCCTGTCGGGCAGGCTGGGAGCCCAGGTGCGTGCGAGCGTCCACTCCTTCGGGCCCCTCCTGCTGGGCAAGGTGCTGGACCTCAACGCGACCCAGACCTCGATCCTGTCGCTGGTGTTCAAGTACTGCGATGACAAGGGCCTGCCGCTGCTGGACCTGCCGGACCTCGCGACCACGCTCCGCTTCCTGTCGTCAGACGATGGCAAGCCCATCCTGGACGAGTACGGCGGCATGTCCAAGGCGTCCGTTGGCGTGTTGCTCCGGGCCCTGAGCGTCCTTGAGCAGGAGGGAGCCGAGGTCTTCTTCGGTGAGCCGTCGTTCGATGTCGCCGACCTGATGCGCATCACACCTGACGGCAAGGGTGTCATCAGCGTCCTGGAGCTGTCCGACGTGATGGCCAAGCCACGACTGTTCAGCACCTTCATGCTCTGGCTCCTGGCGCAGCTCTACCAGGCGCTGCCGGAGGCGGGCGACCTGCCCCAGCCCAAGCTGGCCTTCTTCTTCGACGAGGCCCACCTGTTGTTCGATGACGCCAGCAAGGCGCTCATGGACCAGGTGGAGCTCACCGTCCGCCTCATCCGCTCCAAGGGCGTCGGCGTCTACTTCGTGACCCAGTCGCCCACGGACGTGCCCTCGTCGGTGCTGGCACAGCTGGGCAACCGGGTGCAGCACGCGCTGCGGGCCTTCACGCCCGAGGACGCCGACGCGCTGCGCAAGACGGCGCGCACCTTCCCCATCTCGACCCACTACGACGTGGAGACGACGATCACCTCGCTGGGCACCGGTGAGGCGCTCGTGACGGTCCTGTCGCCACGAGGCGTGCCGACGCCACTGGCCGCCACCCGCCTGTTGCCGCCCGACTCGCTGATGGCCGCGCTGCCCGCGGATCAGTTCGCGGCACGTATCGCGTCCGGGATGCTGGGCGCCAAGTACGGCACGCGCCTGGACCGGGAGAGTGCCCACGAGATCATCGGGCGCCAGCTGGACGCCGCTCGGGCGAGCGCAGCGGCCGCCGCCGGGGTGGACGCCACGGTCGCGGCGACCATGACCGCCGCGGAGCTCAAGGCGGCCCAGAAGGCACGCGCCACGGAAGCCGCACGCGCAGAGCGCGCTGCGCTCCGGGATCAGTTGGCCGCCGAGCGGGAAGCCGCCAAGGCGGCCGAACGGGCCCAGCGGGAGGCGGTCAAGGCGGCGCAACAGCAGCAGGTCGCGCAGCAGAAGGCCATGGCGCAAGCACAGCGCGAGATGCTCGGGGAGCAACAACGGATGGCTCGTGAGGAGCAGGCCGCGCGCGAACGAGCACAGCGGGCGATGACCCGCAGCACCTCCGGCAGGTCTCGGTCGTCCGCCAGCAAGGACCCCACGACCGAGATCATCCGGTCCGTGTTCGGGACACTGTTCGGCAAGTAGCGGGTCTCCGCCCGCGCGAGGGTGCGGCGCGGCCGCTATCCTGAGTGGTGATGGGTCCGACACGCAGCAACATCCTTGGCGCCGCGGCACTCGTGGGGGTGCTGGTGTTCCTCATGCTCGTGCTGGTCATCTGGGCGATCCCGCCCGGAGGTCCTCCAGCGCTCCAGTAGCGCGCTTAGGGCAGCGCCGCGACCGCGGCGAGCCCCAGCGATGGCTTGCCGGCGTCCACCTGGTAGAGCACCGTATCGCCGTCCGGGCCCGCCGCCACATGCAGCCAGGTCCGGTTGCCGGTGTCGCCTTGGACGCTCATGCGTGCCTGCTTGCCGGCCACTCTCGTGGTCGACCAGATGTCATCCGGGAACGAGTCCACGAACGCCTGCGCCGCATCCCGGGTGACACCCCGCAGTCGATAGCCGGCCACGAGCAGCGGCTGGGTGCCATCCGTGGCCACCGCCAGGGCCACAGACACATCGCCAGGTGCGTTCACGAGGCGCCCCAGCTCCCCCGCGATGGACCCAGTGACCGAGTCCACCGACGACACCAGCGATTCACCCGCGATGGAGCGGCGGGTCAGGATCACGCCACCGACTCGCTCCGGCAGCGTCGCCTCCAGGGCTGCGTCGGCGCTGTCCGCGGATGACATGACCGGAGTCGCCAGGTCCGCGGCGGAATCGGGGAGCGGCCGGAGTGACCCGGCGATCGCCTCGACCGTCTGCGCGATGCTGTCGTCGGCCAGCCCTGGCAGGGTCGTGGCCAGCACCAGGTAGCGGCCGGTGGGTGTTCGCAGGTGCACCTCCCGATGCTGGGCCAGATCCGTGGTATCGAGGTAGACCGCCAGGAAGCCACTGCCCGCGGGCACGCTGACGGCCTCGACGACCGGGTCCTCCAGCTCCGAGGCACGCTCCAGGACCGACTGCTCCACGATGTCGCGCAGCTCCCCGGCACCCACGCGGTAGGGTTGGCCCGCGAGGATGCCCAGCTGGAGCAGTGGCCCCGGGTCGATGGACCACAGACCGAAGGCATCGAACAGGCCACCGTTGTCGTGGATCCTCTGTGCTGCCGCCGAGAGTGCCTCCCCTGTCTGTGGGTCGCGGTCGACGATGCTGGCGCTGGACGGCACGGGCAGCGCCGGGTCACCGCCGACACGTTCGAAGCCGGGCGGCAGGCGCACCGTGTAGCCCAGGAATGGCATCACCTGCTCGGTCCAGCCGCTGATATCCATAGCCGGAGCGGTCTTGTCCGGACCCGGGGTCTGCGCGAGACCCACGGACCAGGCGCCAAGCGTCAGGACGGCGACCAGGAGCGAGGCCAGGGGGATCTGTCGACGACGTCGGCGAGGCATCGGTCCATCCTGCCGCAGCGCATCGATGTGCGCTGGAGGGCCTGCCCGGCCGGCCATGTGCGCTGGGGGGCGTGCCGGGCCGGCGATCCGCGCTGGGGGCGTGCCGGGCCGGTCCGGCCATCACCCGCGGTATACTGCCGCCCCGAAGCGACCCACGGCGGTCGCGGGCGTCCTCGGGGATGTAGCTCAGCTGGAAGAGCACTGCGTTCGCATCGCAGGGGTCAGGGGTTCGAGTCCCCTCATCTCCACCACCTTCACCACCTGTCCGGTATCCATGCGGACAAGCGGACAAGCCCTTGGCGCAACGATCTACCTGCAGGTGCTG
>JBBQNA010000200.1:0-6259 GCA_038329515.1 Candidatus Limnocylindrales bacterium | reverse complement strand
CGTCGGGCTTGGCGACGGTGTCGGGCTTGGCGACGGGGTCGGGCTTGGCGACGGTGTCGGGCTTGGCGACGGTGTCGGGCTTGGCGACGGTGTCGGGCTTGGCGACGGTGTCGGGCTTGGCGACGGTGTCGGGCTTGGCGTCGCGGTGGGTTCAGCGGTCGGGCGGGCCGTCGGCTCCGGCGTTGCCCTGGGTGTTGGTTCTGGTGTGGGCTCGGCAGTCGGTGCGGCCGTCGGCTCAGGCGTGGGCCTGGGGGTCGGCTCTGCGGTCGGCGTCGGTGAGGCCTCCGCGGTCACTTCGAGCGCGCGCAGGTCGTCGAACCGCGCCTGGACCGCACCATTGCTGGTGGACGACGAGACATAGGACATCAGGCCGATGCTGCCCGAGCGCTGGAGTGCCGATGCGCTGTCGGTCTGGTCGAATTGCCAGCCGGATGGCTCGGCGTTGCCGTCCGCCCAGGCCTTGATGCGCGTCCGGCTCGGGCTGACACCGCTGATGCGGGCGCGGATCCAGACGAATCGACCTGGTCGTACCGTGACGTCCGGCACCCTGGCCTCGCTGCCGATGGAGGTCTCGACGCCGTTCAGCTTGCGGGTGGCCTGGACCCAGGCAGCGCCGTTGGCATCGATGCGCAGCTTGAAGCGGTATTCGGTACCCGCAGCGACGTGTCGGGCGACCCCGTATGCGTAGGTGCTGCCGCCGGTGGGCAGCTGGTCGATGGCTGCCCGGAATGTGAGGTCGACATCACGGGCGGTGCTGGAGAACATCGTGGCGACTCGGGTCGCCCCGGCGCTGACCCGTAGCCTGCCGGTGCCGCCATCGACACTGAAGTCGTTCGTGCTGCCCTGGATGGCGTACGCATCGCCAAGGTCGGGCTCGCCCCAGCCGGCGTCGACGACTCGTTCGAAGCGGTCACGGGCGATGGGATCGCCGTCGATGGGTCGGGGGGTCGAGTGCGGCACAGGTGTGGCCGTCGGTCGGGCAGTCGGCTCTGGCGTGGGCCGGGCAGTCGGCTCTGGCGTGGGCCGTGGTGTCGGCTCTGCCGTGGGCCTCGCCGTTGGTTCGGCGGTAGGCCGAGGCGTCGGTGCATCGGTCGGTCGGGCGGTGGGCTCCGTGGTGGCTCGCTCTGTCGGCTCGGGCCGCTCGGTCGGCTCCGATGTCGGAGCCTCCGTCGGATCGGGCCGCTGGGTGCGGTCGGGTCGGTCCGTCGCATCCGGCTTGCGGGTCGGCTTCGGCGTGGGCGCCGGGTCATCCACAGCAACGGTCGGCAGTGCCTGGGCGCGTCGGACGCGGATGTCATCGAAGCGCAGGGTGACGGCGTGGTCCACGGCATCGGCAGCCAGCGTCACGCGCATCCCAACGCGGCCGTGGGAACCGCCGCTCCGATCGACGCTCGACAGGGACCAGCGCACGGGCTGACGCGTGCCGGCGCGCCAGACGCGAGCATCGATGCGGGTCGTGGCCACGCCCCGGATGCGCACTCGCAGCCAGTACGACCGACCAGGCACGACCCGCATGCCTGCCACTCGCCGCTCCTGGCCGATGCGGACGGTGACGCCGCGGCGGACTCGCACGACGCTCAGCCACACGGCTCCCTGGCGGGTGACCCTGAGACGGGTTCGGTACTGGTTGCCGGCGCTGTCCTTGCGCAGCACGGCTGAGATGGTCACGCCCTGACCTGTGGGCAGTCGGTCGAGGCTGAAGCGATAGCGCAGGTCGACGTCACGCAGGTCGATGCCCGTCATCTCGACGGCGCGGGTGACCCCGGCTCGCAGGATCACCTGCCCGGCGCCCCGGTCGACGGACATGCCGCCGGTGCCGCGCAGATAGCGGTAGGTGCCCGACCTGGGCGTCGACCAGCCGTTCTGGACTGTGCGGGAGAAGGAGTCCTGGAGCAGGAACGTCCGGGATGGCGATGCGCCGCGGCTGGCGAGCGGAGCCACGAGGGACACCGCGATGAGCATCACGAGGACCAGGACGCGCACGCCACGCCAGTCGACCGATGCAGGTCGTGGGGTGGTTCGCGGCATCTGCTTCCTCCTTGCAGGTGGCAGCAGGGCACCGGGTCGGCAGGTACGGGCGTCCACGCCGACGGCACGGCCGACGGTCCGGGGGACGTGCGCACGGCGCGTCTTCGGCAGCCCGGCTGTCTGGATCAGGGTCCAGGCCCGTGGCGTTGCGGCCCCGCCTCGCGACGGGTGTGCTCGTTCGGTATCGCGCCTGCACGATCTGTTCGGTCAGGCACCCTGACCATCCCAGACCGGACATCACTCCACGAGGGGGCCATTGGTAACGGGGGACGGTGACTGCTGCCGGGGTCGGCCGCAGAGGCGTCCCTCCGGCGGCGCCCCTACACTCGGGGCGTGGCGACCCAGGAGATCATCCAGAGCTTCTCGTACGTCAGTTGGGCGCTGCTCGTAGGCCTCGGGCTGGGATCGTTCGCGTTGGCTTGGCTGCTGCGCCAGATCACCGATGTCACCACCGGCTTCGTGGGCACCACGGCCCTGTGCGCGGGCATCCTGGCCGCGCTCGGCTGGGGCACGGATACGGGCCTGCCCGTCCCCGACCAACTGTCGATCGTCGCGGCGCCCGGACTCGACGGTCCCCGCCAGATCGCGCTGGGCGTGTTCGTCATCCTCTGCTTCTGGGTCGGCCTGACGACCCTCCGAGGCGGCACTGCACGCTGGAGCGGCGCGCTGGCTGTCCTGTCAGGCGTGGCGGCCGTGTTCATCGGGGCCGTCGGATGGGCTGGGGGCACCCTGGAGGGCCTGCCGCTCTTCGTGCAGCTCATCTCCCTGTCCGCGGTCAGCGGGGGATCCCTGGCGGCCGTGATCCTGGCCCACTGGTACCTCGTCACGCCGCGCATCTCGGAGCAGCCCCTGGTGCTCACGACGCGACTCCTGACCGTGGCGCTCAGCCTGCAGCTGTTGCTGTTCCTGGTGTGGCTCGCGGTGGGCTATCCGTCGGGTGCGCCGTTCGCGGCACTCACGGGTCCCCAGGCGCTGTTCGTCTGGCTGCGCCTGTTCGTGGGCATCCTGTTCCCGCTGTTGTTGTGCTGGATGGCCTGGAAGACCGCCCAGACCCGGTCGATGGAGTCGGCCACGGGCCTGCTGTACATCGCGCTGGCCCTGGTGCTCGCCTCGACCATCGTGGGCGCCGGTATGGCGTTCGCGGTGGGGGTCCTGGTCTAGATATGCGCATCCGGGTGCGTCTATTCGCGGTGCAGCGGCAGCAGCTTGGCTGGCGCGACCGCTCCGTGGACGTGCCGGACGCGGCGACCATCGGGGACGCGTGGCGGGCACTGGTCGTTCAGTACCCGGTGCTGGCGCCGGCTGCCGAGAGCATCCGGTTCGCCCGCAACGGGGCATACGCTGACGTCACCGAGGCGCTCGCCGACGGCGACGAGCTGGCGCTCATCCCGCCGGTCGCCGGCGGTTCCCCCGAGTCCTATCGGCGCATCGAGCTGTGGCCTGAGCCATTCCCCGACGGCATCGAATCCCGGCTCCGACACGAGGTGTCGTCCGTCACGGACGGCGCCGTCGTCATCTTCCTGGGCCAGACGCGAGAGAGTGCCGGCACCCCGGCGCCCGGTCAGGACGCACCGGCGGCCCTGGACGGACGGGGCGCCTTGGTCGGGCCGGTTCTGGAACTGGTATATGAGGCCTTCGAGCCCATGGCCCAGGACATCCTGGGCACCATCGCGGACGAGGCGGAGGTCAGGTTCGGTGTCCGGCGCGTGGCCATCCTGCACCGTACCGGTGGGGTACCCCTGGAAGCGGCCAGCGTCCTCATCGCGGTCGCCTCGGAGCATCGCGCCGCTGCGTTCGATGCGGCCAGATACATCATCGACGAGCTCAAGGCGCGCGCCCCGATCTGGAAGCAGGAACGCTTCGCGGACGGCACTGTCTGGATCGGCCAACCTCCCCGCAGCGGCCCCAAGGCGGAGACCGACGTCCTGCCGGTACACGAGATCGGGCTGCAGCCGGACATCGACTGGGATCGTGCCGCGCATCTGGCCGCGGACCTGGAGGACGATGAGGTCCTGCGCAAGATGGCCGAGGGCCGCTGAGGTTCGCTTGCGCCTGAGTCGGGTGTTCGGTATCGACCGAACACCCGGCGACTTGGGCCGGTGGCCTTGTCAAGGGCCTTCGCAGGCTCGACCCGCTGTCGGAATAGCCGACGGCAGGAGATCTACCGAACCCTCGAGGAGAAGCTGGGAAAGGACTGGTGGCGCTGATGGACCGCATGACATACGTCGCTCATGCCGTCCGCGAGGGTGGATGGTGGGCCATCGAGGTCACGGAGTTGTCTGGAGTGTTCACGCAGGCTCGACGCCTGGATCAAGCGGAGGCAATGGTTCGGGACGTCGTGAGTCTCTGGCTGGAGGTCCCGGAAGACTCGTTCGATGTCGATATCGTCCCAGAACTCGGGGACCTCACGGAGCAGGTGGACAAGGCGAGGACCGCACGGCGCCACGCAGAGCAGGCTGAGCGCGAGGCATCCACGGCGATGCGTCAGGCAGCGGCGCGGCTGCTCGATACGGGGCTGACGCTGCGCGACGCAGGCGCCGTCCTGGACGTGTCGTACCAGCGCGTTCAGCAACTGACTCGCAAGGCCGCCTCCCCGAGGTGATGCCGCTCGAGACAGGCCGATGATCCGTCGGCGGAACGAGTGAGCGCCCGGTTGAATGTCCGCGTAATGTCCCCTAGAATGCCCGGCATGATGTGCAAGCTCTCGAGCCCGATGCCGACCATCGATGAGTAGCCAGGCGGTCAAGCGTTTGAGCGAAGCGATGGAGCGGACGTCCATCGATGCTGCCGGTGTTGCGCGCATCCTCGATCGCGACCCAAAGACGGTCAGTCGGTGGTTGCGCGAAGAGTCGGTTCCGCGCTGGGACGTGCGCGAACAGTTGCTCACGCTGGACGTGATCCTGGAGCGACTCGCCGAGGTGACTCCCCCGGAGGATGCGCAGGAGTGGCTCTTCACTCCGGTCCCCGCCCTGGACTACCATCGGCCGGTGGACCTGGTTCGCTCCGGTGAGTATCGGCGCGTACTAGCTCTCATCGACGCCATCGCCGAGGGGGTCTTCGTATAGCCGAGCCCTCGGCGCGCCGGTTCTACGAAGTCCTCGACCGCCTTGAGCGCAGCAGCTACAGGGGCGTTGTCTTCCGTCACTACGCACCGACGCACCCGGCGCTGGGTGGTGATGGGGCTCGACGCTTCGGTGGCAGATGGAATCCACCAGACAGCTTCTCAGTGGTCTACACGGCCGTCCCGCTCGAGGCTGTTGACGCCGAGTTTCGCCGCATCCTGGCTTCTGCTCGCCTGGTGTCGCGGCCGCGCGAACTCGCCTCGATCCGGGTCGATCTGACGCGAGTACTCGACCTCCGCTCACCGAGCACCATGGCTTCGCTCGGCATACGCGCAGAGGATGTCCTCGGCGACGACGTCGCGATCCCGCAGGCGATCGGCGAGGCGGCACAGCATCTCGGCTATGAAGCGATCGTCGCGCCGTCTGCCACGGGCATGGGACACATCGTGGCCGTGTTCCTGACCGATCGCGCTCCGGAGTCAACGGTGGAAGTCATCGAGACACGTTCGTACGACCCCGCCGAGTGACGTTGATGCGCGATGATGGGCGCGCGTCGCCGCGACTCCGTGGCGAGGTCGATCCCTTGGCCGAGACGACGGAGCACGAGACCGCCCGATGATCCGCAGCGAACTCGATGTCCTGCTGGACAAGGTCCAGGACCCCGCGCTGCGTGCCGATCTCCAGGTCCAGATCGACCGACTCCGGGCGAAGCGCAGCTTTGGCCTGGTCTTCGAGCACCACATCCCGGAACGCGTCCGACTGCCGCAGCATCCCGTCCGCGTCGGCTCCCACGTGGTCGCCGGAGCCAATGTCGTCAGCCCCACCTGGGAAGTCATGGCGATCGACAACGGCACCGCGACGCTGCGGCAGGTGCGTCGTCCCGATGGTGCCTCTGCATCGCCGAGCGAGGATCCAACGGGCGAGCCCGAGCGCATGGCGGTCGATGCCCTCGTGGTCATCAGCGACTTCGGACAACCGGTGCTGCCCGGACTGCGTCATCTCGGGTCGGTGGAACGTGGCGGGGACAAGCCCTATCACGTGGTCATCAAGGGCGAGAACCATCACGCGCTGGAGGCGCTGCGCTTCACGCACGCTGGCACGATCGACTGCATCTACATCGATCCGCCGTACAACAGTGGCGCCCGGGACTGGAAGTACGACAACGACTA
>JBBQNA010000199.1:0-6264 GCA_038329515.1 Candidatus Limnocylindrales bacterium | reverse complement strand
CGGCGATGGCCTGGGTCAGGCGGCGATCCTGCCGCTCCAGGCGGAAGGCCTCCAGTCGGGCGCGGTCCGCCCACTGGTCCTTGGAGATCCCCGAACCGTCGACCGAGGCGACCGACTTGAGATGCTGATCCCAATAGCCGTAGCCAACGCCGATGATCACCACGGCGACGATGGCCACGGTGAGGGCGATGAACGCCAGGGTCACGCGGCGCTGGAACTGCTCCTCGGGATCGAGGGGCCGCTTGTGCGCGGTGTTGCTGGCTCTGGTCTTGTTGTCGGACGTCATGCTTTGCTCAGGTCGTTGCGATGCTGGGTCCGACGGCGGGAGCGTGACCGAGGCACGAACGGACCGTGCCCGGGTCGGCGACATCCTGTCGACGGCGCCGTAGTCTAGCGCACGCGTGCGCCGTCCATGATCGGGCCCGATGCCCGCGCATAGGGCCGCTCACGATGGGGTGCGGCGGGGCGGGCATGATACCGTTCGGCACCCCATGCAGATCGCATCAGACGCGCCCGCGACCTTCCGCAGCAGCGCGCGACGACCCGGAACCCTGGAGCTGCTGAGCACGGCGTTCCGAGAGGTCATGTCGCGCCGCCGCCTCATCCGCTACCTCGTCGGCGCGGAGATCAAGAAGAAGGGCACGGACACGGTGCTGGGCAACGTGTGGTGGATCCTCGACCCGCTGATGTCACTGATGGTCTACGTGTTCGTGATGACCATCGTGTTCGCGCGCAAACAGGAGGACTTTGCGGTCTTCCTGCTGGCGGCGATGATCCCTTTCAAGTGGTTCACCCAGACGCTGTCGGACTCGGTCTCGGCCGTGGTGTCCCAGGGGCAGCTCATCAAGCAGATCCAGTTCCCCAAGATCGTGCTGCCCATCGTGGTCAACGGTGCGGGACTGGTGAACCTGGCATTCGGCTTCGGCGTGCTGTTCGCGGTGGTCCTGCTCTGGCCCGGATTCGCTGACCACCTCAGCTACATGATCCTGTTCGTGCCCCTCATCGCGGTCATCCAGTTCGTGCTCATGCTGGGGCTCTCGATGTTCGTGGCTGCCCTGACGGTGTTCTACCGCGACATCGGCATCATCATCGGCCACGTGCTGCGGCTGTTGTTCTATGTCGCTCCCATCCTGTGGACCTTCGAGTCCGCCACCGGCCGTGGTGACCTGCTGAGGCAGGAACTGGGTGAGGTCGGCTTCTCGCTGCTGCGCTACAACCCCGTGGCGGTGTTACTGGAGGCATACCGGACCTGCATCTACGGTGTCACCAAGGGCGAGTCGTGGGCGCCGGCATCCCCTGCGGACCTCGGCTGGGAGTCCCTGGCCATCGTGTTGCTGATATCCGTGGTGCTGCTCGTCCTGGGCACCATCGTGTTCAAGCGCTTGGAACCCGCCTTTGCCAAGGTGCTCTAGTCATGGCCCAGGGCACGGCGGTCCAACCCGTGAGCTATGAGGACACGGACCCCGAACTGTCCGGCCGACCCCAGGTGCCGGATGACGACGCTGCGCCCGCGCTGCAGGTCCAGGACCTGGGTGTCCAGTACAACCTGCGGTTCACGCGCAAGACAAAGCTGCGCACAAGCTTCGCCAACATGCTCCATCGAGAGAAGGGCGACCGGCGTTTCTGGGCCCTGCGGGGGGCGTCGTTCACGGTCAGGCGGGGCGAGTCAGTGGGTGTCATCGGGCCCAATGGCGCGGGCAAGAGCACGCTGCTGCTCGTACTGGCCGGCATCATCACGCCGTCTGAGGGCGTGGTCGAGGTCGATGGCCACATCTCCACCCTGTTGAGCCTCGCTGCTGGCTTTGACCAGGACCTGTCGGGGCTGGACAACATCGCGCTCGCGGGCGCGCTCATGGGCATCCCCCACGAGACGATGGTCCGGATCACGCCCGAGATCATCGAGTTCGCGGATATCGGGCCGTTCATCGATGCCCCGCTCAAGACCTACAGCTCGGGCATGCGAGCCCGTCTTGGCTTTGCCATCGCCACGGCCGTGGACCCGGACATCCTGCTCCTGGACGAGGTGCTCCAGACGGGTGACGAGGTATTCCGGGAGAAGAGCCGCCAGCGCATCATCTCCATCCTCACGGCAGCCAAGGCCGTGGTGCTGGTGACCCACGACATGACCTGGGTCACGGAGTTCTGCACCCGGGCGATCCTCATCGAGGACGGCCGGGTCACCATGGATGGTGCGCCGGAGGACGTGGTGAGGACTCATCGGGAGCACTCCGCGGCGCGACGCGCGGCACGACGCGAGGCGATCGAGCGGATGCGCCGGGGCGAGATCCCCATCGACACGGCCGCGACCCGTCGCCTGGAGGGTCCCAGGAAAGGCAAGTCCGGCTCCCAGACGTGACCCGCGTCCTGATGGTCCCGGCCCAATCCAACCCATATCAGACGCTGCTGGCGGACGCGCTGCGCGAAGAGGGTCTGACGGTCACCCTGGGCGATGGCCCCACGCGTCGACCCGTCGCACCCCTGATGATCGCCTGGGTTCGCGCCGGCATGCCCAAGGTGATCCATCTCCACTGGATGCACCGCTACCTGGAGCCGCTGCTGGGTCACCGCAGCTGGGCGTCTCGGCGGACGCTGCTGGAGCTGCGCGTCCTGCGTCGTCTGGGTGTGCGGGTCGTCTGGACGCTCCACAACATCGGGGAGCACGACGGCAAGCACAAGGCGCTCGAGACGGCGTTCCATCGAGAGCTGGTGGAGCTGTCTGACGCGGTCGTCTGTCACTGCGAAGCAGCCCGACAGATGGCCATCGACGCCTATGACCTGCCGTCTTCGACGCACGACAGATTGCGCGTCGTGCCCCACGGCAACTACTCGGGCTGGTACGCCGATACCCTGGGTCGCGATGCCGCCCGTGCAGCGCTGGGCATGACCAGCGGGGAGCGCGTGTTCCTGTTCATCGGCCAGGTGCGCGGCTACAAGGGTGTGGAGGAGCTGCTGAGCGTCTTTGCCGCGCTGGATGCGCCGGATGCGCGGCTGATCATCGCCGGACGGCCAAACAAGCAGCAGACCCGCGTCAACGTGGAGGCGGCTGCGGCCCGCGACGCCCGCATCTCATGCGCTCTGGAGACCATCCCGGACGACCGGATGCAGGTGTACCTGCGGGGCGCGGATGCCGTGGTGCTGCCGTATCGGGACGTGCTGACGTCCGGTTCCGCGATCCTGGCCATGACCTTCGGACAGCCGGTCATCGCACCGGCGATCGGCTGCCTGCCCGAGTCACTGGGGTCTGAGGGCACCATCCTGTACGCCGCTGACGCCCCGAACGCCCTGGCCGATGCGCTCCGGACCGCCTTGACGGTCGACCTGGCTGTGCTGGGTGAGCGGGCGGCTGCCCATGCCGCGACGCTCGCCTGGGGGCCCATCGCTCGCACGACGGCGAAGCTGTATACGGCGAAGTAGCCGTCATGGGCAGAGGACGCGTGCGCGGCGTCGAGGGTCCCGGGCCACAGCGCGTTCGACCCGATCTCGCTCGGCCCAGCACCGCGGCTCGACCAGCACCGCGGCCACCGCGGCTCGACCAGCACCGCGGCCACCGCGGCTCGACCAGCACCGCGGCCACCGCGGCTCGACCAGCACCGCGGCCACCGCGGCTCGACCCCATGCCGTGTCTGAGTCCGCTCGGAGCATCAGTTCGGGTCCTGGGTCGGGCCCTCGATTCTCACCCTGTGGTCACAACGGCACCCGAGCCCATGTTCGTCGCCCGATTGCCCACCCTGTGGTCAGTTCGGCGTCTGAATGTCGGGATCCGTCCCTGGATTCTCACCCCGTGGTCACAACGGCACCCGAGCCCACCTTCGGTCGCCCGATCGACCACCCTGTGGGAATCGCGCCGGAGGCCCCGACGACCGGAGGCCCCGTCGCGCGGGAGGCCCCGACGACCGGAGGCCCCGACGACCGGAGGCCCCGACGCGCGGGGGGCCCGCCGACCGCAGGGGCACGCGCCCGTCGACGGAGTCCAGCGCGCCGCTCCGGCGACGGAGTCCAGCGCGGCGGCCGGCGACGGAGGCTGGCGCCGCTCCGTGACGGAGGCTGGCGCCGCTCCGTGCCGAAGATCAGCCCAGGTGCTCCGCGATGATGGCCGCGATGCGTTCACCCGCGTGGCCGTCCCAGAGGGGCGGCCCATCGACAGGCCCTGCCAGCTCACCGCGGAGTGCCGCGTCCACCATCGGGCCCAGCGCCTCCGGCTCGACCAACCGATTGGTGCCATGGGTGATGGTCACGGGCCGTTCGGTGTTGGGTCGGAGCGTCAGGCACGGGATGCCCAGCACGGTGGTCTCCTCCTGGATCCCGCCACTGTCCGTGACCACGAGCGCAGCCCCCCGCACCAGGGACAAGAACTCGAGGTAGCCCAGCGGATCCACGACCTGGATGCCAGCCACCTCCAGGAGACCCGCCGCGGCCAGCGTCGCACGGCCGCGGGGATGCAGCGGCAGCACCACCGGCAGCCGCTCCGCGAGCATCCCCAGCGCGGCGACGAGACGTGCCGCGGCCGCGGGCGTGTCCACGTTGGCCGGTCGATGCAGGGTCGCCACCGCGTAGCGCTCGGGCACACCCAGCCGCGCCCGCACGGGACCCGGGTCGAAGCTACCCAGGTGCGCCATCAGGGTGTCGATCATGGGGTTGCCGACCATGTACATCCGGGCAGCATCAACGCCCTCGCGCGCGAGGTTGTCGAGCCCTTCCGGGCTGGTCACGAACAGCAGGTCCGAGAGCACGTCCGTGACCCGCCGGTTGACCTCTTCGGGCATGGTCACGTCGAAGCTGCGCAAGCCCGCCTCGACGTGAGCGACCGGGATGAGCAGCTTGGCGCACACCAGGGCCGCGGCCAGCGTGGAGTTGACATCCCCATACGCCACGACCATGGCCGGCCGGTTGGCCACGAACTCGTCCTCGAGCGCCGCCAGCAGTGCCCCGGTCTGGTGGCCCTGGCTGCCCGAGCCGACACCCAGGCTGACATCCGGCGCGGGTAGCGACAGGTCCCGGAAGAAGACATCAGACAGCAACGGGTCGTAGTGCTGGCCGGTGTGCACCAGGCGCTGGGGCACGTCGAGCGCGGCGAGCGCCCGGAGGACCGGCGCCGCCTTGATGAAGTTCGGGCGTGCCCCGACCACGTGGACCACCACGCCCGATGTGTCGCCGCTCATGCCGCTCCCAATCGTTGATACAGCTCCAGGTACAGCTGGCCGTTCCGCCGCCAGCTGCGCTGCTCCCGGACCCAGGCACCGGCCGCGCGCCCGATGGCGTCGCGCCGCTCCGGATCGATGAGCAGCGGCTCCAGGACATCCGCCAGGTCTCGCGCGTCACCAGGCGTGAAGGACACGCCGGTCTCACCTTCGGTGATCATGCCCATGAGCGCCTCCAGGCGACTCATGACCACAGTCCGCTCCATGGCCATCGCCTCATATGGCTTGAGGGGCGTCACCAGGCGTGCCACGCCCACATCGTGCCGGGGCACCACGAAGGCATCGATGATGGAGTAGTAGGCATTGATATCGGCATATGCCACCCGGCCAGTGAATACCACGGTCCCGTCATCCAGACCCAGGGTGTGGCTCAGCTGGCGGAGCGTTGGTCCGTGCTGGCCGTCACCCACGATGAGGCAGCGCACCCGACGACCCCGCTTGCGCAACTCGGCCGTCGCCTCCAGGAGCGTCTCGATGCCCTCGAACACGGCCAGCGTCGAGATGTAGCCGATGACCGGGCCATCGCCCAGCCCCAGCCGACGCGCGAGCGCGTCGTCACGCGCCTGGGGCACGAACCGATCGACGTCCACGGCATTGGTGATGACCGTCACCTTGTCCACCGGCAGGCCACGGTCCACGAGCCGGTCGCGCATGCCATCGGACAGCGTGACGATGGCATCCGCTTGGTGCATCAGCGCGTTCTCGATGCCCGCCTCGACCTCATAGTGGTGGCTGGACCCTGCCAGCTCGGGCGTCTTGGTGACCCAGGTCTCCTCCCGGAAGCCACGCACCTCGTAGACGACCGGGATGCCGTACTGGTCCCGGACCGCGAGCGCGACCTGCAGGTTCGGCCAGGGCGTCGCCGGGTGGAGCACGGATGCGCCGTGGTCCTCCACGATGGCGGCGACACCTCGAGCGTTCATGATCGCGTTCTGGTCGGGTCGTTCCCGCCGCTCGCGACCCGCTGACGTCAGGCGGTACTCGACGTCGCCCACGGTCCAGCTGTCGGGTGGCTTGATGCCCCGCAGGATGTCGTCCTGGCGGCGCGCGGCGATGAGTGGCTGGA
>JBBQNA010000198.1:0-6296 GCA_038329515.1 Candidatus Limnocylindrales bacterium | reverse complement strand
CTGCACGCCGGGCATGCTCATGGCAGCCCAGGCCTATCTCGATGCTGGCGGCGGTCCCGAGGATGGATCCATCCGCGAGGCCATCGCGGGCAACCTCTGCCGCTGCACCGGCTACACCAAGATCGTGGACTCGATCGCGCGGGCAGCCGTCCACGACTTGACGGTATGACTCAGGATTCATACCATCGCGGTATGAAGGCCACGATGGGTGAGCGAGGGCAGGTGGTCATCCCGAAACGACTGCGGGACCGGTTCGGCCTGCGGGCCGGGCAGCAGGTCGACTTCGAAGAGGATGAGGGTCGCCTGGTGCTGACCAAGTCCGTGCCGGTCGATGACCCGACCGCTCAGATCCGGGGCATCCTGAAGGTCGACGGTTGGGACACCGATTCGATGATCGAAGCGATGCGCGGGCCGGCGGAGTTCCCGCCCGAGGAGTGATCACGGCGGTCGACTCGAGTGTCCTCATCGACGTCCTCATCGACGATCCCACATTCGGTGACGCTTCTGCCGCCGCTATCCAGAAAGCCCTGAGGCTCGGAGCCGCCATCGTGTGCGACGTCGTGTGGTCCG
Source organism: Candidatus Limnocylindrales bacterium (assembly GCA_038329515.1). Taxonomy (GTDB): domain Bacteria; phylum Chloroflexota; class Limnocylindria; order Limnocylindrales; family CSP1-4; genus JAFMJV01. Next base: position 5,726 of record JBBQNA010000198.1, on the reverse strand, counting down.
AGATCGTCGGATGGGCCGAGGCAGGTGAGGTGGTCAGTGATGGCGTCACCCGGCTGGGTATCGGATACGAGGCAGTGCACAAGGAGGCTGCGACGATGGCCGGCCAGGTCTGGCGACGATATCGCGACGCCGGCGGTCCTCGCGAGCGGATGGTGCCGGACTTCCTGATCGGCGCTCATGCCAGCGTCCAGGCGGACCGATTGCTGACCCGGGACCGCGGCTTCTACCGCCGATACTTCCAGGACCTGATGATCGTCGATCCGACGCGGGCCTGAGCGTGCCCCACGAGCCGCTTGTCACGAGCCCCCGCTCGCTGTCCGACGCATACGACCTGCTCGCGACTGGCGACTGGACGCCGATCGCGGGCGGCACGGACCTGATGGTGCGTATCACGGGGGAGATCGGCGAGCCACCGGAGCGACTGCTGGACATCTGGCATCTCGACGCCCTCCGAGGCATCTCGCTGTCGGCCGACGCTGGTCTCGTGATCGGGGCGCTTAGCACCTGGACGGAACTGCGTCGCTCGGCGTTGGTGTTGCGCTATCTGCCCGTCCTCGCCGAGGCCGCCGCCACCATCGGCGCGGCGCAGATCCAGAACCGGGGCACACTCGGCGGCAACATCGTCAACGCGTCGCCTGCCGGTGACTCGCTGCCGGTCCTGCTGGCGGCGGACGCGTCCATCGTGCTCGGCGGCCTGCGTGGCGAACGAACGGTCGCGGTCGCGGACTTCTGGACCGGCTACCGCCAGACGAGGCGAGCCGCGGACGAGCTGGTGCTGCGCATCGTGGTGCCGTTGCCGGATGGCCGACGGGTGCGCTTCCGCAAGGTCGGCACGCGACGGGCACAGGCGATCTCCAAGGTGGTCATGAGTGTCGCGTGGCGCGAGGACGCAGGTATCTGGCGAGACGTGCGTGTGGCGCTCGGTTCGGTAGCCGCGACACCCGTCCGGATCCCGGCCGCGGAGGTGGTCCTGGAGGGGTCGCACCCGGATGCGGCGACCGCCGATCGGGCCGCGGCTGCGATCCAGGCGGCCATCTCGCCTATCGACGACGTCCGTTCCACAGCCGTCTACCGGCGCGAGGTCAGCGGCAGCATCCTCCATCGCCTGCTGCGCGAGGAAGGTGGCTGGTAGCACCTGCATGACGATGACCGCATTCGAACTGGACATCGGGGCGCAGGCCGAGGCACTGGCGCGGGTGTCGCGCCACTACCTCGCGGCTGGTGCCGCATCCCTCCACGATGCCAGCGCAGTCGCGCGCGGAGCGTCCGGCGTATTGCTCGTGGGCATGGGTAGCTCTCGGGCCGCATCGCTCACGGCCGCTACGACCATCGGCACTCGCTGGCCGACGCAGGTCCACGAGGCGGGCGAGCTGCTCCACTACGGCATGCGTACCATCGACCCCGACGCGCTGGTCGTCCTCGTCAGTCAATCGGGCCGCAGCTTCGAGACGGTGGCAGTCGGGCAGCAACTGCGCGCGGCGGGCCACGCACGGATCATCGCGGTGACCAACGACCCCTCGAGCCCGATGGCGAGCCTGGCCGATGTCGTGCTGCCCATCGAGGCTGGCGACGAGGCGACCGTGTCCACGAAGACCTGGATCACGTCGTTCGCGGTGCTCACCATGCTCGCGGCGACCCTGGTGCACGGTGAGGACGCGAGCCCTGGCATCCCGGGGGCTGTCCTGGCGGCGGTCCGGGGCACATGTGAGGACGAGCGGCTGGCGGATGCCGCCGCCGAGCAGCTGGCGGTCTGCACTGCCCTGGTCGTGGTCGCGCGCGGTCCCGCGCTGGCCGCCGCCGACTACGGGGCGCTCATCCTCAAGGAGGCGACCGCGATCCCGGTCGAGTGCATGGCTGGCGGATCGTTCCGACACGGCCCGTTCGAGCTCATCGGACCCGCGGTCGGGGTCATCGTCCTGGCGCCGAGTGGCTCGACCCGGGACCTGTGCGTGTCACTTGCCCAGGAGACGGCCACGTTGGGCAGTCCCACCTGGCTCATCGGCGATGACGCTGGGTCATCGCCTGCGCAGGCGGACCGGCTGCGGGTGACGACGCTCCCGCGGGTCCCCGAGGTGTACTCGCCGCTGACCCTGGGTGTGCCGATCCAGCGCCTCGCGGCGAACCTGGCGCGCATGCGCGGCCGCGAGCCGGGTGTCCTCCTCCGCTCCCGCAAGGTGACCGACCGGGAGTGATGCGCGGCCGCGACCGCGTAGTCCGCTCAGCCCAGGCTGCGCGCCACGTATCGGCCCTGGCCACGTCGGCCCACGTGCCGGCGGTCCCGGATGACATCCTCGCCACGCACGAGCACGTCGCGCACTGCCCCCGACACCGGCATCCCCTCATAGGGCGTGAAGTCGCTCGTGTGGTGCAGGTCGGCCTGCCGGATGACGCGTGCGGCGTTCGGGTCGAACAGCACCAGGTCCGCGTCCCGACCGATCTCCACGGCGCCCTTGCTGGGCATGCCGAATATCCGGGCGGGTGTGGTCGACAGCATGTCCACCAGGCGCTCGACGCCGACGCGGCCGGCTGTCACCCCCGTCGCGTATGTGACGCTCAGCAGCGTCTCGATACCCGGGGCCCCGTTGGAGACCTCCGGGAATGGCTGCCCCGCATAGCGCTTCTCGATCGCGAGCCGGTCCGGCACGTGGTCCGTCGCGACCAGGTCGAGGTCGCCAGACGCAAGCGCAGCCCACAGCGCGGCCTGGTCGGCGCGGGAGCGGAGTGGCGGCGAGATGACCGAGCCCATGGCGTCTGCCGCAGGTCGTTCGTAGCGCGAAGCATCCAGCGACAGGTAGTGGGGGCAGGTCTCGCCAAATACCCGCTGCCCGCGACGTCGGGCACCGGCGATCTCGGCCACGGCCGCCGCCGATGAGACGTGGACCAGGTAGACCGGTGCATCCACTTCCCCCGCGACGGCGATGGCCCGGGCAGTCCCGGTCGCCTCGCACGATGGCGGCCTCGAGCGCGCATGGCCACGTGGCCCGGTCTCGCCGGCAGCCAACTGGGCCGCGATGCCCGCATCCAGGAGCGCCCGGTCCTCGCCGTGGACCTCCAGCAACGTGCCCACACCGGCCGCTGCCCGCAACAGACCCCGCAGCTGCAGCTCGGAGACCCCGAAGTCATAGACCAGGAAGCACTTGCAGCTGGCGACACCCAGGTCGGCGATGGCTGCCAGGTCCGAGCAGGGATCCGCCTGTTGCGAGGTGATGACGGCCGACAGCCCGACATCGATGGCGGCATCACCCGCCGTCCGCGCCAGCCACTCCTGGACGCCGGCCAGCAGCGAGCTGCGGACTTCCTCGCTGACGCCCGTGCCCGGGTTGTTGAACGCCAGCATGGTGGTCGTGCCGCCGTAGGCCGCGGCCACGGTGTCCTGGTAGAACCGGTCGGGCTCCGCGTCGGAGGCGAGGCGGGTATGGGTGTGGACGTCGATGACACCCGGCAGCACCAGCAGGCCAGTCGCATCCACGAGGCGTACCGCGGCGGATGCCGGGATGCCCGGCTCCACGGCCGCGATCAGCCCGTCACAGATGGCCACGTCCGCGCGGAGGGTGCCCGTCGCCCGCACCACAGCACCGCCACGGATCAGGAGGTCGAACCGGTGGGTCGGCTCGAGGCTCATCCGGCCTCCTGGACCTCCTCCAGCAGGAACTCCTGGGCACCCTCCCAGAGACATCGCCGCCCCAACTCGCGCATCTGTTCGCGGTCGACGTCCAGCGACGCGAAGTGGTTGCCGGCGAGCTGGCCGACCTTGCTCGAGAAGTCGACGGCGCCATAGGCGAGCAGGATCTCGCACTCGGACATGCCACCGGGGTAGATGATCAGCTCCCCGGGAGCCGGATGGCTGGTGGCGTTCTCAGGCGGGATGTCCACGCGCAGATCGCCGAGCGGCACCCAGCAACCCTCGCCGCTCCAGCGGACGTGGATGAGCCGACTTCGGAGCGGCAGCATCCGCCGCACGGCCTCGATCGTCCGCGGCGCTCCATCGGCCCACTGGCCGGTACAGTGCAGGTCACCGGCGCTGATTCGGAGGGTTCCCATGACCAGGCAGGATAGCGCCGCAGGGAGACGCGCGACATGAGCCAGACACGCCCCACGATCTCGACCCACGTCCTCGATACCGAGCTGGGACAGCCCGCGGTCGGGGTGCCGGTGCGCCTGTCCGTGATCCTCGATGATGGCGCCCTGTTGCAGGTCGGCGAGGGCATGACCGACCTGGACGGCCGAATCGGGGCACTCGTCGGGCCGCTCGTCACGGGGGCATACCGTCTCACCTTCGAGTTGCACGTGTATCGACGCGGCTTCTTCCGGGAGGTGACCCTGGAGATTGCCGTCGACGACGCGTCGCGCTCGTATCACGTGCCGCTGCTCATCGCGCCCTTCGGCATCACGACCTACCGCGGCAGCTGATGACAGCGCCCGGCGCCCTCCCGACGATCACGGACCTGGACCGGATGGATGAGCGCAGGTTCGTGTTGGCTGTCGGCCCGTGGTTCGAGGCTGCGCCGGGATACCTGGCGCTGCTCGCAGCGGAGCGACCATTCGGGTCCTGGGCCGCCCTCTTCGACCGCGCCACCATCGTGGCGCTTGCGGCCCCCCAGTCGGTCCAGATCGAGCTGCTGGCCGCGCACCCTCGTATCGGCGCGCCACCCGGCACGGTCTCCGCGCTCTCGTACGCGGAGCAGGGCTACGACGGGGAGCAGCAGGAGGCCATCGCCGCGCTCGGCCCGCTCAATGACGCATACGAGGCGCGCTTCGGCTTCCGATACGTCATCTTCGTGGCCGGCCGGCCACGCTCCGCGATCGTGTCCCTCCTGGAGCACGCGCTCGCGGGAGACCGGGAAGCCGAACGACGGAGGGGACTGACGGACGTGGTGGCCATAGCGCGGGCGCGGGCGGCAACGCTGGCGATGCACACAGCAGGGGAGACACGGCCATGAAGTTGGAGACCCACTACGGCAAGGCCGAGGTCTCGACCTACCGCACCAACGCCACGCCGCTGACGGGCGTGCGCCAGATCTCGGAATCGACCTTCTCGGGACGTCCCAACATCCTGCTGGCGGCATCCATCGACGTCCAGGTCATGGGCGACATCTTCGTCCGGGCATATACCGATGGCGACAACTCCGATGTCATGGCCACGGACACCATGAAGAACTTCATCCACCGGGAGTCACTCGCCTTCCGCGGCTCGACCCTGGAAGGGTGGCTCCATTTCCTGGGGACGCGCTTCCTGGATACCTATCCCCAGGTGGACCGCCTGCGAGTGAGCGGCGAGGAGCTGCGCTTCGACGCCCAGCCGGTGCCAGGGGCTGGCGGCGGTTTCGGGCTCAGTGACTCGCTCTATCACCGGCGGCACACGGATCACGGCGTCGCGATGCTGGAGATGGGGCGCGCTGCGGATGGCGCCGCGGAGCTGATGGACCTGCGGGCAGGGCGTGTGGGCATGGAGCTCCTCAAGGTCACCGGATCGTCATTCGCGTCGTTCGTGCGCGACGCCTACACCACGCTCCCGGAACGACCCGACCGGATGTTGTTCACGTTCATCGACATCTCGTGGCGGTACGCGGATGCGACGGTCGCGGTGCTGCCTGACCCTGCACACTACGTCGACCCACAGCAGGTGGCCGATCTCGCAGCGGTCGTGTTCCACGGCTTCGTGAGCCTGTCCATCCAGCACCTGGTGCACGAGATCGGGCTGCGGATGCTGGAACGCTACCCGGAGC
>JBBQNA010000197.1:0-6401 GCA_038329515.1 Candidatus Limnocylindrales bacterium | reverse complement strand
GCGCCCCCGGACGGACTCGAACCGCCGACGCGCACCTTAGGACGGTGCCGCTCTATCCATCTGAGCTACGGGGGCGAAGGGTCATCGTACCCGATCCGGGCCGATCCGAGTGCAACAGGTCCCTGGGCCGTGGCTCGAACGGGCACCCGGATGCTGGCCGGCAGCACCAGGATGGCCCCGAAGGCCAGTGACATCGGTGCCAGGGATGGCGTTGGACCGACGCCACCGGTGGAGGCAAGCCACCAGCGCTGGAGCTCGGACATGGTGGGCCAGGTGGTCGCGTAGCGGAAGTCGAAGACGCCCGCGTCGTGGTTCGAGATGACGTGGACGAGGACTCCGATGGCGCCCAGCAGGAACGCTACCGCGGCGAGCCCCCGAGCGACCCGGACGGTCCCGCGACCGGGACGGAATGCCACGAGGACCACGGCCAGCGCCACGGCCACCAGCGCGACCCAGGGCAGCAGCTGGAGAGCGCCGTCACGCATGCCGCTCATCGGTCAGACCTGCAGCAGCGCGATGACCTGCTCCAGCACAGCCGGATCGATGCCGTACTTGCCCAGCTCCTGACGCAGGCGTGCCCACGTCGGGTCGACCGCGTACGGCCGGTACTCCACGACCTCCTGCGCCCAGCAGCCGGCGTTGAGGATGCCCGCCGCGGTGAAGGCCACCACGATGGCTTCCTGCGTGGCGGTGTTGACGTCCAGTTGCGGGGCCATGCTGGCGGCCGGGATCATGCTGGCCGTTGGCATTGGGGAGGCACCCGGCGATGCCGCGGCTGACTGGGCGGTGGCGCCCGTGCTGATGAGGCTGAGGGACAGGACGCCGGCGATACCGCCGAGGACCCAGCGGGGACGGTGACTGGACATGGGTATGACCTCTGCTCTGGTTCGGTGGCTCTGGTCGGTCCCCCCAGCGGCGTGCCGACCAGACCCTGATGCTGGCGCCGCGGCTGTGACGCGTGTGAGAGCGACACTGGCAGATCCTCATCTGCGCACGATGCACTCGATCGCCCGTGGGCACGCTCCGCAAGCGTGCCGTACGATCTCGTGGATGACCACCTTGGACCGCCCGGAGCTGCTGTTCTATGGCCGCGCGACCTGCGAACCCTGTGCGGAAGCGCGTCGGACCCTGCAGTGGATCCTGGAGGAGCGCGCCACCCGTGGTGATCTCGTGCCCGTGGTGCATGACCTCGACGTGACCGGCAACGCCGACCTGGAGGCTCGATACGGCCCGTTCGTGCCGGTCGTCGTCATCGGTGGTACGGAGCTGCCGCTCGTGACCAGCGGACGCCAGCTGCGGGCATTCCTCGACGCGACCCTGCCGCGTCTCGCCTGAGCGACCGTACGTGGACCTGACCCTTGGCGTCGCGCTCCTTGCCGGACTCATCTCGTTCCTGTCGCCCTGCGTGCTGCCGGTGGTGCCGGCGTACCTCGGTCAGCTGGGTGCGGTGGTCGCACGCAACGGAGAAGCGACCTTTGCCACGGCGACGGTCTCTGCCGGCTTGGTCGCTGCGAGCTCCGGTACCAGCTCGACGTCCGCCACTCCGCCGCGCGTCTCGTGGGCGGCGAGGCATCGGCTGGCCGCGCTGCCCAACGCCATCGCCTTCGTGCTTGGCTTCGGGACCGTGTTCACTGTCCTGGGCCTGTCGCTGTCCGCCGCCATGTCGCCGCTGCGGGAGTACCTGCCGACGATCCAGAAGTTGGGCGGGCTGCTGCTCATCGTGCTGGGTCTCAACCTGATGGGCGTGCTCCGGCTCAGCCGGCTCGCGGGCAGCTGGCGGCCACTCGACCGGCTCGTGTCGTTCCGGCCCGCCGGCCCCCGGAGCGGCATCACCGGTGGCCTGGTGCTGGGCGCGGTGTTCGCGTTCGGTTGGACGCCCTGCATCGGGCCGACACTGGGCGCCATCCTGACCATGGCCGCCGTCGGCCAGAGCCTGACCCAGGCCGGGGCGCTGCTCATCGCATACTCCCTGGGCCTCGGCATCCCGTTCCTGCTGCTGGCCGTCGCGGCCGACCGGACGCCAGCCATCACCCGACCGCTGCTGCGCCACGGCCGTACCATCGAGATAGTCGGTGGCGCGCTGGTGGTGGTCATGGGCTTCGCGATCCTGTTCGATTGGCTGTCCTGGTTCGCGAACGCCTTCGTCGCCTTCTGGCCCCAGGTCTGAGCGCGCATGCCCGTGACGCCCGAAACACCCTCCCCCACTCCGGCACGCCCGACTGGCCGCTGGAATCGGCGCCTCATCGGCCCGTTCACGCTCACCCACATCGTCGCGCTCCTGGGGACCCTGCTGGGGACGGCGCTGCTGCTGACGCTGTTGACCGCGCCCATCGGCATCGCGACACCCACGGTCGCACCCCGGCCGGGCGCCTCGTTCTTCATCATCGGCGAACGGACCGAAGGGCTCGCCGTGGGCCAGGTCGCGCCGGAGCTCAGTGGCATCCAGGACGGCCAGCCGGTGACGCTCACGGACCTCGATGGCAACGTGGTCACCCTTGCCGCGCTCCGAGGGCGACCCGTGTGGGTCAACTTCTGGGCCAGTTGGTGTCCGCCATGCCAGCTGGAGACCCCGGTCCTGCGGGATGCGTACGCGGCGCATGTCGATGACGGGTTGGCGCTCGTCGCCGTGAGCGTCCAGGAAGCCTCCCCGGAGGAGGTCCAGCGCTACGCCGAGACCTATGACCTGCCGTACACCATCGGCTTCGACGGCACCTCGCAGGTGTTCCACGCCTGGCGGGGATACGGCCTCCCGACCAGCTACTTCATCGACGCCGAGGGCATCATCCGTGCGGTCCACTACGGGCCACTGTCGATGGCGGGTGCGGAGGATCTGCTCTCGACCATCATCCCGGCCGCGGCACCGGCGGCGCCGGGGCTCTCGCCGTCCCCGGGCGGTTGACGCGTGGCGGATCAGGTGCTGGTCGCCAGATCCGCTTCGATGGACTGGCCCAGTCGCACCAGATCCCGGACTGTCTTCGCGCCCTCGTAGCGCGTCCAGTATCGGGTCAGACCAGGCGTGCCCGGCGGGAGGGCGGCGAGGCGAGTCGCGATGCGGCCGGCTGTGCGCAGCGTCGCCCGGGCATCCGCGAACGCCCAGTCATCCATCTGCCGCCGCACCACGGCTGGCGTCAGGCCCGCGGGGGTCAGGTCGCGCAGGTCGTGGAACGCCGAGCGGGCCTGGGCACGGCCGTCGAGCTGTGCCCGTCGGGCGATGCCGTAGCGCAGCAGGAGTCGCTGGGCGATCTGGTCATCCGTGACGCCTGCGGGTACCTAGCCCACCTCGTCCATGATGTCCAGCCACTGGCGCCAGTCCACGGGCGTGCTCCGTGGCGGCCGTGAGCGGGTCGCGGCCCAGCGTGCGATCGCTGGGGCGGGCGGGGTCAGCACGACGAGTGGCGGCAGGCGGTCGTATGGCGCCCCGCCATCCAGCAGGGCTCCCAGAGCGGCACGCATCTGTTCGGGTCCCATGCGTCGGGCCACGTCGTCCATGATCGAGCACGCCGCGAGGTATTGGTACTCGACCACGGCCTGATCGCCGAGACCAGCCTGGGGGCCCAGGATGCGCCACGAGCCCAGTCGCGGCGAGCCCTTGACTGGGTACTCCGCGGGCGCCGTGCACTGGCTGCCCACTGTCTCGCGAGCGGCCCACTCCGCGAGCCCTTCCCACATCCAGTTGGCATTGACCGACTGGGCATTGAACCAGACGTGCGAGAGCTCATGCGCCAGCAGCTGGGCCGATGCGCCCGACTCGCTGACCCGGATGCTGCCCGAGCCCAGGTCGAACTCACCGCCGTAGCCCATGAGCGCATTGGCGGCCACTTCGCGGACCCGGATCCGATCGCCACCGGCGATCGGCACCCCGACCACGGACTCGAGGCCCGCAACGACCGACTCGACACTCGTGGTGACCTCGTCCAGCCACGCCACATCGCCTGGCCAACCTTCCACCGACACGACCTGTCCACCGGGGCTGGTGACGTCGCGCCGGACCAGCCGCTTGGGGTCGAATATGTCCGTGCAAGCGTAGAACGTGCCCATGTCCCGACGCTCTCGTGCCTGGATCCGCCGTGCGTTGCCGGACCTGGATGTGCGCACGGCGCTGCCCCGGGTGACGGCTTCCAGGGAGCGGGGCATGGTCACAGTGATAAAACCGCTGTCCACTGGTTGCCCCGACCAGCAGAAGGTGCTGTAGGCATCGGAGACGCGGACCTCTGAGGCCGACTCGGCCCCCCGGGACGGCAGCGTCCAGCGCGCGCTGAAGGACACGGTCTGGCCCCGATAGATGCGCGGGAAGCTGACGATGACATTGTCGAAGGAGCCGCCGGTCGGGAAGCGGCGGCTCCGCACGCCGCGTCCGGTGACCCGGAAGTCCTTCGCGCCAGTGGGTACGCCGATGGGCCCCCACCGTTCCAGGTAGTAGCGCCGGAATGCGGTGCTCGAGATCTGGTTCGTCCAGCGGAATCGGGCAGTGACCAGCACCCGCGATCCCGTGCGATCCAGGCGGTACGAGATGACCGCGTTCTCGGTCACCTGGTCGCCGTCCGCGAGTGCCCCCGATCCGCCACCCATGGCTGCGAGCGTGATGGCCAGGACCACCATCAGGCGCAGCATGTTCGCGCGTGTCATCGACCCGGCCCCCGACCCTAGGTGAGGGACTCGAAGCGGAAGCGGTCACGGTCGGGGATGAGTCGTCCCACCGGCCGTCGTGGCTCATGCGACAGGACGATCGTCCAGTCTTCCTCGGCGGCCTGACGGAATAGCTCGGCCTTGACCTGGACGCTCGTCAGGGGGTAGTCGTCGAAGGCGCTGATCCAGCGCGGATTGGCGCCCCACGGGCGCATGAACAGGTCGCCGATGAAGCCCACGACCCCGTTCGGGCCACGCACGATGATCGCCTGGTGCCCACCCGAGTGACCACTCGTCCGGATGACAGTGACGCCGGGCATGATCTCCGCCTCGCCGTTGGCGGATGTGCCGCGTGCCCAGGGCTCGACCAGTCGCAGCTCTGCCTGGTCGTAGGAGGCCTGGAGACGCGGGTTCGTGCCCAGGGCTGACTCCCACTCGGTCGTTTGTGCCACCACTCGCGCCCGCGGAAACGCGCGCGTGCCGGCCGCGGTGAGCAAGCCGCCCGCGTGGTCGAAATGGAGATGGCTCAGTGCGATGGCATCGACGGATCCGGGATCGAAACCAGCGGCCCGCAGGGCCGGCAGGATCGGGTCCCCCGTCACGCCGCGTTGGGCACGATGATGGTCGTCCATCCGCTCGCCGATGCCCGTCTCCACCAGGACCCGGCCTGCAGGCGTCTCGATGAGCAGGCAGTTGAGCGCTTGGGTCAGTGACCCGTCCGCCGCCATCTCGTCCGTGACCAGGCGCTCCCACATGGGCCGTGGAACCGGCCCGAAGATGGTGCCCGCATCGGACCTGAAGGTGCCCGCCTGGACGAGTGCGACGCGCACGCCGCCACCCAGGTCGGCGCGCCAGTCGACGCTCGCGGTGATGCTCATGTCGTCCCCGGACTACGGGAGCCGCTGCACGCGGATGTTGGAGAACCGCCGAAAGTCCCGATCCTGCGAAAGGATGGTATCGACACCATGCTCCCGACACACCGCGACGATCTGCGCGTCGAAGACCAGGTTGCCGCGAGCCCCCGAGTCGACGATCGACTCCGCGAAGAGCCTCCAGTATCGATCGCCGGGTGCCAGGATCCGCATCATCGGACTGTCGAGCAGGCTTTCGATGGCATCCATCGCCTGGGCGACGGTGCTCGGAGGCTGGAACACCGCTGGATGGGTCGCGACGCGCAGGAACTCACCGATGACGAAGACAGGCAGGCCCCACAGGTCGGGGCCCTCCGACAGACCATGGACCACCTCAGCTGCGGCGAGATGGTCCTGCGACTCGACTCGGTGCGCGTACAGGAGGATGTTGGTATCGACGGCGATCAATGCCGTCCCTCCATGAACTCGACGAGGGCATCGCGGTCCGAGACGTCGACCAGCGGTGGACCCGTGCCCGTGATGGGCGTCCAGCGAAGCTTGAAGCCTGCCTGCCGCGGGGCCCGGAGCACCGCTGCACGCAGCGCCTCTTCCAGGACGTGGCGCAGTGTCACGCCCTGGTCCACCGCGGCCTGGCGCGCGAGGCGGAGGAGCTCCTCATCCAGGTTGACGGTGGTCTTGACGGGCATCATCCGCTCCTGCAGTGCAATATCGCCATACTACATGACCCATATCTATGGCACATGAGCTGATCAGCCGGCCGGCTCCCTCGGGCCGGCCTTCTCGAGGTGCCGGGCGGGATCGAAGTCGCGTTACGACTCGGACGCCGTCGGTGTGGACTGGCCCTTCTACTTGGAGCCCATCTCCTTGCTGCCGTTGGGTCGTTCGACCGGGCTTGACATCCCG
>JBBQNA010000196.1:0-6427 GCA_038329515.1 Candidatus Limnocylindrales bacterium | reverse complement strand
CACTCAGCCGACTGACGAGGGGGGCGCCGGCTTCGGGGCCCAGTGGGACGGCGGGTTCGTGTACCCCATCCGGGCGGCGCTGACCGCGCTCGCGGATGAGCAGCGCGAAATGGCGGGCGTGGCGGGCGCCATCAGCGTGGCAGCGGCGGATGCGTTCAAGCGCGTGATCTACACAGAGTCACACGACGATGACGCCAACGGCAGCTCGCGCGTGCCGGAGGAGATCTGGCCGGGCTATGCGGACAGTTGGGCGTCCAAGAAGCGGGCGACCCTGGGTTCGGCGCTGGTCCTGACCAGTCCCGGCATCCCGATGCTGTTCCAGGGCCAGGAGCTCATCGAGGGGTCCTGGTTCACCGATGAGGAGCCGCTTGACTGGAGCCTCCGTCATCGGCACAGGGGCCTGCTGCGGCTCCATCGTGACCTCATCCGGCTGCGCCGCAATGTGGACGACACGACACGCGGGCTGAAGGGCGCCAATGTCACGATCCACCATGTGGATGACGCTGCCAAGGTCATCGCCTTCCATCGCTGGGAGAACGGCGGCCCTCGCGACGACGTCATCGTCCTGGCCAGCTTCTCCGACGACCCCCAGGAGGCATACCGAGTGGGGGTGCCCCGCCGGGGCACGTGGCGTGTCCGGTTCAACTCCGACTGGGATGGCTACGACCCGGACTTCGCGACCGTGCCCGCGTACGACGCGGACAGCGAGCCGACGCCCGAGGACGGCATGGAGCACAGCATCTCCGTGGGTGTCGGGCCCTACACCACCATCATCCTGTCCCAGGACGACTGACGCGACGGACGACTGACGCGACGGACGACGTAGGACCACATCAGGACGAATGACCCTGTCGTGATCCTTGCCTGAGCGTGCTAGTATCGTTTCCGGCCGAGCCTCTTCGGAGGGCGGGGGACCCAACCCTCATTTGGGGCTAATCGCGGAGCTACCGCGAGGGCTATTTCCGTAACAGCCCAGCCCGACAGCTGACCTCGCAGGCCCAGACGGACACGCGTGAGGTTCGTTGTGGGCATCGTTGGGTCAGCCGGGTCGATATCAGGATCGCAGACGTTGCGGCGCAACGTGGTGCTCGATCTGGTGTCCCTGGTCGGCGTGGGTATCACCGCCTCTGTCGTCCTGGCCCTGTTGCCGGGCGTGGCGCGTCATGCGGGTCTGGACCCGGTGGGCATCGCGCTCCTGGCTGCGGCCCCCTTCGTTGCCAACACGCTCGGCCTGTTCGCCAATCGGCTGGGGCCCTGCACACCTCGCGGCATGAGCCTGTTCCGGGCCAGCGGCGCGCTGCTGCTCGTGGTCATGGTGTTCCTGCCCATCCCCGTCGTGATGGCGGCACTCGCCACCGGCTTCTGGCTCTCGCTCGCGTTCTCCAACCCTCTCCAGCAGCGGATGTGGGGCGCCATGTATCCCGCAGCCGACCGGGGCCGGTTGATCGGGTTCGTGAGCACCGGCAAGGCTGCCGCTGCAGGCATGGCTCTGCTCATCGGTGGCATCCTCGCCGACCGCATCGGGGGCATGGTCGTGCTCGCCTTCGCGGGCGGCATCGGTGCCCTGTGCGCCATGGCCGCCAGCCGGCTCCAGGTACCCCTCGACCCCGACGCTCCCCGGTTCTCCGCGCACGAGTCCTGGTCCGCATTCCGACGTCGCCCGGCGCTCCGCCAGGTCGCCGCGGCGCAGGCCTTCTACGGTGCCGGCCTCATCGCCGCAGGTCCCCTGTACGCCCTGGTCCAGGTGGACCGGCTGACCCTGTCGATGGCCGAGATCGGCGTCATCGGCATCCTCGGCGCGGTCGCCACCACCCTGTCCTGCGTCGCCTGGGGATCCATGGCCGACCGGCGTGGCTCGGTCTCCGTGATGCGCATCGGCGCGGCCCTCGGGCTCGTGTCCATCCTGTTGTACGCGGTCGCGCCGTCGGTCATCTTCCTGTGGCTGGCCGCGGTCATCGTGGGTGTCGCGAACGCCGCCACGGACATGGGTCTCGCGTCCGTCATCTCCGAGCAGGTCCCCCAGGAGGAGCGTGGTGCGGCGGTCGCCGGCCTCAACGCCCTGACCGGTGCCCGCGGCATCTTCGCGCCGTTCGTGGCTGCCATCGTGGTCCAGGCGGGCATCCTGAGCCTGACCCAGGCTCTGCTGCTGTGTGCCGCCACGACTGGCATCGGCACCCTGCTCTACCTGCGCCTTTCGCCCAGCGGGGCACCCAGGCCGTGGCGCGCGATGGTGCCGTCTGTCCCTGGCATGGGTGGTGTCGATCGCGGCCTGCAGCGCGCCCATGCGATGGTCGTGGGAGTGGCCACGAACCTGTAGGCTCGCATCGATGCCCTCACGTCGGCGGACCGTCCGACGCCAGGGAGACCCCGCCACGACCGTGGAGAGACGACGCATGCCCGGACGAGGCGCGATCGTGGTCGCCCTCGCGACCCACGCCTGCATCACCACCAGCATCGGTGCCCGGATGCCTGCCATCCGGGACCAGACCGGGCTCGACGCTCCTCAGCTCGGGCTGGCGCTGGGTGCCTACGCGCTCGCGCTGTTGCTGGGCACCCGCCTGGCCGGGCCCCTGGTCGACCGATTCGGGAGTCGGGACATGGTCCGCGTCGGGATCCCAGTGCTGTGCCTGACGCTCATCCCCATCGGCCTCGTCTCGGACCTCGTGACGCTTGCCGCGTGCCTGATGCTGCTGGGGCTCATGAGCGGCGGCCTGGACGTGGCCATGAACGCGTATGCCGTGGAGCTGGAGCAACGCCTCGGGCGACCCATCCTGTCCGGCATCCACGCGGCGTGGAGTGCCGGGATGCTGGCCGCGGCCGCGTTGGCGTGGCTCGCCGTCGTGGCGGGCCTACCGCCGCTGGCCCACTTCACGGCCCTGGGCATCACCCTCGCCCTGCTCAGCCCGTTGGCGCTCTCGCGGCTGGAGGAGATGCGGCCGAGAGCGACCGCTCAGGACTCGGCGACGCGCATCGACCGACGGGCGCTGCTGGCGCCCATCCTGACGCTTGGTGCCATCGGGTTCGCCTCGTTCGTGGCGGAGGGCAGCATCATCGACTGGGGCACCATCTATCTCCAGGATGTGGGTGGGATCGCGCCGACCGTTGCCGTCCTGGCATATCTCGCCAACTCCCTGGGCATGCTCACGTCACGGCTGGTGGGTGACCGCCTGGTGACCATCACGGGCCCCGTGGCCCTCGTCCGCTGGGCAGGGGTGGCCCTGGGTCTGGCGCTTGCGTGTGTCATCGCACGTCCCGAGCCCATCGTGGGCTTCGTGGCATACGCGGTGATGGGCTTTGCCATTGGTCCCATCTTCCCGACCGCGCTGAGCGCCGCCGGCAATCGCGGAGTGGGCCAGACGATGGTCGTCGGTTGGGTGGTCAGCCTGGCGTACCTTGGGTCCGTCGCTGGACCGGTGGCCATCGGCCTGACCGCGGGCTCCGTCGGCCTGCGCTGGGCGTTCCTCGTGCCCATGGCACTGGCCTTTGGGTTGGCCCTCCTCGCGCCGTTCGTGCGGGGTGCTGCGAGCGGGCAGCGCGCCTTGACATCGGTCGCGGAGCTGCCGCCCCGCTGAGACCGGGTGCTCCAGGCGAGTCCGCGCCAGCGGCGCCAGCGCCCCGGGCCAGCGCCACCGCGAGCCCGGGCCAGCGCCAGCGCCCCGGGCCAGCGCCACCGCGAGCCCGGGCCAGCGCCAGCGCCCGAGGCACTCCACTGGTGTGCCGGCGTGCGGGCACACCGCCGCGCCCGAGGCACTACACCCGTGCCTGCGTGCGGGCACGCCGCCGCGCCCGAGGCACTACACCCGTGCCTGCGTGCGGGCACACCGCCGCGCCCGAGGCACTCCATCGGTGCCCGCGTGATGGCTCGTGCACCCCGGCGGTGGCTCGTGGCCCCGGCGTCCCAAACGCGCCCGCACCCGGCCTCCGCCGCGCTTCTCCGGAATCCCCGAACGAGACTGCCTCCGATCGCCACGCTGAGGTACTCCAGGCCGACGAACCTTCGGTCATTCCATGATCTCGTCACGTTCCGAGCCAGTTGCGCCCTCGAAACCGACCTGCGGCCCCGATCGCATTCGGTGAATCCGGACGACTGCGCGCACCGCGCCACGGGCGCGGTGCGCCCGATGATCATCTGGGATGCGAACGGGCGGACAAGCGGCGCAGCAAGCTCCCGGTACGCACCGCCAGCGGGACTTCTCCGATGTCTTGTGTCCAGCCTGCATCGATCCGACGGGGGAGTGGCGTCGAGTGGCCTTCAAGATGAGGGCGAAGGTCGTTGCTCCGCCCGTAGGATCTTCTGGGACTCAGCGGCCAGGCATCCGACGTCACGACCTCGTCGACTGTGTGCGTTGCTCTGCCGGTGATGCGCCGAGCGGACTCAGGAAGGGACCCCGGGGCCACAGGCCACAGGCCACAGGCGCCTGAGGCGCCCGGCGCCGAGCGGACTCAGGAAGGGACCCCGGGGCCACAGGCGCCAGGACCAGGGACCCCGGGGCCACGGGCGCTCGGCCGCGGGCAGCCCGCTGGCGTTCGGCAACGGCCACTCCCGAGCGGCCGCGGGTCAGTCGTCGCGGTCGCGTGGGGCGCGGACGACCATCACGGGCACGCCAGCGCGCCGCACGACATCGTCGGTGACGCTGCCCAGGAGCATCCGGCCGACCCCCGAGCGGCCGCTGCTGCCGATGACGATGATATCCGCGGACTCCGAGATCGCGGCCGCCAGGATGGCGTCGGCAGGCTCACCCTCCCAGACCAGCGGCGTCGCCTCCAGCCCCCACTCGACCGCGTGGTCGACGACGTCATTGGCGCGATCGGTGGCCGCGACCACATCTTGGTCGTCGCGTGTCGACTCCGCGGCATCGTCGCCGTGGGGCCGGTCATCGCCCGACGCACCCTCGGGGACGACGGACAGGACCAGGAGCCGACCGCTCGTGTCGTGCGCCAGGTCCAGCGCCGCCTCCACTGCGGCATCGCTGTCGTCGCTGCCGTCGGTGGCGACCAGGATCGTCCCGAAGCGTGTCATGGCCTGCCTCTCTCCCCCCGTCGGACAGTCCCGTCGCGGAGGCCCACCATCGTGCCACCTCCGGGAAGTCTGCGACGGATACCGTGGCACGCGGCGACCGACTACCATCGCTGAAGAGTGCCCGCCGTGCCGGGGCCGTGGATGGACCGCAGAACCCGGAGAGGACCGACCCGACCGTGCCCGACCTGCCCTTGTCACGACCCAGGTTGCCGCGCCCGGTCCGTCTTCGCTCGAATCGGGTGCCGGCCCAGCAGCCGTCCACGCCCATCGTCACCCGGGATGTGGTGCTCGGTGACGGCTTGCGCTGGATCGGGATCCCGCGGCCGACGAGTGCCGACGGCGAGTGGCTGCGTGCCGAGTTCGGCTTCCACCAGCTGGACCTGGAAGACGTCTTCTCGCACAACCAGCGACCCAAGCTGGACCGTTACGACGACTACCTGTTCCTGGTGATGCAGTTCCCGGTGTATGACCGCGACCGCCGCCGGCTCGTCGCCGTGGAGCTGGACCTGTTCGTGGGCCCCGATTACCTGGTCACCTTGCCCAGCAATGACCTGCCGCCGCTGCAGGCGTTGTTCGATCGCCTCCAGGAAGGGGCGGAGCTGCGTCACCAGATCTTCTCCAAGGGCTCCGGGTACCTGTTGTACCGGATCATCGATGCCTGCGTCGATGCCTCGTTCCCGATGCTGCGCAAGATGGGCCTCAAGCTGGACCAGCTCGAGGACGACATCTTCGAGGAGCGCGGCTCGTCCGAGATCGTGCGCGACATCAACGACCTCAAGCAGGAGATCATCAGCTTCCGGCGTATCGTGCGCCCGCAGCGGGCCGTGCTGGGCGACCTCGAGAAGACCAAGCAGCGCTATCTCGCGGAGGAGATGGAGATCTATTTCGACGACATCTCCGACGCCGCGGAACGGATCTGGGACATCCTTGACAACTACAAGGAGGTCATCGATTCGCTGGAATCGACCAACGAATCAGTCCTCACCCATCGCCTCAACGACTCCATCCGGATCCTGACCGCCTTCAGCGTGATGCTGCTGCCACTGACCCTCATCGCCTCGATCTATGGCATGAACGTGCACCTGCCGTTCTCCGACGCGGGACCGCCGGCCTTCTGGGCGCTCATCGGCGTGATGGCCGCGGTGCTGCTGTTGATGGTCGGCTACTTCCGACGTCGTGGGTGGCTGTGATGGCCGGAGTGTTCGGCCGGCGCCGCTTCCTGCGTGCCGGTGCCGGTCTCGCGGTCGCGCTCGCGGCGTCGTGGACGCGTGCTGCCGCCCAGGGGACCCGACCCGACGCCTCCGGCGCGCTGCCGTCTGGGCCGTCCGTCCCACCCGGGCAACTGCGGTTGCTGACCTCGCCCGATCACTGGGACCCGGCCGTCCTCCAGTCGCTGGCAGCCGAGCA
>JBBQNA010000195.1:0-6435 GCA_038329515.1 Candidatus Limnocylindrales bacterium | reverse complement strand
CAATGGCATCGTGGCGGAACCGGACGGCAGCATCGTGTGGGTCGAGTCGTATGACCGGGGCGTCTATCGTCGTCGACCAGGGGTCCCGTCGGAGCAGATCGCGCAGCTGCCGGAGGGCCACGTCCCGGACGGCCTGAAGGTGGCCGCCGACGGCCGACTGTGGGTCACCACGTTCATGGGCGGCGGCGTGGACATCCTGCGTCCGGACGGCACCATCGACGACTTCCTGGAGACCGGCGGCACGGTCCTCAACTGTGTGTTCCATGCCGGAGACCTGATCATCACGGACATGGGCGACATCACGGAGCTCACCGATTCGGCCCCGATGGACGGTCGACTGTGGCGGGTCAGTGTGGACGTCGCTGGCATGCCCCTGTTCCGGGGTGCCGTGACGCCTGCCTGAAGGGGCACCGGGTGCCGCTTGCCTGCCGGTACCAAGTCACGCGCCTCGCACCCTGGCCTGCATCTCATGTGCACCCCGTGGTCGATACGTCGGTTGACCGCAGCAATCTCGCGCCCCTGACCGATATGTCGACCGTCCCCCGCACATCCGTCGGCTGGAGGGCCGGACAGGGCCTGCCTCGACCCGTCTGGCCGTCGTATCGACCACCCCATGCACGCGTTCGTCTCAGACACGCGTTTCGCACGCCTGCCCTGTGACCGCCCGTGAGCGGGAAGTATCGCCGCCCGCCCCGGGCACGAACGTCGATGCGAACCCATCCATGTTCGGGATTCGATGATATGCAGCATCGGTCGCCGGTCCGAGCAGGTGAATCCGCTGTCAGTCATGCCGCGCCCTGCGACGAACGATGACCGGCGCAGTAGACCCTGTCAGATGTTGAGGGCGCGGAGGTCGTCGTCCGAGCCGCCGAAGATCGGCCGCAGGTGCAGGCCGCCATCGACCATAGATGAGGTGAGGCGGGATCCAGAGGCAGCCTGGACCAGTCACGGGTCCAGACGAGGGACTGGCTGTCCGTTGCCCGCCAGCAAGGGATCATGGCGGCTGTAGACAACAGCAGGGGCTACGGAGCCGAGCAGCCACTCACTTGACACCGGATCGACGCCACCCCTAGAGTCCGGCAACACGGCTGACGAACGTTTCCAGAATGCATTGCTGAAATGTCGTGCGAGCCGAGTCGAGGAGGAGTCACGAGTGAACGATCGAACGCGTGTGTCGCGCTCGCGCCTGGCGGCGCTAGCTGTGACCGGCCTGCTGGTGCTGGCACCGGCGGCAGCCATCGCCCAGGATGCATCCGGCTCGCCGGCCCCGGCCATGAGCGAGGCCCCCATGGCGCCGACCCCGGTGAATCCCTACATCGAGACCGGCGCCGTGGCCGGCAGCGGCGAGGGCAAGAAGATCGGCTACATCTCTCTCGGTGAGAACGTGCCGTTCGCGGTGCTGGTGTCGAACAGCATCAAGGAGCAGGCACAGATCTCCGGCGCCGAACTCGTGTTCTGCGACGGCAAGCTGCTCGGATCCGCTGCGCTGGAGTGCGCGCAGCAGTTCGCGGTCCAGGGCGTCCAGGGCGTCCTGAACTTCAACGTGGAGCAGGCTGCATCACCGGAGATCTGCGAGGCGTACGGCAACGTGCCCACCATCGCCATCGACATCATCCAACCGCCCTGCCAGGTCGCCTTCATGGGCGCCAACAACCACGAGGCCGGACGCGTCGGCGGAGCCGCCATCGGCAAGTTCGCCAAGGAGACCTGGGACTGCGACTACACGGCATACGTGTCGCTGGAGTCGACCGGAGCCAAGGCCGCGAGCGACGCCCGCATGGGCGGCTACCGCGATGGCTTCCGGGAGTACTGCCCCATCATCAACGAGAAGGTCCAGCCGGACGTCGACCGCACCGACAAGGCCGTCGATACGATGGCCAACGTCCTGACCGCGCTGCCCGGTGACCGCATCATCGTGGTGGGCATCAACGAGGACGGCATCGTCGGCACCATCGGTGCCGCCGCCACGCTCGGCCGCTCCGGAGACATCTACTACAGCGGCCAGGGATCGGACGAGTTCGCGTGGAAGGAGATCGCCTGCAACCCGAACTACATCGCCTCGGTCGCCTACTTCCCGGAGAACTACGGCAAGACCCTGATCCCGGCGATGATCGACATCCTGGATGGCAAGGCCATCACGCCGGACGGCGCTGACGGGACCGTTCCCGCCGAGCTGTTCACGACCCATGTCCCGGTCACTCGGGACAACATCCGTGACATCTATCCCAACGTTCCGGCCTGCTAGGTCGGATCCTCTCGAACCACGGAACGCGAGCCCATGACATTCGAGCTCCGGGCTCGTGCGATCCGCAAGTCCTTCGGCGGCGTCGAGGTCCTCCACGGGGTGGACCACGACGCCGTCGGTGGTTCCGTGCTTGCCCTCCTGGGCGAGAACGGTGCCGGCAAGTCCACGCTGGTCAAGATCATCGCTGGCGACTATCAGGCCGATGCCGGGGCGGTGGAGGTGGACGGAGTCTCGTACCCCGTGCTCACGCCCCGTCAGGCGCGCAACCTTGGCGTGGCCATCATCTTCCAGGAGTTCCAGGACGCTTCCACGCTGACAGTCGCGGAGAACATCTCGCTGGGCCGGATCCCCAACACCCGGGGTATCGTGTCCTGGCGAGCGATGCGCGAGCGAGCCCGGACCATCCTCGAGCAGCTCGGCGTCGATCTGGATGTCGATCGCCTCGTCGGCAGCCTGCGCGTCGGCGAGCGCCAGATGGTGGAGATCGCACGATCCCTGTCCGGGTCGGCACGATTGCTCATCCTCGACGAACCCACTGCAGCCCTGTCGCATCACGAGGCGGAGACCCTGTTCGGGTTCATCCGCCGCCTGCGGGACCAAGGCGTGGCCATCATCTACATCACCCACCGGTTGGACGAGGTCACCCAGATCGCGGACCAGGTACAGGTCCTGCGCGATGGAGCGACGTCGCTGCTGTCCGCGGTCAAGGACACTGACCGACCCCGGATGATCGAGGCCATGATCGGCCGCCGGATGGCAGAGGTGGGCCGGCCGGCACCGTCGACCCACGCCATCGGCGAGGAGCCCGTCATTCGCTGGACGGGAGCAGGCATGGGCCAGGCGTTCGACGGGGTCGATGTCTCTGTCCGGCCCGGGGAGGTGGTGGCGCTCTTTGGCAAGCTGGGCTCGGGTGCATCGGAAGTCGGCGAGTCGGCGTTCGGTATCCGGCCCCTCGACCGAGGCACCCTGGAAGTCAAGGGCAGAGTCGCGTCCTACGCCAAGCCCAGGGAAGCCATCGATGCGGGAATCGGATTCCTGCCCGCCGATCGCAAGGCTGGTGGCGCGTTCGCGGTCCGACCTGTTGCGGAAAATGTGGCCGTCGCCAGTTGGCCGCTCCTCGCACGCTTCGGCATCATCCGCGAAAGTGTCGAGGCGGCCGCGTTCTGGCGGTGGCGCGAGCGGCTATCCATCCGGTCGCGTAACGATCCCAAGCAGCAGATGGGCACCCTCTCCGGTGGCAACCAGCAGAAGGTGCTGCTGGCGAGATGGCTGCAGCGGGACTCGCAGGCGCTGGTGCTCATCGAGCCGACGCGTGGCGTGGATGTTGGCGCACGTGCGGACATCTATCGTTCACTGCGTGATCTGGCCGCGACGGGTGTCGCGGTCCTGGCCGTCACCTCCGACTATGAGGAAGCGGTGCAGGTCGCCGATCGAGCGTACGTCATGAGCAAGGGACGCGTGGCGGCTGAGCTATCGGGTCCTGAGATCACCACGGGTCGGCTGCTTGCCGCCGCAGGAGGGTAGCGCATGACTGACGAGGAGCTGTCAGGCGGAGTCGAACGGGCTGCCGCCGAGCCCCTGGAGACCGGCTCGAGCACCTCGGAGGCGCTCGTCGCGTCGACCTTCAAGACCGCTGACGCGCGCCGCAAAGTCTCGCTGCCCGAGGCCGCCGTCCTGTTCGGTGTACTGGTCTTCCTCATCGTGTTCTTCTCCGTCACGTCCCAGTACTTCCTCAACAGCGCCAACCTCATCAACATCCTCCAGAACACGGCTCGCATCGGTATCGTTGCCTGCCCCGCCACGCTGCTGCTCATCAGCGGCCAATTCGACCTGTCGGTCGGTTCCATCTCGGCGTTCGTAGCCACGGTCACGGCGATCGCCGCTGCGACGTCCGGCGCACCGATCACCCCCGGCCTGCCGCTGGCGGTGGCGCTGCTCCTGGGTGTCACCGTGGCGCTGCTCGTCGGTGTCGTGAATGCAGCGAGCGTGACCGTATTCCGCATCAATGCGCTCATCACGACCCTCGCGACCCTGGCCATCTTCCGGGGCTTGACCAAGGTCCTGAGCGATGGCCAGACGATACGTCTGGACGGATTCAGCGATCTGGGTCGGGCTCGCATCCTGGAGCTACCCATCCCGGTGTACATCTTTGCCGCCGTCGTGGTGGTCTTCTACTTCATCCTTCGGTACACGACCTACGGGCGCTCGATGTACGCCATCGGGGCGAGTCCGACCGCGGCGCGGCTCGCCGGGATCCGGACCGACCGCGCGATCTTCATCGCGTTCGTGCTCTCGGCGGCACTGGCCGGCCTGTCCGGATTGATCCTGCTGTCACAGGTCGGCAGCGCCTCGGTCAATGCCGGCATCGGCCTCGAGCTGTCTGTCGTGACCGCGGTGGTGCTGGGTGGCGCGAGCCTGTCCGGCGGCCGTGGCTCGATCGTGGGCACCACACTTGCCGTCCTCATCGTGGGTGTGCTCGGGAACGGACTGATCCAGCTGGGCGTGTCCTCGTTCTGGATCGAGGTCGCAGGGGGCGTGCTGCTGCTGGTCGCGGTCGGGTTCGACCAGGTGCGGGTGCGCTACTCCGGCTCGAGCAGCTGAGATCACGCGGGTGACGGGTCCGACCCACCTGCAATGGTCCGACGCGATCGGCAAGCGGGTCCGCTCCGGCAATTGGGCGGACCAGGCGATACCGACCCTGGACAAGGTCCGGGAGGCGCTTGCCGAGGCCGGCGACGAGTTCGGGCTGCGGGCTGGTCGCCGGGAGGTGGCGGCCCAGCTGGTCGACTCCTTCATGGAGGAGGCCAAGGTCGTCTACGTCATCTACAAGGTCTGGACCGCCGGGTTCCTGGATTGGCTGGCAGGGCAGGGCGTCAGTGACACCGAGCGCTCGGCGGAGATCGAGCGGTTGCGTCAGCTCATGGCCTACCCCGACGGCACGCCACTGGACCCCGAGGCTCGCTGGGCGGACCTGGGTGCCCTTGCTGGACGGGTGTCCGGCGGCATCCGGAGCTACGACCTGACGATGGCCGCGACCGGGCCGCTGCTGGCCGAGCTGTCCGAAGGCTGGCGGCGACTCCACGATCGGTACGCCGACCTGATGGCGGGAGTGCTCGCCTGGGTCGCGCATCGCTTTGGCGAGGCGCGCCTGGAGGATTGCTACCGGGCGGTCCTGGAGCCCTACATCCAGGAGCGCTACATGGTGTTCGACACGCGCGTCACCCCATACCCGGAGACCCTCGAACGCAACATGTACCTGGTCATGGAAGCGATGCGTGGACATTTGTGCGGTCCGGAGCGCGACGGCACGCTGGGCATCGCGGAAGACGACGACAAGTGGGTCGTCAGCTTCGCACCCTGCGGTTCGGGCGGCCGCTCGATGCAGGGCGATGACATCGAGGGCACCGGTTCCCGCGTCCTGGCGCCATACGAGTTCGGGGTGACGACCGAGCGGCGCGACTGGGCCTGGAACACTGAGGGCATCTGCTACTACTGCGCTCACTGCTGCCTGGCGTTGGAGAAGCTGCCCATGGAGCGCTGGGGGCATCCGGTGCGGGTCGTCGATCCGCCCCGCTGGGGTGGTGCCGCGGACGCGCCCGAGACACGCAAGCAGTGCACCTGGACGGTCTACAAGACGCTCGACGCGATCCCGGACGAGGTCTATCGCCGAGTAGGTCACACGAAGCCGCAGCTGCCGGTGATCGATGCCCCTGGACCTGCGGCCGAACCCCATGTCTGAGGGCGCCAGACGAGCCGGTCTGTTGGCGGGCATCGTGGGCGTCATCATCGTGACTCTCTCGTCCCTGTACACCGCCGCCACCTATGTCGGCCGGCACGGGCAGTCGTATTCGCCGCTCAACCACTGGGTATCGGAGCTGGGCGAGCGGGGCGTCTCGCAGTCCGCCTTCGTGTTCAATGCCGGCCTGGTGGTGACGGGCATCTGCTTCGTGGCCTTCATGCTCGCGCTTCGGCCGGACGTACCGGGACTGCTGGGGCTGGCGGGTGTGGTCATCGGCGTCGTCGCCTGCGTGGCGGCCAGCCTGGTGGGTGTCTTCCCCATGGATGACCTCGCGTCCCACGCCCGGGTGGCACTCACCTTCTTCGGCCTCGGTTGGATCGCGGTCCTGGTGCTCACGGCGGCGCTCTATCGCAACGGCCGGGTGGGCATGGGCATCGTCGCACTTGCCATC
>JBBQNA010000194.1:0-6454 GCA_038329515.1 Candidatus Limnocylindrales bacterium | reverse complement strand
CCCCGGGATCCCCGGGGGCGTCTGGCGCTCGAGCATCCGGCTCGGGTGGGTCGCCTCGACGTCAGCCCGGGGACTTGGGATCTCCGGACCGGACCACGGCGATCGCGTTCTCCAGCTTGAGCTTCGCGATCGTCAGATACTTGGCGAAGTTCTGCCGGTCTGTCGTGGTGGCACCACGCAGTGCCTCCTGCTCCCGGATGACGAGCGACAGGTCCTCGAGCGCCTCTGACAGGCGGGCCTTCGCCATCTGGAGGGCATCCTCCCCGGTCAGGGGAGCGACCGACGCCGGCGACTCCTCCGCCCGTGCGAATCCCGTCGCCTCGGGCTGGAGGGCATCCCCAGCCGGCTCCACGGGCCCCCCGTCACGTTGCCCAGGCTCGCGCACCGGTCGACCGTCGATCTTCTCGCGCAGCTTGACCAGGCTCAACTCGCCACGCGCCACCTGCTCCGCGAGCCGGCGGCGCCGCTTGGGGTCATCCACCTTGAGCAGCTCATAGGCATGGGACAGCGTGTCTTTGCGCAAAGACACCAACTGCTTGATCTCCAGGGGAGCGTCCGCCAGCCGCAGTCGGTTCTCGATGTAGCCCTTGTCCTTGCCCAGCTTCTGGGCGAGCTTGCGCAGGCTGTAGCCATGTTCCGTGGTCATGCGCTCGTACATCAGTGCTTCATCCAGCGGCGAGAGGTCCTCCCGCTGGAGGTTCTCGATGATGGCGATCTCCAGCGCCGTGTCGTCATCGATCTCCTCGATGATGGCGCGGATGTGGCGCAGTCCGGCGATCTTCGCGGCACGCCATCGGCGCTCGCCGGCGATGAGCTGGTATCGGCCGTCGACACCCGGTCGGACCAGGATGGGCTGCAGGACGCCGTGCTCCGTGATGGAAGCCGCGAGCTCCAGCAGTGTGTCCTCATCGAAGGTGAGTCGGGGCTGGTTTGGGTTGGCATCGATGCGCTCGACGGGAACGTTGCGGATGCCGGTCGACTGCTTGCCCGAGTCGTTGCCGAGCAGGCTGATGATGGCGGGCGAGAGCTCCTCGCGCTCCTCCGACAGACGCTGGGCGGCCTGACCGCGGAAATCTGGTCTAGCCAAGTTCGATCACCTCGCGTGCCAACCCGCGGTATGCGCGAGCAGCCTCTGAATTCGTGGCGTATGTGGTCACCGGCCGACCGACGAGGGGAGCCTCGCCGAGACGCACGGTCTGCTTGACCATCGTGTTGAACACATGGTGGTCACCGAGCTCGCGAAGCTCAGCGAGCATGTCGCGGCCGAGCAGTGTGCGGGAGTCATAGAAGGTCGGGAGCAGGCCCAGGATCCGCAGTCGCGAGTTGAGTCCCTTGCTGCGGATCTGGTTGATGACGTTGTTCAGTGCCGTGAAACCCTTGAGCGCGTAGTACTGGGTCTGCACCGGGATGATCACCGAGTCCGCCGCGACCAGGGAGTTGATGGTCAGCAGGCCGAGCGTCGGCGGGCAGTCGATGATGATGAACTCGTACTGGTCATCGGCCCACATGGCCAGGGCCTCGCGCAGGACGTTCTCCCGGCCGATGGCGCTGAACAGCTGGTTCTCGGTCGCAGACAGGTCGATGTCCGATGGTGCGACGTCGATGCCCGAGGTCTGGGTTGGGACCACGATGTCCTGGATGGTCACGTCCGGATCGACCAGCGCATCCGCCATGGAGCGCTGGATGGTCCGTGGGTTGAGCCCCAGGCCGACGGTCAGGTTCGCCTGCGGATCCATGTCCACACACAGGACGCTGTAGCCCTGCTCGGCGAGCGACCCCCCGAGATTGATGGCGGTGGTCGTCTTGCCGACGCCGCCCTTCTGGTTCGCGATTGCGATGATGCGGGCCACTCGGCCTCCTTCGCGGGTGGGATGGGCCCTTCGGGCGGGGTGATTCTATCGAACGGGATCGAGGACTGACGGGGGAGTTTTCCACACTTCCGGCCATTCATCCACCGTTTCTGTGGATAGTCCATCGTAGCTGTGCGGGCAGGACGGTAGGATTCCGGCGTTAGCGAGCGCGGTAGCGGGGAGACTCAGGTGGCGAATGACCAGGGACCCATGGCCCGATTGGCCGAGATGCGCAAGCGCTCGTTGCTTGGCGGCGGTCAGAAACGGATCGACCAGCAGCATGCGCGCGGCAAACTAACCGCCCGCGAGCGGCTTGACCTGTTGCTGGATCCCGGTTCCTTCGTCGAGTTCGACGCCTTCGTCGTCCATCGTTCGTCGGACTTCGGGCTGGACCAGGAGCGCATCCTGGGTGACGGTGTCGTGACCGGTCACGGCACCATCGACGGTCGCCTGGTGTTCGTCTTCAGCCAGGACTTCACGGTGTTCGGCGGATCCCTGTCCGAGACCCATGCGGCGAAGATCTGCAAGATCATGGATCTCGCGACCAGTGTCGGGGCGCCCATCGTGGGGCTGAATGATTCTGGCGGCGCGCGGATCCAGGAAGGTGTCGTGTCGCTCGGCGGCTATGCCGACATCTTCCTGCGCAACACGCTCGCGTCCGGGGTCGTGCCCCAGATCTCGTTGATCATGGGGCCCTGCGCCGGCGGCGCCGTCTACTCGCCGGCCATCACGGACGTGACCATCATGGTCGAGGGTACGAGCTACATGTTCGTCACCGGACCGGAAGTGGTGAAGGCGGTGACCCACGAGGATGTCGATCGGGAGCACCTTGGTGGTGCCAGCATCCACACCCAGGTCAGCGGCGTCGCGCATCTCGCCGCGCCGAATGAGGCCGCAGCCCTGGACGTCGCCCGTCGGATCCTGTCGCACCTGCCCCAGAACAACCTTTCGGAACCGCCGAGGGGAGCCACGACCGACCCCACTGATCGTCGGGACCTGGCGCTGGACACCATCGTGCCCGAGGACCCCATGCAGCCATACGACATGCACGGCGTGATCGATGGCGTCGTGGATGTTGGTTCGTTCCTGGAGCTACAGCCGGCGTGGGCCGCCAACATCATCACGGGCTTCGCCAGGCTCGCGGGCAACAGTGTCGGCCTCATCGCCCAGCAGCCGGCCGTCCTGGCAGGCGCCCTCGACATCGACGCATCCGACAAGGCCGCGCGGTTCGTGCGCATGTGCGATGCGTTCAACGTGCCCTTGCTGACCCTCGAGGACGTGCCCGGATTCCTGCCCGGTGTCGCCCAGGAACACGCCGGCATCATCCGTCACGGTGCCAAGCTGCTGTACGCCTACTGTGAGGCGACCGTGCCCAAGGTGACCGTCATCACTCGCAAGGCATACGGTGGCGCGTATGACGTCATGAGCTCCAAGCATGTGCGGGGTGACGTCAACCTCGCGTGGCCATCGGCCCGTATCGCAGTCATGGGCGCGGAAGGTGCGGTCAAGATCATCTTCCGCGAGGAGCTGGCGCAGGCCGATGACCAGGCTGCCAAGTTACTGGAGTTGACCCGGGAGTACGAGGAGACCTTCGCGCATCCATATGTCGCCGCGGGCAGGGGATACGTCGACGATGTCATCGTGCCCTCCGAGACCCGGCCGCGTGTCATCTCCGCCTTCGCCATGCTCGCCGGCAAGCGCGACAGGAATCCTTCCCGAAAGCACGGCAACATCCCGCTGTGACCAGCTGCACAGCCAAGGTCGGTGTGGCCGATCGCCCGACTGTCTTTGCGCAAAGACACCCACAGCATCCAACTTCGGCCGACGGGGGATGGCTGTGACCGCGCCCCGCGTCAGTCCGCCGTTCCGACGCTTGCTCATCGCCAACCGGGGCGAGATCGCACTGCGCATCATCCGGGCGTGCCGAGAGCTGGATGTCGAGACCGTCGCCGTCTACAGCGACGCGGATGCCACAGCGCTCCATGTCCGGGCTGCCGACTCTGCGGTTCACATCGGTCCGGCACCAGCCTCGCAGAGCTACCTGGTGGCCGAACGGATCATCGCGGCCGCGCTCCAGACGGGCGCTGAGGCCATCCACCCTGGATATGGGTTCCTGTCGGAGCAGGCCGCGTTCGCCGAAGCGGTCGAGGCGAGCGGCATCGTGTTCGTCGGCCCGACACCAGCCACCCTCGCTGGGCTGGGTGACAAGATCGCGGCGCGTCAGTCGGCACGCGCCATCGATGTGCCCATAGTGCCCGGCACGTTCGAACCCATCGCGGTCGGCGGACCTGACGATGATGCCGCCATCGCACGTATCGCAGATGCCATCGGCTATCCGGTGCTGGTCAAGGCGGCGGCCGGTGGCGGCGGGCGGGGCATGCGGCGTGTCGATGACCCAACCGAGCTGGCCGGCGCGGTGATGGCCGCGGCGGCCGAGGCGCTCCAGGCGTTCGGTTCTGCCAGCGTATATCTCGAGCACTACGTCGAGGGCGGGCGTCACGTCGAGGTCCAGCTGCTGGGTGACAGCCACGGCACCATCGTGGCCCTGGGGGAGCGCGACTGTTCCATCCAGCGGCGCCACCAGAAGCTCGTAGAAGAAGCACCGGCCCCGGGTCTGAGTGCCGAGGACCGACGACGCCTCCACGACCTCGCAGTGCGGGTGGCGCGCTCTGTCGGCCTGCGCAACGCCGCGACCGCGGAGTTCCTGGTGACGCCGACGGGGGCTGCCTACTTCCTGGAGGTCAATGCCAGGTTGCAGGTGGAGCATGGCGTGACGGAGCTGGTGAGTGGCATCGACCTGGTGCACGAGCAACTCTGGATCGCAGCCGGGCAGCCGCTCTCGGACCGGGTCATCGCGGCGTCAGCTGCCATGGTCGAGCCGGACCGGCACGCCATCGAGTTGCGTGTCAGCGCCGAGGACCCGTCGAGGGCATTCGCGCCGACCCCCGGACGCATCGATCGTTGGCGGGAGCCTGCTGGTCCGGGCGTGCGCATGGACTCGGGCGTGGAGGAGGGCCAGATGGTCGTGGGCGACTACGATCCGCTGCTGTCCAAGATCCTCGTCGTCGCGACCGACCGCGAGATGGCCATCCGGCGCGCCCGGCGTGCCGTGGCAGAGATGGAGACCGGGGGTATCCAGACCACACTCCCGTTCCACGGCTGGCTGCTGTCCCACCCCGCGTTCGTCAACGGTCATGTGCGCACCGACCTGGTCGACCGCGACTGGGACGCCGCACCGTTGCGGTCCCGTGCTGCTCGGTTGGCCATGGAGGCTGTCGCGCAGGCAGTCGGCACCGGAGGCCAGTCTCGCGGCCTGCCGCCACCCCTGTCGGGTGCGACCGATACCCCTGGCGCGAGCCAACCAGCGGGTCGCCTCAGCGATCCGACGGCGACCGATGCCTGGACACGGGCCGCGCGCCGGGAAGCCACGGAGCGCTGGCCATGACGGACGCGAGGCTCCGCCTGGTTGCCCTCGGCGTCGATGACGATATCGTCCTGGAGCTTGAGCCCGGCGAGGCATCGCCAGACGCTGCGGACCTCGTGCCCCGGCGCCTGACGCAGACCGCCGAGGATGTCGCGACCGGGCGGGTCCGGTACGAGGTGACGGTCGGTGGCTGGGTCATCGTGGTCACGGCCGAGTCTGCGGCGCGGGCGGCGCTCCGAGAGCGAGCCACGCGCCTCGCGGGTGCGACGGGCCAGGCCGCGCCCCAGACCGTCAGAGCCAAGATCCCGGGGCGAATCGCACGTGTCTGGGTGACGCCGGGCACCGACGTGCAGCAGGGGGATCGGTTGCTGTCCATCGAGGCCATGAAGATGGAGAACGAGATCCGGGCACCGCGTGCGGGGACCGTGCTCTCGATCTCGGTCGAGGTGGGGGACCGTGTCGAACTCGGCAGCGTCCTCGCTGTCGTCGGATGATGAGCAGCGCGGCGTTCGCCGCGACCCGGACCGGAGGTCTGCCTTGACCGAAGCCAATGACCCCGCACGCGACCGCTGGCGCCAGACGACCCGTGCCGGGGCCATGCGGGGCCAGACCGAGCGCCGCGAGACCTTCCTGACCACCTCGGATATCCCCATCGCGGACCTCTATACCCCGGCCGACGTGGCCGGTCTGGACGAGGATCGTGACCTGGGTCGGCCGGGTGAGTTCCCGTTCACGCGCGGCGTCCAGCCCACGATGTACCGAGGTCGCCTCTGGACGATGCGCCAGTACGCCGGCTTCTCGACCGCCGCAGACACCAACGAACGATTCCGATACCTGCTGTCGCAGGGCCAGACGGGACTGTCGGTGGCCTTCGACCTGCCGACGCAGACCGGCTACGACTCCGATGCGTCGGAGGCCCTGGGGGAGGTGGGCAGGGTCGGCGTACCCATCAGCACCATCGAGGACATGGGCATCCTGCTGGACGACCTGCCCTTGGGCGACGTCACGTCGTCCATGACCATCAACGCCACGGCGGCCATCCTGCTTGCCTTCTATGTAGCCGTCGCGTACGAGCGGGTGATCCCCAGCATCAAGCTTGGCGTAAACGTCGAGATTGAGATCCTCATGGTGTACATGGACGGGGGGTTGTGGTTCTTCACAACGCGGCCGTCCATGCGCC
>JBBQNA010000193.1:0-6464 GCA_038329515.1 Candidatus Limnocylindrales bacterium | reverse complement strand
TGCCGCCATCGGTGGTCCCTCATCGATGAAGATCCGGATGTAGCCCTCCGGCTCCGCCAGGGTGATCGCGCGAGTGAGTGAGTCCAGCGCAGCCCTCGTCTCGCCGGCAGGGTGCTGGGCGAGCGCCTGGCCGACGAGGATGTCGATGACACTGCCCGCTCGCTCGCCGTGCTCGGCTGCCTCGAGCAGGCGCGCCAGGAACCTGAGGACCTCGGCGAGGCTTCCAGCAGCCCGTTCCCGGACCCCCTCTGCGAGGAGCGATCTCGCCAACGTGATGTGTTCGAACTCCCGCACGTACGACAGTTCGTCGGTGGTCGCGAGTCCGTGGTCGCGCGCCCAGCTCGTCGCCTCCGCCAGCCTTCCCTGGCTGATCCACAAGCGCGCCTTCGTGGCGTGCACGGGGCGGACGTCCGGAGAGTAATCACCCGCGTACAGCCGCTCGGCCTCACTGAGGAGTTCCAGAGCCCCGTTCAGGTCACCCTCGGACTGCAGGATGAGCGCCAAGGCAACCCGCGAGCGGTACGGGTCCTGAGGCAGGCCGTTCAGTTCGCCCAGCTCCCTGCTCAGGCGGAGATGGCGACGGGCGGCATCCAGGTCACCGCGTTCGCGACACACCGCGCTCATGCCCACGAGCATGTCGGCCGTGCCACGCAGGGGCGGCGACCCGTGAGCCACCGATACCTGCAGACCCCGCTCATAGGTCCGCACAGCGTCCCCGAGTCGTCCCTGCGCCATCTCGATATCAGCCAGTTTGAGCGTGAGACCGAGCATGTCGGAGTGGTATCCGGCGCGTTGCAGGCTCGACAGGGCATCGAGGCAATGACGATGTGCCGATGCCAGGTCGCCGGTGGCCCAGCAGGAGATCCCGAGGAGCGCCGCGGCGGCCCCACGCGCCAGGTAGCCATCCTCTCCGACGAGGTCCAGCGCGCGACGCGCATGTGCCATCGTGCCGCCGATGTCGCCCAGTAGGCTGGCCTGTCCGGCGCGATGGATCGCGACCGCGACAGGCAGCTCCCGGAAAGCCGCTTCGTCCGATACGACCATCTCGGATGGCCGGCCTGGCATCGCCTGCACGGCGTCCAGCCACCGTTCCGCGTCCTGAAGGTATTCCTCGATATCGTCGGTCTCACCCCGCACCAGGAAGGTTCCGGCGTAGGCGTCGCTGAGCACGGGTCGCATCCGGATCACATCGCGGGGCAATGCCTCGAGCCACCGACGGAGGGTGTCCTCCTGACGACCCCGGCTCGTCGCCGGAATGGCACGTTCGATGACCCGAGCTGCCCGCTCGAAGTCCCCGGCAACCAGCGCATGGCGGATGGCCTCGGCTGGCTCGCCGTTCTGTTCGAACCACTCGGCGGCCCGTCCGTGCAACTCGGCGACCTGGCCGGGTTGCTCATCGAGCAGGCGCGCGCCGAGGACATCGGCGAACAGGTGGTGGTAGCGGTACCACTGCCGCCGGTCGTCCAGCGGGACAAGGAAGAGGTTCCCCCGGTCGAGGGACTCGAGCGTGGTCCGCCCTCCACTCTGGCCGGTGACTGCGTCGGTCAAGGGACCGGTCAGGCGGGCAAGGATGGAGGTCTGCAGCAGGAAGTTCCGCACGGGGTCGGGCTGACGCTGCAGGACCTCCTCCACCAGGTAGTCGACGATGTATCGGTCGTCGCCCGCGAAGCTCTTGATGAAGCCGGTGACGTCATCCCGGCCCTGCAAAGAGAGTGCCGCCAGCTGGAGAGCCGCGATCCAGCCCTCGGTGCGTCCTTCCAGCATGGCGATGTCCTGTGGCGCCAGGTCGAGGCCCATCGTCTCGTGCAGATACTCGGTCGCCTCGTCCGACGTGAAGCGCAGGTCGGCAGCTCGGATCTCGAGGAGCTCGTCGTTCACGCGGAGGCGGGCCAGGGGCAGTCCAGGGTCGGCGCGGGTGGCGATCACGAGGCGTAGCTGGTCGGGAAGGTGCTCCACCAGATACGTCATGCCGGCTTGGATCTCGGGTCCATCGACTGTGTGGTAGTCGTCGAGGACAAGCTCGATGGGGTGCTGAAGCGCGCTCAGGTCATTCAGGAGCGTCGCCAGGATGGTCTCGATCGGTAGTGGCTGCTGTTCGCGCAGGAGCGCCAGTGCAGCGACACCGACCCCCGGCGCGACACCCTCCAGAGCGGTGAACACGTAGGCCCAGAAGGATGCGGGCAGACTGTCCGCCTCGTCGAGGGACAGCCAGGCGACGGTCGGGTCCGCGACTGGTGACAGCGCCACCCACTCCGCCAGCAGCGTGGTCTTGCCGAAGCCAGCCGGTGCCGAAATGAGGGTCAGCTTGGGCCCTGCGCCATGGTCGAGGCGCCCGACGAGCCTGCGTCGAGAAACGGGCGGCCGCCGCAACCTCGGCACGTAGAACTTGGTCTCGACCAGCTGGTCGGTCACGCGCAGGTCATCACGGGTAGTAGCTCCGACCAGAAGCGCGCAGGTCCCGTGCTACGGCCTCGATCGCCGTGCCGACCGATCCAGGATCGGTCGCGCCCCTCACGAGCGCCTGGACCTGGTTGCCGATCTCGGCATCGATCTCGGGCTCCCAGCGCCAGTTGAGTGACGTGATGGCGTCCTCGAGCATCGGCAGGAACTCGCGGGCCACGGCGTCATGGATGGCGACGTTCGAACCGGCGATCGGCGAATAGGACTGGATGCCCTCGACGACAGCGCGGTCGACATCTGGCCGACTTGCGTATTCCAGGAATGCGATCACGCTGTCACGGCTGGCGGATGTCTGCGCCGGCAGCGCGAAGCCCGTCCAGGCCAGGAGTGA
Source organism: Candidatus Limnocylindrales bacterium (assembly GCA_038329515.1). GTDB lineage: Bacteria > Chloroflexota > Limnocylindria > Limnocylindrales > CSP1-4 > JAFMJV01. The sequence goes on along the minus strand of JBBQNA010000193.1, from coordinate 3,673 downwards.
GTGCGCCCGCGCAGCACCGTCGATCGTCGGCAACGGCGCGACGTGCAGGTCGAAGGGGACACTCGGCGTGCCGCCCATGATCTGCGGCAGCATCCACGACCCGTTGTAGGTCATCGCCGCCCGGCCCTGCAGCAGGAGCTGCTGCATCGTCGCGTAGTCCGCGGCACCGGATCCCTCCAGGAGCACGCCCGAGCTCCTGAGATCCGCGATGGCCTGGAATGCCTCGATCCATTCAGGGCTGTCGTATCCGATAGCCCCCCTGACCGTGCTCTCCACGAAGGCCAGCGGGTCGCCGGCGCGCCCCGCGGTCATCGGCAGGAACCACATGACCAGGAGCGGGTTGAACGGGACGTCGCCGGAACAGTGCACGAGTGGCGCGGCCCCGAGCGCCGCCAGCGGTTCCACCATGGCCTCGAAATCGGCGATGGTGGCGGGCGGCGCGAGACCCGCCCGGTCGAGCAGGGCCTTGTTGTAGTACAGGCCCGTGGTCTGAACGCCGCGAGTCAGCGCGAGGGGGAAGGCGCTGGCAGTGCCTGCGTCGAGGCCGCCCAGGTGAAAGCGCTCGGGAACACGTGCCAGGATCTCGGCCATGCGCGGGTCCGCTTCGAGATCCGCCAGCAGGCCATCACGGATCCAGGCACGGACGAACAAGCCATCAAGCATGACGAGTCCCACCTGCTCGCCGGACTCCATCTCGGCGCGCGCGAGGCGGTCCCAGTCAGGTCCAAGACCGGGGAGAGCGCGGATGTCCCAGTCGATGGCCGGATGGAGGGTCCGGAAGTCGTCGTAGACCTGCTGCATGGCCGGCTGGGTCGTCGGATCGCCACCCTCGACGAGGACCGTGACAGGACCCGATAGCTGCGCCGGGCCGGGGTCAGTCGAGGATCCGACCGGACTGGGGCCCTGGGGGACGGGTGCCGCACATGCTCCAAGCAGCGGCCCGAACGTCACACCACCGGCGACCCCGATAGCTAGTCTGAGCACGCTCCGGCGATCGCACGTGCGCGCCGGGTTCCTGTCGCTCGATAAATCGGCTCGCGCCATCCGGCTCCTTCCCCGTCGACCGCGACCGTGGTGACGGAGGTCCATGTCACCAGTCGCTGCGGTTCGAGGGTATCGGCATTCTATGGTTCACACGGTGACCACAGGGGACGGCTGGCCGGGACTCAGGGCCGGTGCCTGTCCGAGCGGCCGGGGACGGTCGTGACCGGCCCGCGTGTCCGCTCCGCATCGCGGCGGCATCGTCGCAACGAGAGCGCCATCGACCTGCTCTTCCTGGTACCGACACTGGTGATCCTTGCCGGGTTCCTGGCCTACCCGCTCCTGTATGGCCTGGTGCTCAGCCTCCATGACACCCAGGGCTTCGACGTGACGAACTTCGTCGGGATCGATCACTACATGCGGGCCCTCCTGGGTGACGAGGTGTTCCATCGGAGCGTGGGCAACACCATCCTGTTCACGGCCGTCGCAGTCGTGCTCCAGACTGGGCTCGGTCTGGGCCTTGCCGTCCTCGTCGCCGACGCGAGGCGTGGACAGACGTTCTTCCGGGTCGTGTTCTTCCTGCCGGTCATCCTGGCCCCGGTAGCGGTCGGCGTGGTCTGGAAGTTCCTGTACGCGCCATTCTTCGGGATCGCTGCGACTGCGGGATCGGCGCTCGGGCTCGACACGCAGACCTTCGCGCCACTCTCGGATCCGGATACCGCGCTCTGGGCGATCATGGTCGCCTTCCTCTGGCGATTCACGGGCTTCACGATGGTCGTCTATCTCGCTGCCATCCGGGCCCATCCGCGGGAGTACCACGAGTACGCGCTCCTGGAAGGCGCCGGCACGGTCCAACGCTTGCGGCGGATCACCTGGCCGCTGCTGTGGCCCCAGACCTTCGCACTGGTGTTGCTGACCACGCTCGGGACCCTGCGGATCTTCGACATGGTCTGGACGATGACCGGCGGCGGTCCATCACACGCCACGGAGACCGTTGCCACGGACGTATATGTGACGGCGTTCCGGTTCCTCGACGTGGGCTATGCGCAGGCGATGGCCACCATCCTGCTGTTCCTGATCCTGCTGCTCACGGCTGTCGAATACCGGTTCCTCGATCGTCGTGCCGAGGCGGTGCGCCTGTGATCGGGGTGCGCCGCCCGCGACGGACCACCGTCCTGCTCTGCGGCCTCGCCCTCGTCTGGCTGTATCCGGTGGTATGGACACTGACGAACGCGGTCAGGTCGAGCGCTGACATCTATCGCGCGCCGTGGGATGTGCCCTGGCCGCCCGTGATCGGGAACATCGGGGAGGTGTGGGCCCGCGGTCAGCTCGGGGCTGCGCTCCTGAACTCGGTGTATGTCACGGCGATGACCGTGGTGCTCGTCCTCGTGCTGGCGGTCTGTGGGGCGTACGCACTCACTCGGCTGCGACCACCCTTTCGGGCCGCGCTGTTCATCGTCATCCTGGCGCCGCTGATCATCCCGACCGACGTCCTCATCGTGCCGACCTTCTCGATCTTCCGCACCCTCGGCCTGATCAACAACCTGCCGGGGGTGGCGCTGTTCAACGTGGTGTCCTACATCTCGATGGCCACGCTGATCCTGTCGGCCTACTTCCGCACCATCCCCCAGGACACGGTCGATGCGGCTCGCGTCGACGGAGCCGGACGTATCGGCGTCCTGCTGGGGATCGTGATCCCGATAGCGAAGCCGGGGATCCTCGCCGTGGGGGTCCTGGTTGCCGTCTTCACCTGGAACGACTTCGGCGGCGCCCTCGTGCTGATACAGCGGCCGGAGGCCTTCACGGTGCAGCTCGCGGTGAGCCGCTTCTCGACGGTCTACGCGACCGACCAGGGCCTCACCTTCGCCGGCATGGCCATCGCGATACTGCCGCCGCTCGTGCTGTTCCTGGTCCTGCAGCGTCACGTCTTCCAGGGATTGACCTCAGACAGGACATCGGGCCAACGATCGTGACCGGGAGCCGGTCCGAGGGCACGAAGCGGGCCTCACCGGACGCCCGATGAGGCGATCGGGTTCTCGGATGCTGGCGCGGCCGCGTGACTCGAACCCAGGACCTTCAGGTCCGCAACCCGACGTGGGGCCTTCCCTGACTAGGCCCTCACTCGTGGCCCGCCACCGTGACCGTCTCCCAATCCCCCAGGACCGCCAAGGTCAGGATGACGCCATCCTCGGTGTCGCGCCTGGTCAGGATGCCGCCACGAACCGTCCTGATATGCGCCCCTGGTGACGCCATCGCGGGCGCCAACCGGAAGGACTGATCGGCGAGCGGCGCACTCCGACCCGCGATGTCGACCGACGTTGCGTTAACGAGGGTGATCCGGGTTGCATTCGCTCCTTGCCACGCATGGATCGATACCTCTGGGCCGAGGTTGAGGCCGACGATGGCCGGCCGTCGCGGCCGAACCTCGGCCACGAGTTCGCCCAGTAGCTCGCGTGCTTCCCACGCCTCGAATGACTTGCGGTTGGCACCGATGTCCACGCCACACCAGGCTGCGAGACCGCCGCCGAAGGCATGGAGCGTCACGGCAATGCTCGTGCCGCCATCAGCGGGTGGCTCGAACAGGTCCCAGGATGGCTGGACGTGGTAGCGCGCGGTCGCACTCTCGATCCGGACAGCAGGCAGGGTGTCCCGGACCGGACGGACCGGCGCGGACGCGTCCCGCGATCCATCG
>JBBQNA010000192.1:0-6498 GCA_038329515.1 Candidatus Limnocylindrales bacterium | reverse complement strand
CGCGAGACCCGGGCCTGATCGCTCGCTACTGCGAGATCCACTCCTGCCAGCGCTCGACGATCTCAGCCTGCTGCGTCTGCAGCGCGGCAACATCGAGCGCCCGCATGGCGTTCCAATTAGCCGGGCTCGTTGCCCGGGTGGCTTCGTCAGCGGGGTCCATCAGTGCGATGGCCTTGACGTTGGCGGGGTCATAGTTGGTGGTCTCGGCGAACTCCGCGGCACCCTCGGCGGCTGCATCGGAGAAGAAGTAGTCGACGAACGCTCTGGCGGCATTCGGGTGGGGGGCGTCCTTGAGGATCCCGAAGCCGGAGATGTCTCGCGGGAAGCCGTCCCAGATCTGCTGCACCGTGGCGCCTTCGCGCTGGAGTGCCTTGGCACGACCTGCCCACATGGTGGCCACGGCGCACTCGCCGTTGCGCCATGCCTGCATGAACTGGTCACCCGTCTCCCACCAGAGGGTGACGTCGTCCTTGATGGTGTCCAGCTTGGCCAGAGCCCGGTCGATGTCCAGCGGCCAGAGATCTTCCTGCGCCACACCATCGGCCGAGAGGGCGATGATCATGTTGTAGACGGCCTCGCCGGAGGACATGCAGCGGGGCCCGGGGTAGGTCGCGGTGTCAAAGAAGCCGGCGGCATCCGTGGGCCCGCCTTCGGGCCAGAGCGTGGTGTCGTAGCCACCGATGTGTCCGCCGAGGATGTACAGGAAGCCATTGTCCTGGCACACGCCTTCAGCGGCATTGACGGCCATGTTCGGGATGTCCGCACACGCCGCACCAAGGCTGGCGAGATAGTCGGCCTGCAGGGCGAGGCTGTCCGGGCCAACGTTGACGATGTCCCACTGGACATTGCCCGCCTCGGTATCCGCCTTGACCTTCGCCCACTGCTCGTCCGGATTGATGACCACGGGCATGACGGGGATCCCCGTAGCGGCCGTGAAGTCCGTGTAGAACGCGGCTTCCAGGGCGTCCACGAACGAGCCGCCTGCGGTGGCGACGACGAGGCCGCCTTCCGCCTGACCCTCAGCCACGAATGGGCCCGGCACCGCAGACGCGTCCTGCGCGGAGGCGACAGACGCCGCCCCGAGCACCAACGCCGCTGTGGTGACGCCTATCAGGGATCTCTTGCGCCAGCTGTCCTGGCGACCGGTCGGGTGTGACACCTGCATCCTCCAGTTTCGTTTCCATCGGGTGTGAGCGACCTGCTCCATCACCCTGGCTCGCCGGGTCTAAGGAAGCAACGGCCCTCCTTGCGCATGCAGCGCGTGGGTCCAGGGGGGCTGGAACGGCAGCCACCTGGTGTGGCTGGTGGGTGTCATTCGGTGGGGATCGTGGTCTGCGCCCCGCGGCGCGACTGCCAGATGCTCAGGCCACCGACGAGCGCCAGGGTGAACACGGTCAGCAACGTGGCAACGACCGCGAGCACTGGGGAGATGAAGAACTGGAGGTTCTCGAACATCTTGCGCGGCAGGGTCATGTCGCTGAGGTTGGCGAGGAAGAACGACACGGTGGCATCATCGAAGGAGGTCAGGAACGCAAATGCCGCGCCTGTCACGAGCGCGGGCCGGATACCCGGCAGGGTGACTTCCCAGATGGCCCTGGGCCGAGACGCCCCGAGATTCATCGCGGCGAGCTCGAGGCTGGGGTCGGATCGGTACAGCGCAGCGGACACGATGATGACCACGTACGGGCACGCCAACGCGGTGTGGGCCAGCACGAAACCCTGGAACGACCCAGCGATCTTCAACTGCGAGAAGAAGAGCAGGACCGCGATGGCGTAGATGATGGTCGGGATGATCAGCGGCGCGGATGCGATGACGCTCATCCAGCCGGACCCACCCAGGCCGCGGACCATGGCCAGGGCGGCCATGGTGCCGATCACGAGCGACAGGATGGCCACGACGAATGCGATCTGGATGCTCAACATCGTTGCCCTGATCCAGTCGGGGTCGGTCAGGAACTCGTGGTACCAGTCGAGGGTCAGCTCCTGGGGCGGGAATGACAGGTACTCGGTCGCGCTCAGGGACACGGGTACCACGATCAAGGTCGGCAGTGCCACGAACAGGAGGATGAGCGTCGAGATGCCGATGAGCAGCCACCGGGCAAGGCTGGGACGGGCGCGGCGCGGACGTGCGGGACTAGCCATTGCCCATCACCCGGTCCAGTCGCAGCACCCGTTGGAAGAGCGCCATGATGGCCACCGTGACGAACAACAGGACCGCCGCGATGGCGGATGCCATCGGCCAATCAAGCAGCTTGGTCGCCTGCTGGCCGATGAGCGACGCGATCATCATCGTCGTGGGACCACCCAGCAACATGGGCGTGATGAAGTAGCCCAGTGAGATGACGAACACGAGCACCGTGCCCGCGGCGACGCCGGGCAGGCTGAGCGGCAGGATGATGTGTCGCAGGACGTTCGGCCAGCTGGCGCCAAGGCTCTGGGCCGACTGCGACAGGTCCCGAGGGATGCCCCGAAGCGAGCTGTAGATGGGCAGGACCATGAACGGCAACAGGATGTGGGTCATCGCAAGCCACACCGCGAATTCCGTGTTGAGCAGCTTGACGGGCGCGTCGATGATGCCCAGGCCTTCCAGGGTCTGGTTGACGACGCCATTGCGTCCGAGGAGTACCTGCCAGGCGTAGGTGCGGACCAGGACGCTGACCCAGAGTGGCAGGACCACGATGGCAGCGACCACGACCAGCCGCCAGCCGCGCAGCGTGGACATCAGGTACGCGATGGGGAACCCGAGGACCAGCGTGCCAACGGCCACGATGAGGCCGGTCCGGAAGGTACGTAGCAGGATGGTGGCGTAGATGGGCCTGTCCGCGATCCGTGCGTAGTTATCGAGCGTCAGGGTCGGTTCCATGAAGCTCCGGGAAAGGAACTGCGCCAGGGGCAGGTAGAAGGCCAGCAGCAACAGGATCACCAGGGGCGCCAGCAGCAGCAGGGTCGACGCGGCACTGTACCGAGACGCAGATACGCCGTGGAGCATCCGGTGGAGTCGCCCACGCATGGGTCGTGCCACCTGGGTCACGTGACGAACACCCGGCTTCGCTCGGCTGGCCACGAGACGGCGATCTCATCGCCCGTCCGTCGGAGCCGGCCCTCGGCCGCCGCCTCGCGCACCGTCAGCGCCACCTGGTCGGTGATGCGCACGATGCAGGCGAGCGTGCCGCCGCCGTAGATCGTCTCCTCGACACGACCCAGGAGGGGACCGCTGGAGGCCTCGCCATCCAGGCGCATCGACTCGGGCCGGATGGCCATCCGCGCCGGGGCACCGACGCGCCACGACGGTTCCTCGCCGGCCAGGGCGACGGCTGGGCCGCCTGCCAGGCGAAGTCGCCAGCTCCCTGGTTCGGCACGCTCGAGCGTGCCGTCGATGAAGTTGGTCTCGCCCACGAAGCCAGCCACGAAGGCATTGGTGGGCCGTTCGTAGACCTCTGCCGGCGGCGCGAACTGCTGGACCAGACCGTCGCTGATGACCGCGATACGGTCGGCCATGGTGAGCGCCTCGGCCTGGTCGTGGGTGACATAGATGACCGTGGTCCGCAGCTGGCGCTGGATGTGCTTGAGCTCGATCTGCATCTCTTCCCGGAGGCGCTTGTCGAGTGCTCCCAGGGGCTCGTCCATGAGCAGCACGGGCGGGTCGAACACGATGGCCCTGGCCATGGCCACCCTCTGTTGCTGCCCGCCGGACAACTGGTTGACCCGGCGGTCGCCGTAGCCACTGAGCCGGACGAGCGCGAGTGCCCGCTCCACCCGCTCCTGCTGGTCCGCCTTGGGCACTTTGCGCATCCGCAACGGGAAGGCGATGTTCTGGGCCACGGTCATGTGCGGGAAGAGTGCGTAGCGCTGGAACACCATCCCGATGCCACGCTTGTGGGGCGGCTGGGGAACGATGTCGCGGCCATCGATGAGGATCTCGCCCGAGTCCGGGGTCTCGAAGCCGGCGATGGCCATGAGCAGCGTGGTCTTGCCTGAGCCGCTGGGCCCCAGGAGCGCCACGAACTCGCCGGGAGCGATGTCCAGGGACACGCCGTTGACGGCGCGCACGGACCCGTAGGCCTTGTAGATGTCGCGAACGCTGACAGGCGCTCCTGCCATGCCGGTATCATCCGCCAAGGCCTGGCCGGTCGAGTCAGTCATGCGGGGACCTCCGAGCGGCTCACGCCAAAGCGCGCGAGCACGTTGCGGGTGAGGGTGGCGATACCGGGGTCCACCGCCAGCGCACCGGACACCGCGATGCTGCCGAAGTTGAGGACTTCGCCGCCGTTGGGTCGACGCCACCAGACCAGGTCGGCTCCATGGTCCCGTTCGCCGATCCACTCGAGGTTTCGCTGCCCAAGCGCGCTCGCGATGGTGTCGATGCCGTCCAGGGGCGCGGCCGCCATGCCGACGCGGTCCAGATTGGCATCGAACTCATAGCCACTGGCGGCGCCGCTGCCATTGAGGCTCCGGTCGCCGATGGTGCCCGCGGGTGATATCGGCACGACCTCCGGTTCATGCAGCAACGGATGATCTGGCTGGAGGACGACGTACGGTCGATATGCGTTCGGGGTGCCATCGTCGATCATGCCCTTGAAGTTCATGCCCAATGCTTCCCAGCTGGGCTTGCCGAGGTGGCGCCGCGACCCCCCTGGCAAGCCGTCCGCGGCATGCCATCGCTCGCCCCACCAACGCTGGTCGAGGTGGCGCGGATCCGGCTCGAACACGACCTTGCGGGCCTCCATCACCTGGTGTTCTGGGTCGAAGGTCACGCGCACGGACAGGGTGTCACCCGACATCGAGATGACCCGACCGCCGGCGTCGAGGTATCGGATGACGCCCGACCGCATCTCGTCGGTCCAGTACTCGCTGTGGCCGCAGACGAGAAGGGCAGCGAACCTTGAGAGCAGCTCCGGCTCCTCGTGCAGGTCAAGGTCGGAGATGACCTCATAGGCATAGCCCTCACGGGCCAGCCAGGCCTCTGCCATGCGTTCGGGCCGAAGGATGTGGGTGCTGCGGGTGCGCGTGGATCGCCGGGATTCGAACACATACGGATCGCAGTACGGCATCGGTAGCCGGGTGCCGACGTGGAAGAACGGCTTGCCACTCGTATGGGTCGAATACAGGGACGAGCTGAGGCCCGCGATGGGAGCCTCGTTGGTCGGACGTCGGCCGTATGCGCACCAGGTCAAGGTCGCGGCCAGCAATGCGATGCTCCCCGGGCGCTGGGGTGTCCGGCGGCTGACCACGAACGGTGTGCTGTACGCCTCGTCGATGGGCTGCCCGGATTGGACGATCCGGGCAGCGTAGAACCCGGACGGCGCGTCCTCGGGGACCTGATATGTGCCGGACACTGCCCAGCCCGCGTCGATCAGGTCGTCACTCGACAGGCGCAGGCCGTGACCTCGGTCGGGGTCCAGGGACGGCTGGTACACCAGCGGCGCGCGATCTGCCGCGTTGAACGCGGGCCCGCCGACCATCCACGTGCCGTGATTGACGATGCTGCCATGTCGCTGGTGGCCGCTGGCGTCAGCCACACGGGCGCCCTGCTCTTCGGCCAGCGTCCAGCCGCCCAGTATCGCTGCCGGCGGCAGCAGTGACAGGCCGGACCGACCACGATCGAGGTGCAGGCGCCCGACGTCCTCGTCCGACAGCTCACCGGCGACCACGAACGGCTGGGCGACGTCAGCATCGAGGAAATCGTCAGCTTCGCCAGCCTCGGCCATCGCCCCCAACCGCAGGCGTGACGCGTCGCCTGGCCCGGGCGCGGGATGTGGCCCTGCGACATCCACCACCAGCGCACCGTCCAGCCACACACGCACCAGATCAGGAGTCCAGGTGGCCACGAGCGACACCCAGCGCCCGAGCAGCTCAGAACCCACCGGTCGGGACTGATGCAGCCACTCGTGACGGAACGCCGCGCCATCTCCGGCATACGCAGCGATGCGGCCAACATGGTCGACGAGCAGCCCGAACCGGCACGCGGCTGGATAGTCGATGTCCGTGAGAATGCCGCTCCATGCGATCTGCAGGATGTCGATCACCGGCAGTCGCCACAGGCGAAGCCACAACCCGAGCGTGATGGGCGGTGCCGGCAGTGCCGGGCCATCCATGCGCACGTACGAACCGGGAAACAGACGCTGGGGACTCGAGATGTCCGAGGACCAGCTGCCCAGGACCTCGACATCGCGCCGGTCAGCGGCGATGTCCTGGGCAGGACCGATGACCGCCTCACGGCCGAGACGCACGATGTCGACGCGATGGGCCGCCTCGGCGCTGACATGGACGTGGATACGGCCACCCGGAGCGATCGCCATCCGATCGGTGTACGCCCACGATCCCCGGATGGGCAGCGATCGAACGGGCTCGTCAACGTTCATCGGCCCTCCCCACAACAACGCAACCGGTTGCACCGCAGCCTAGTGGGAGGGGGGCCGCCATGTCAACGGGTGGTTGGAACCCCTGAGTGGTACCGTGCCGCAATGATCGATCGGCCCACTGACCTCGTAGCGCAAC
>JBBQNA010000191.1:0-6549 GCA_038329515.1 Candidatus Limnocylindrales bacterium | reverse complement strand
ACCCATGAATGGCGGCATGGCGTCCAGCAGCTCGCGGCGACCCCAGAGCACGCCGGAACCTGTCGGGCCGAGGGTCTTGTGGCCCGAGAACACATAGAAGTCGGCACCGATGTCCTGGACATCCACGGGGCTGTGGGGCGCGGCCTGGGCACCGTCGATGAGCACCAGCGCGCCGGCGGCGTGTGCCTGCACGGTCATCTCACGCACGGGGTTGATGGTCCCCAGCGCGTTCGAGATGTGGTTGAACGCGACCAGCTTGGGGCGTGTCCGCAGCAGCACCTCGAAGGACTGCTGGTCCAAGCGCCCCTGCTCGTCGATGGCCACGAACTCCAGGTCCGCGTCCTGCTCCTGCACCAGGAGCTGCCAGGGCACCAGGTTCGAGTGGTGCTCCAGCTCCGTGAGCACGATCGTGTCCGCGCGCCGGATGTGCTTGCGGCCCCAGGAGTAGGCCACCAAGTTGATGGCCTCCGTGGCGTTGCGCACGAACACGATCTCGCTACTGGACGGCGCGTTGAGGAAGCGGGCGGCGATCGCCCGGGCGCCCTCGTACGCAGCGGTGGCCTCCTCCGCGGTGGTATAGATGCCCCGGTGGATGTTGGCCGTGAACCGCGTGTTGTACGCCGCCAGGGCGTCCAGCACCGGCTGTGGCTTGAGTGACGTGGAGGCACTGTCCAGATAGGCCAGGGACCTGCCGCCGAAATCGCGCTGGAACAGCGGGAAGTCGGCGCGGATCGCGGCGCCGTCCAACGGTTCGAAGCTCATGATCGTGTCGCCTACCTCTCGTCGGGCTCGACGGCGGGGGTGGCGTCCTCCGCGATGTCGTGGTAGCCGGCCGCGCGCAGGATGGGCGCGTAACCCTCTTGCTCCAGCTGGAGCGCCAGCTCGCTGCCACCGGTCTTGACGATCCGGCCGCGGGCCAGGACGTGGACCACGTCCGGCTTGATGTAGTCCAGCAACCGCTGGTAATGGGTGATGAGCAGCACGCCAAGCTCCGGGCTCAGCTGCGCGTTGACACCTTCCGCCACGATCCGCAGGGCATCGATGTCGAGGCCCGAATCGGTCTCGTCCAGGATCGCGAACTCCGGCTGGAGGATGGCCATCTGGAGCATCTCCAGGCGCTTCTTCTCGCCGCCCGAGAAGCCCTCGTTGACATAGCGCGCGGCAAAGCTGTCATCCAGCTTGAGCAGCGCCATCTTCTGGCGCACCAGGTCGCGGAAGTCGCGCATCCCGATGCCACCCTTGGTGGGGTCCGAGGGATCCCACTGGCTGTCCACCACATCCAGTCCGCGGCGGCGTGCGTTGAGCGCGGTCCGCAGGAAGCTGGCGACCGACAGACCAGGGATCGCCGTGGGGTACTGGAAGGCGAGGAACAGGCCCAGTCGCGCCCGCTTGTCGGGTGACAGGGCGAGCACATTCCGGCCCTTCCAGATGACCGTGCCGCCCGTGACCAGGTATCCCGGATGGCCCATCAGGGCGTACGCCAGGGTCGTCTTGCCCGAACCGTTGGGACCCATGATGGCGTGCACCTCACCCTTGCGGATCGTCAGGTCGACGCCCTTGAGGATCTCCCGGCTCGGGTCCGCGATGGGCACCACGTGCAGGTCGGTGATGACCAGCTCGCGATCATCGGCGAGCGGTTCGGCGGAGTCAGTCTGGGGAGCGATATCGACGGCGTTCATGCGTGGGGGATGGGCTCCGTGCTGGCTGGTCGCGACGCGACCGGCAGGGTCGAGGGATGGATGGGCAGCGAATGGAACGGATGGGCCGGCTGCGGGCCGGCGAGGTCGGCGAGGGTCATGGAGTCGAGGGCGCCGATGACCGCTTCCCGGACCTTGATCCACAGCGACTGGACGTTGCAGAAGGAGGTGCGGTCGCAGGCCTGGGGATGTGGTTCAGGGCTGCCGCCGTGGTCCGTGGCACAGACCATGGGCGAGATAGGTCCTTCCAGGGCTTCGACCACCTGGCCCATGGTGATGTCCTGCGGGGCGCGGGAAAGCTCGTAACCCCCGCGGGCGCCGCGGGTGCTGGTGACCAGGCCCGCCCCGCGCAGGCTGATGACCAGCTGCTCCAGGTAGGGTCGCGGCAGGTCCTCATGGTCCGAGATGTCCGCGAGGCTGACGGGCCCCGTGCCGCGATGGCGAGCCAGCTCCACCATCAGGCGCACACCGTATTCCCCACGCGTGGAGAAGTGGAGGGCGCCGGAGAGCTGGGGGATGGTTCGCACGGGTCGAGAACTCCTGTCGCTGGCGGTCCCGGTGTGAGCGGAGTCACCACGGGCGCTCGGCATATCCGAGTCGCCGCGTCAGGATTGAGTGTAGGCGTACGGCCCCATAGCGTCAACGACGCGGCAGGCGGTACGCTGCGCGCTCGCTGCATGGAGGCTGAATATGCACGGCATCAAGGTACGCGGCGTCGGTCGCGTCGGACGGACACCCGATTCGGCCACGGTCGTGCTGGGCGTCGAGACCCAGGCCGCGACCGCGGGCGAAGCGCAGGGCCTGGCGAGCACGCGCATGCGCGGCGCCATCCAGGCGCTCATCGCGGATGGCATCGCGGCACATGACATCAGCACCCGCCAGGTGAGTCTCTCGCAGGTGTTCGACTACTCCGGGGACACGCCCCGACCGGCGGGCTACCAAGCGAGCCAGTCACTGGGCGTCCGGGTCCGCGACCTGGCCAGGCTGGGGCCGGTCATCGATACCGCCGTCGGCGCGGGCGCTAACCAGGTGTCCGAGGTGACCCTGGAGCTGGCCGATCCAGCGAGCGCCCGGTCAGAGGCCCGTGACCTGGCCATGGCCGATGCGCGCCGCACAGCGGCGGCGCTGGCCCAGGCGGGCGGTGTCCGACTGGGCCTGCCCATCAGCATCCGTGAAGGCGGGCGCGACACGTCGCCGCCACAGCACATGTTCCGGGCAAAGGCCGAGATGGCGATGTCCGCCGAGACGCCTATCGCGGCGGGCGAGACCGACGTCGAGGTGAGCGTCGAGGTCACCTGGGGCATCCTGGGCTGACGCACGGACCAGCTGGCCTCGACGGACGTCAGGCTTCGGGCTCAGGCTCCGGGGTTCAGCTGTCGGGATCGACAGCCCGGTCCCGGGACTCGTAGTCGATCTCAAGGTCCGTCATCTCGCCATCCAGGACTGTCACATTCCGGGCCTCGGCGCGCGGGAACGGGTCGCCGCCAGCCGCCGGCTGGATGACATAGTCGCCGGGCGGCAGCGCCAGGCGGAACGTGCCGTCGCCGCCGGACGTGACCTCGCCCACCTCCTGGCCGTCCGTGTCGAACACCACCAGCAGCGCGGCGTATGCCTCCAGGCAGGGTGACGCCGCGGTGGGCACGGCACACATCGGCCCCAGGAGCACCACACCCTGGATGCCCGACAGCAGCGGCGTGGGCGTCGGGGAGGACGCCGGTGCGAAGGTGTCGCAGCCGGCCAGCGATGCGGCGAGTGCCAGGAACAGCAGCAGCGGGCGACGCATCGGACGGGTCAGGCCCTGACTAGAGTCCCGACCACTCACGCACGGCACGCGCCAGCGCCGAGTTGTCGTCGTCGCCATGACCCTTGGCCACGAGACCCGCCTCGATCTGGGAGGCCAGGGCCGCGACCGGCAGCGCGGCACCCACCGCACGGGCCAACTCCAGGGCGATGGTCAGGTCCTTGAGATGGAGCGCGATACGGAAGCCCAGGGGGTAGTCGTCCGCGATCATCCGGCCGCTGCGGTTCTCGAGAACCCAGGACCGAGCCGCACCGCCCGACAGCGCCGCGACCACCTTCTCGGGATCCAGGCCCGACTTGATGGCAAGCACCATGCCCTCCGCGACCCCCAGGTAGTTGCCCGCCAGGATCACCTGGTTGACAGCCTTGGTCGACTGACCGGCGCCGATGGGCCCCATGTGGGTGATGGACGTGCCCATGGCTGCGAGGACCGGCCGGGCGCGCTCGACGTCGGCCTCCTCGCCGCCGACCATGATGGTCAGCGTCCCTTTCTGGGCACCCTCGGAGCCGCCAGAGACGGGAGCGTCGACCATCGGCACACCCTGGGCCGCCAGACGCTCGGCGAAGCCGCGGGTGGCAGCTGGCGAGATGGTCGAGCAATCGATGACCAGGCTGCCGGCGACGAGTCCGGACGCAGCGCCGTCCGCGCCGAACAGCACGGCCTCGACATCCGGGGTATCGGAGACGCAGATGACGACCACGTCACAGGCGGCGGCCAGCTCCCGGGGTGTGGCTGCGGTCGTGGCACCCAGGGACACGGGCAGCTCATCCTTGCCCGGCGTCCGGTTCCAGATGACTAGGGGGAAGCCGGCACGCGCCAGGTTGGCGGCCATCGCCGCGCCCATCGTGCCCATGCCACAGAATCCGACCCGCGCCATCACGTGCGCCTCCCGACGACCATCCAGCTATGCCGGACGGACGCCGGCTGCGTGCCGACATGGTAGGCGGCACACAACGACCGGCGCGCGATGCGGCCGGTCGTGGTCAGGGCACGGGCGGCGGATGAGACCGGGATATCAGCCCGGCACGATGTCCGCAGCACCGGTCAGCGATTGCTGCCGAAGATCCGGAGCATGAACAGGAACAGGTTGATGAAGTCGAGGTACAACGCGAGGGCGCCCATGACCGAGGCGGAGTCCTTGTTGAGGCCCGCGATCTTGCCGTCCTTCATGCGCTGCACGTCAAAGGCGGTCAGGCCCGTGAAGATGACGACGCCGACCACGCCGATGGCCAGGTTCATGAGGCCGTTGCCCGGGAAGAGGAAGACCTGGGCGAGCATGACCACGAGCAGGCCGATGACGCCCATGAACAGGATGCCGCCGAGGCTGGTCAGGTCACGCTTGGTGACGCCGCCGTAGACCGCCGCGCCAGCGAAGATCGCGGATGCGCCCAGGAACGCGGTCACGACGCCGGACGGCCCGGCCGGTCCCGCTGCGTAGAACGAGACCAGGACACCGAGGGTCAGGCCGTTGACCAGGGCGTAGATGAAGAACAGGGCAAGCGCGACCAGCGGGTTGATGCGCCGGATGAGCATCGTGATGCCGAACACGAGCCCCAGGTTGCCGATGAGCAGCAGGAACCAGTTGTCGATGACCTGGGTCATGGCCGCGGCGTTGTTCATCACGAACGCAGCGGAGCCTGCGCTCACCAGCAGGGCCACGAACATCCACACGAATGCGGCCGTCAGGAAGCCTTCCCGGACCGCGGACGCGCCCGCGACCTGAACACCGCCAGACAGCGTGTTGGGCGTCGGACCAACGGGCTGACCGGTGTTGACCGGTTGGGGCTGGCCGTACTGGTTCGGCCGGTTGGGGTCGTTGTTGAACACCGTGGGGATCCCTTTCGAGCGGCCGCCCACCAGGGCGGTCATGCACACAGTCTAACGAGGCATTACAAGCCACTCCCCGGGACCGAGGGAGCAGCGCGTGCTGCGGATCGTCCACCGGCGATAGCCGGCACGGCCGTGGCGTCCTCGGCGGCTTCCGCAGCGCGTGCCAGCACCCACAGCAAGTCCGCCACACGATTGAGCCAGGGCACCAGCCACTCGCCGGTCGCGCGACCAGTGCGCTGGAGCGCGATGACCCGTCGCTCGGCACGTCGGGTCGTAGCGCGGGCGACCTCGAGTGCGGCCGATGCCCGGGTCTCGCCCGGCACGATGAACTCCCGAGGCATCACGATGCGCGATTCCCAGGTCACGAGGTCGGCTTCTGCGTGGACGAGCATGGCTTCCGAGACGCGGGTGACGCCGTCCTGCAGTCGGTCGGCCGCCTGCGGGTTGGCGGCCAGCTCGGCGCCAGCCACGAACAGCTCGCGCTGGATGCGCAGGATGAGCGCTGCGAGCTCGCTCAGGGTCTCGTTGGTGGGCCGGTCGCGGAGGTCCGCACGGGCGATGCCAAGGGCCGCGACCGTCTCGTCGACGGTGCCGTACGCCTCGACCGCCAGGTCGTCCTTGGCCACCCGACCGCCATACAGCAGGCCGGTGGTGCCGTCATCGCCGCGACCTGTGGCCACGACGCTGTCCGCGATGCCCGGCCGATCCACCCGACCCGGCGCGCTCAACGGCTCACCACATCAGGCCGGCGTCGCGCGGATCCCAGCGCTCTGCTAGCAGCGTCACCTTGACGTCGTGCTCCTCGACCTCCTCCGCAGCTTCCTTGACCTGCTGCATGATCGAGCCCGCGTATGGGCAGAACGGCGTGGTCATGACCATGCGCACCTCGGTCAGCTCGTCACCCAGGACGACCTGACGGATGAGCGCCAGCTCCACGACGTTCATGCCGATCTCCGGATCAACGACGGATCGGAGCGCGTCCAGGATGGCCAGTTCGCGGGCGCGTGCCTGCGGATCCACTGGGGAGACGGACGCCTGCTGGTCGATGGTCGGTCCGATGGCGTCGGTGGTCATGGTCTGTTCAGTCATGGCAAGAGCCTCGTGCGGGAGCGTGCGGACAGCCTAGCACCGGCGCGTGCTAGCACCGGCGCGTGGGGACGCCGCGCGCCAGTGCTGCGTGCCAGAGCGTGTCACCAGACCGTCAGCACGACCGCGATGACA
>JBBQNA010000190.1:0-6780 GCA_038329515.1 Candidatus Limnocylindrales bacterium | reverse complement strand
GGTCGTGCGCACGACCGGCGCCCGCCCATCCATCGGGGGCACCTGGTGCGTCACGAGCGCACCGCGGCCGGGGCCTCGTGCGTCGACCTCGCGGTCGTCCCCGGGGCGGCGGGCACGAGGCGTCGGGACACGACGGCGGCGTCGGGTCGCCCGCCATCGAGTGTCAGCCACGCCGATCGGGAGGGGCGCAACAGCGCACGGAGGCTGTTGGCAGCGTCAGCCGGAACCGGGAACGCGATGGACAACCTCCAGGGACCGGGGTATGTATCCGTCATCCAGGCTGGCCTAGGACGACGCTGCAGCAGCCGGCCGTTCCACCGACACCAGGTCCAGCAGTTGCCACAGATCGGCGATCCGGGGCACGCCCGGTGGGGGTTCCGCCTGGCCCGCGGCGTTTCCGGCTCCCTGTCCGCTCCGATCGATGAGCACAGCCCGTAAGCCCACACCCTGGGCGCCCTCGACGTCCGCGCGAATCGAGTCACCGACGTGCAGGGCCAGTTCCGGCGCCGCGTCCAGCAGCTGCAGCGCATGCTGGAAGATGCCGACGGACGGCTTCAGGTATCCCACCCGATCGCTGATGATGAGCGCCTCGAAGTGGCTCGCCAGTTCCAGGGTGTGCAGCAGCTCGGGACCCGACCAGCCCCAGTTGGAGATGACGGCCAGCCGGATGCCGGCGTCCTGCAATGCCTGGAGGGCGGGCGGAACGTCCTCGTAGACCCACCATGCCGCCCGTTCCGCGAACGCTGCCTCGAGCGCCCGGAAGAAGGCGTCCGACGGTACGTCAGCGCCGAGTACCTCCAGCACCTGGGTATCGAAACGCTTCAGGCGCTGGTATGAGGCCTCCTCGCTGGCCTCGAACGGGCCCTCAACATGGTCACCGTTGTTGCTGAAGACATGATCCAGGGCTGCACGGAGGGCGTCGGCATCCACCTCCACGCCGTGTGCCGCCAGCACCCGCCGATAGACCACGGACCAAGACGGGTGCGCTCGGATGAGCGTGTCCCCCAGATCCAGGAACACGACCTCGGGGCGTGGCAGCAACGGGCTGATGACCATCGCGGCGAGTGTATCCGGGGCAACGACCGGGATGCCCGACGGCTCAGCGTCCCGCCGAGGGGAACCGCAACCGATAGTCGGCGGTGACATCCACGAAGAGCTGCTTGACCACCTCGTCCGCGCTGGCGCCAGTGGAGTTCTTGAACAGCGCGCGTTTCGCCGGCGCCATCCCTTCCTTGGCGCTGAAGTAGCGGACCTCGATGTTGTGCATCAACTGGTCGTCGCTCCACGACAGGAACTGCTGGATGCGCGTGGACGACGGCTTGGTGCCCTGCAGCGGGCCACCATCCGCGTACAACGTCATGTAGAAATCCCTCTCCGCGAACTCCGCGATGGCCTCAGACATGAAGTCATTGAGGCGCAAGGGGTTGGCGTCGCCGACGCGGTGCGTCGCCTCGTGGATGAGCGTGCCTGCGAGGTCCTCCGGCGAGTTGCCGGAGCGGATGAAGACGGTGTCGATCTTGCTGTCGATGAAGCCCTCGGCGTAGGAGTACTGCTTCCAGCGCTGGGCTCCCTTCTCGGCGCCATATACGTCGATGAGCGAGGCCTCGCTGAACACACGCACCTTGCCGCTCTTGACGAGGTCCCGCGCCGTGTCCGGGATCCGGCCCTGCACGTGCTGCATCATCTCCATCGCGGCCGAGAGCTCACCCTTGAACTGGGTGTGCTCAGGCACGCCCGCCATCATCTTCATCAGATATTGCTGCTGGCTCATGCCGCCGGACTTGGCGACCGTCTTGCCCATGCCCTCGATGGCCTCCCCACTCAGGCCCGACACGGCTTCCGCGATGATGCGCGATCGGGGCGCGCCGGTGACCCCCACGGTGTCCGTGACGCGTACCAGCTTGATGGCTGCCCCGACATCGCCGCCCTTGGCGGCCTTGGCGAATACCCGTATCGCTTTGAACGCCGCGGCCGCAGCGAAGACGTCTCCGAGGGCCATCACGCAGTCCAATGCAAGCTGCATGCCGTCGGGATCCTTGTCCGAGATCGCCTTGGCCTTGTCGAAGTCGGTGGCGTTGGCTGCCGTTGCCAGGCTATATGCGGACAGTTCCTGACCCACCTGGTAGAGCGCCAGCCCTGCTCCTGCGAGCCCTGCTGCGATCGAGATGCCCGCCATCAACCCGGCCCCACCGGTGGGCAGGGCGGACAAGAGGCCCAACCCGATGGCGAGCACCACGAACAGCATCTTGCCGTCACCCTTGCCCTGTTCCTGGCGTGCCCTGCGATCGACGAACTCTCGCTGTAGCGGCGTCGCTTGCATCTGGTCAAGGGTCACGCGTCGGAGGTGGGATTGCTGCCAGATCGCGAACCCCTTGCCCAACTCGCCTCGGACCTGCTCGATGTTCTCCAGGCGACGATGGGCCTTCTCGCCCACGTCATTGGCCAGGTCCTTGTCGGGCATCGCGGCGATCGCCGCCAGCTTTCCGGCCGCGCCGGGCTCCTCCGTGTAGAGCGCGATGGATGGGTTGGCGGCCACCTTGACCCGGCGGACCTTCTCGTACGCCTCTTGCGCTGCCATCCATGCCGTGCGCCGCGACTCGTCCTCCGCCACCAGGCCCCGGTTGGTGAGGTTGAACGGATCCGCGGTCTGTGACTCACCCAGCTTCCTGCTGGCTTCGGCCGACTCCCGGCTGGTCCGCTCGACCTCCTTTGCCGGTGGCACCAACTCGCCTGCGGCCCGCTTCATGCTCGCGGCCGCCTCGGTATTGGACAACTGGTAGCTCGAGACACTCCCGCCGGTTTCCAACGGGGTCGTGGATCCGGTGATGCCCAGCCGCTTGAGCTCGTCCTCGATCTTCTTCTTGCTGTCATCGAGGATGCCCTTGGCAGCCTCGGTCGCGGTTCCCTCGAACTTGGTGCAGAAGGTCTCGCGCTCGTGGTTCAGACGCAGGGTGGTGTCCCGCAGCCCCTTGCGGATGTCGTCCCGGAGTCCTGGGCGCTCGGTGCCCCGGAGGATCGTGAAGGGCGCATTCTCGAACCTGCCGGTGAACTCCGCGGGCGCATCGATGCCCTTGCGTTCGGCCATCCTCGACAAGATGCCGTACAGGACCTCAGCGTCGAATCGCAACGCCTGGCCCTCGAAATATATGACTTCCGCGTCCGCCGCCTTGCTCGCGTTCGGCAGCGGCATCGAGGCATTCGGTGGAGGGTCACGCTGGACCGTGTGCGGCCGGCTCAGCAGTGCATTGACCGCGCCGTTACCGGCGATCCGTTGCAGGACGATCAGGCGCCGCGCGTCCACCGCGCCCTGCACCGTCGAAGCGCCGGACTCCGCGGTCGTGGCCCGGCGCTCGCTGTTCGCCGCTGCTTGCGCCGTCCCAGGCTGTCGGACCGGATCAGCATGCTCCACGCTGTCGATCGTCGCCGAAGTGGGTGTCGCCCGGAGGGCAGATGGTCGTGCCCGATGAGGCGATCGTCGGGCTCATGTCGATCGTGATATCGACATCGGTCGTGGTACGACGTTTCCTCATCGTCAGCACGGCTGGGCCGATAGCCGTGCCTGCCGACGCGTCCGGTCTCAGCGCTTCAGCACGACGTCGTCCACTGGCTGCCCTGGTGACGAGCCTTCGCTGACGACCACTCGGTCACGACCGGCGGCCTTCGCTGCGTACAACGCGGCATCAGCACGACCGATGCCATCCACCACGCCGTCACCCGGTAGCCAGGCGGCGACGCCCGCGCTGATGGTGACGCCACTGGGGACCGGAGCCGGGCCTGCGGCCACCTGGACGCGCACCCGCTCGGCCCATGCAGCAGCGCCGGCGGCACGGGACCCGGCGAGCAATGCGACGAACTCCTCGCCGCCGTAGCGCGCCACCAGGTCATCCTGTCGGGCCGCCGCCAGCAGGGTGCCGCCGAGCCATCGCAGGACTGCGTCCCCCGCCGGGTGTCCGTATCGGTCATTCACGCGCTTGAAGTGATCCACGTCGATCATCACCAGCGCGAACGGCGTCCCTCTGGCGGCACGGGTCGTTGCCTCGGCCAGCCTCATGTCGAACGCGCGACGGTTGGCGACACCCGTCAGCACGTCGTGCTGCGCGTCATGGCGGAGTCGCTGTCCCTCGATGTTCAGTCGGCGCTGTTCGTCGACGAGCTCGTCGTTGACGTCACGGAGCGCCAGGTTCAGCCCAGCCTCCCGGAGCGGCTCGCCCACCAGCACGAACACATCCCCGGCCGGGCGACACATCGACACCCGGAAGTCGCGAGGCACGAGGTCAGCGTCAGGCAACATGCTCCAGGCTTGGGTCACCCACGACCGCGGCGCCTCCTGCATCCACGCCCGAAAGGAGTCCCGCTGTCCCTCGCTGGCCCAGCTCACGACATCGGTACCACGCGGGTCGCTGACCGCCAGCTGGTCAAAGGCCGGGTTCACGTCCAGGACGTGCCCCGATCGGTCCAGGGTCGCAGCGATGACGGAGGTGCTGGACCAGGTCACCGCCGCCACGTCAGCTCGCGCGAATATCGCGGGCATCGGCGACTTGCCTGCCTCAGCCATGCGCGAACCGTTGGCTCAGCAGCGTCGATGCTGCCCCTGCGTCGGCCGCGAACGCGTCAGCTCCCACCTCGTACGCCCGCTCGGGAACGCCGTCGTACGCCTGTCCACCCACGAAGATCCAGGGCGTTACCGGCAGTTGCTGCATGGATGCGATAGCCGCCTGAACCTGAGGCAGATGCGACTGGAGTGCTGTCGAGAGGCCGACGACATCGGGCTGCGTATCCCTGGCCATGCTGGCGATGGCCTCGACAGGTGTAGCCGCCCCCAGATACAGGACCTCCCAGCCATCCGCCTCCAGGAAGTCGGCGACCATCCGGAGACCGATGGTGTGCATCTCACTGTCGGTACAGGCCAGCAGGACCCGGCCCGTGGCGCGGGGTACGTCGACCAGCATCGTCGTCGCCAGCGTGGCCATCAGCGAGGCCACGACCGCGGTCGCCAAGTGCTCCTGCGCGACGCTCACCTGGCCGCACTCCCAACGCGTCCCGATCTGCTGCAGTGCGGGCGCGAGGACCTGGAGGTACACATCGCGGGGCGCCGCGCCAGCTTCGATCAACTCGTTGACCACCGACCGGGCTCGACGGGGCTGGTCCCCCAGCAGCACCTCGCACAGGTCCTCTGGAGACAGCCGAGTCGTCAACGGCCGGCCGTCGACCGCGTCGGCCGAAACGCGACGCGCGCGTGGGTCATCGGGACGGGCCCAGGGATGGCGTTCCGAGCCATGGGTCGATCACGTGCTCCTCGGTACGGCAGGCACCGGCTGCCCATCTCACGCACGCCGGCCGCCGGGGGGGCTGGCACACCCAGCAGGCTACCACCGGACCCCTGCCGCCAGATGACGGGTCGTCATCTGCTCGTCACGTGTCCGTGGGATCGGGCGGCCCCCATGGCGACGCGGCCCAGGTCAGTCGGCGTTCGACGTCCATCACACGCGCACCCGGCACAAGGACGGACCGTGGCGGTACCACGGTCAATCGTTGTACAGACGCTCCTCGATGAGCTTCTCCTGGACCGTCCGGCCGTTGGCGTCGAAACAGGAGTACTCGAAGTGCTTCTCGAACTCCAGGTCCACGGCATTCTGACCGCCGCGGTTCTTCTCCACGCTCACGATGACCCAGTCCCGGAACCGCTGGGCCTGATACGGGTTGAACTCGATGTTCACCTTGGCCACGATCTGGTACTTCTCATTGAGGATGAGGATGATGTCCGCCTCATAGTTGATGGCGGACGATCCACGCAGGTGGTGGTTGCGCAAGCGGGCGGCCTTGAGGCCATCCTTGTCGGCGGCCACGATGGAGATCATGGGCACCTCCATCTGGAGCGCCAGGTCCTTCAGGCCGTTGACCACGTAGGTGACCTTCTCCGCCTCCGTCGGTGGATCGGGGATGACCGGCACTTTCTGCATGTAGTCGATGAACACCACCAGTCGCCGATCGCCGGACAGCTCCTTGTAGCGCGCGACCAGCTGGTGCAGGTTCTCGACCGTGTTCTTGGTCTGGGAGCCGCGCAGCAGGAACAGGTTGGGCCCGTATCGGTTGACGCGCTCCAGTGCAGGACGCAGCCGGGGATTGGCCATCAGGTCCGCGAAGCCTTCGCCCTGCGCCAGCCAGGTGCTGAGGATCTCCTTGCGCACGTCCTGGAGCTTGACGCCATTCACACGCCCGGGGAGGTGCTGGAGCGCCGACTCCATGGCGATGATGCGATTGAGCAGGTACTCCTCGTCATGCTCGTAGCAGACGTAGAGCACGCTCGCCTGGCCGCCCATGACGATGTTGCGCGCCATCTGGACGGCCATGGTCGTCTTGCCCGTGCCCTGCGCGCCACCGATGAGCAGCAGCTCGCCCGCACGCAGGCCACCGCCGATGGTCTTGTCGAGGGGCGTGAAGCCGAGCGGCACCGGCTGATACTGGTCGACGTCACCCGCCGCGACCTTGCCAGCGAGGGTGTTGAGGACCTCGGCAGCGCTGCGGGGCGCCACGGGACCCAAGCTGCCGCCAACCGACCAGTCGATGGCCAGTGGCGCCATGGGGGTCTCGGGAATCGGGGCGTAGCCGTCGGCGTCGGGGTATCCACCGTTGGGCGGATAGCCAGCCGGCGCGGAGTAGCCGTCAGGACCCTGATAGCCAGCCTGGGGCGGGTAGCCAGCCTGTGGCGGGTAGCCCTCCGGCGTGGGGTACGCCGGAGCGTAGCCGGGGGGTGGAGGCGCATTCGGGTCGGGCACCCAG
>JBBQNA010000189.1:0-6798 GCA_038329515.1 Candidatus Limnocylindrales bacterium | reverse complement strand
CGGGTGAGTCTCCCAGGAGCACCACGTTGGACGAGACCGCAGCGAGACGCTTCAGGGTCCACGTCAGACCCGCGCGCCATTGCCGGTCGCCATCGGCGCCGCTGATCGCTCCTGCCACGTTGTAGGTGTCGTGCTCGGAGGTCACGATCATCGCCGGGTGGATGGCCGTGATCCTCTCGATGGCCTGCTTGCGCCACTCAGCGCAGTCGGCGGCATGCAACCGGATGCGTGCTACCGGGCACGCCGACTTGGTCACGAAGTAGAGCCGCCACCCGCGATCGTCCGCGACCCGTTGCAGCGCGCCGCGCCATTGGAGTGCGTGGGAATCGCCGAACAGCACGACCTTGGGCCCGGCCGCGCGGTACGTGCAGACGATGGGCCGCGACACTCCCTGTTGGACGTGACAGGCATCCCAGGATGCCGGACGATCCTTGGGGTGCGCGAGGGACGGGGTGAGCCCGGAAGGCACCCGTCGCGAGTCCTGGGCGAGGCCGTCGCGGACGCCGTCGTGGTCGGAGTCCTCATGCCAGTCATCCGTGCCGTCGCCGTCCGAGTCGGCGATCTTCGGCCGAGTGCCGAAGCGATACTCGCCTGCGTCCGAGAGGCGGTCATGATCTTGATCCTCGGCCCCGTCACGGATACCGTCCTGATCGGAGTCGGTCGAGGTCGGGTCCGTTCGAGTGGTCGCGATCTCGAATCGATTGCCGAGCCGATCGCCGTCCCCGTCCTCCTTGCCGTCCCTCCGTCCGTCTCCGTCGGAATCGGCGGAGCGGGGGTCGAGTACCAGCTGCTGCTCCCAGCGGTTCGGCAGGCCATCGCGGTCCGGGTCTTCCTTTCCGTCCGGGGTCCCATCGGCGTCGGTGTCCGCCAGGGTCGGATCGGTGTGGCTCCACTTCGTCTCGAAGGAGCTGGTCAGGCCGTCCTGGTCGGGATCAGCTGCTTGTGCGCCACTGGGCACCACGCCGATGGCGATGACCACCAGCAGCAGCCCCGCGAGTGCTCTGGGTCGTCCGTGACGCATCGCCAAGGTCATGCACGCTCCCTCCGGCTGGCCGCACGAAGCACCCAGGGTCGCTCAGCGGCCGGGCAGCAGTGCCGAGCCGAGGGTGTCCACCGCGGCGGCCAATCCATCCGGCAGTCGGATCCGTCGGTCACCCTGTGGCACACCTGCCGATGCAGGTCCCCCGAATGCTACCCGGATGTCCGGGTCGGCTGCCTCCAGGGCGGACGCCACCTCGACTGCTGCGTCGATGTCCGCAGGTGTGACGACGCCGATGACGGCTGCCAGGGCATGCGTCTGACGAGCAGCGTCCGTCCAGTCCTGTGCCGGCAGGTCCGCCCCGAGGTACAGCACGGGCATCCCGGATCGCCGTGCGGCGATGCTGAAGGCCAGGGCGCCCAGCTCATGCCGGGCACCCGGCGGCAGGCCCACCAGGATGGGTCGTCGACCGCGGCTGGACCGACCGGCAGCCTGGTATGCCGCGCCCAGGCGGTGGAGGATGGCGCCGCTCGCGGCATGCTCGGTGGCGATGTCACCCCGGCCATCGGCCCACGCCGCACCGATGGCCCGGATCGCCGGCAGCAGGTACTGCTCCGCGGTCTGCTCGAAGGAGCCGCGCACGAACATCTCGTCCAGCGCCGCGTCCATGCCCGCCGCATCGAGGGCCTCGGCCGCATCGATGAATGCCTGGACCAGGTCCTGTTCGGATGACCGGGCGGGGGTCGCGACCGCCGCCGGACCCACCTCGACCTCGCGGGCGGCAGCGCTGGCAGACCAGCCGTCATCGATGAGCCGTCGCATCCGTCGGAGTCGTGCGATCGCCGCATCGTCGTACAGCCGATACCCGGATGCGGTTCGCGCCGGGCTGACGACGCCATAGCGTCGCTCCCACTGCCGGAGGAGGGGCACGGAGACGCCGGTTCGGAGGGATGCCTGCTTGATGGTGTACACGGTCCGCGCACCATACCATGTACAAAGCCTTGACAACTCGGGACACTCGGGACTACACTCCGGCCATACCTTGTACAAACCCGGGACACGCGAGACCCACCCATGAGCACCCACGTCCTTCGAGCCAGCCAGTTCATCGCCCGTCCTGTGGACGAGGTGTTCCAGTTCTTCGCGGAACCTCGCAACCTGGGCCGCATCACGCCCGCGAGCATGGGTTTCGAGTTCCGCTCCGATGACTTCGAGATGCGCGACGGCCTCCGCATCGACTACCGGCTGCGGCCCCTGCTGGGCATCCCGGTCAGCTGGCGGACCGGCATCACCAGCTACGACCCACCCTATCGTTTCACGGACGTGCAGCTCAAGGGGCCGTATCGCCGCTGGGAGCACACTCACACGTTCGAGCCTGCGGACGGTGGCACGCGCATCCTCGACGAGATCGTCTATCAGCTGCCCCTCGGCCCCCTCGGTGACATCGCGAACAGGTTGGTGGTGCGGACCGAGCTGGAGCGCATCTTCCGACACCGGGCCTGGACCATCGAAGGAGTCTTCGCGATGTCGAACACGAACCCAGCAGCGCAGACCATCGCGGTTGCCGGTGGCACCGGCTTCGTGGGCGGTGCCATCGCGGCCGAGCTTCGCCGTCGCGGCCACACCGTGATCGTGCTGTCCCACAGCGGTGAGGCGGCTCGCGGTCAGCTGCCCGATGACGTGGAGATCCGGACCGCGGACGTGACCAGCACCGTCGGACTCCAGGATGCGCTCCGCGGCACGGACGCCCTGGTCATCGCGCTCGCGTTCCCCAACTCGCCCATCGAGGCACCCCGCAAGGGTCGCACGTTCCAGGCGGTCGACGCCCAGGGGACCGAGCATCTCGTCGCGGCTGCGGTCGCGGCGGGTGTCGGCAGGCTGGTGTACATGTCCGGTGCCGGCGCCGCCCCGGATGCGCCACGCCACTGGTTCCGCGCCAAGTGGCAGGCGGAAGAGGCGGTCCGTGGCAGCGGCCTGGAGTGGACCATCATCCGGCCGACGTGGGTCTATGGCCCTCGGGATGTGTCGCTCAACCGGTTCATCGGCTTCGCGCGGCGCCTCCAGATGGTGCCCATGACCAATCGGGGTCGTCAGCAGCTGGCACCCGTGTTCATCGACGACGTCGCCCATCTGGCCGCCGATAGCCTGGTCCAGGATGCGGCTCGGGGCCAGGTGTTCGAGCTCGGCGGGCCCGAGACGCTGGCCATGCGCGACGTCATCGGACGTGCCCTGGCAGTCGCCGGCATCCGGCGGCCGATCCTGCCCGGTCCGACGCTGTTGCTGAAGCTGATGGCCTGGCCGCTCAAGTTCCTGCCGTCACCGCCACTGACGCCAGATGCCGTCGACTTCATCAACCAGCCCGCGACGGTCGACCTGCGACCGCTCCTGGAGCGCATGCCCCGGCAGCTGACGCCACTCGACGACGGCCTGCGGACCTACCTTGCCCCCGACGCCACGCCCGGCAGCCTGACCATCGACGGTCGCTGAGCGTCAGTCACGCTGGGCGAAGGAGTCCGCGAAGGTTCGCCGATACCGCCGCCCCCAGCGTTCTACCCGCCACACCTCCGTGTGGATCTACGGTCTACCCGCCACACCTCCGTGTGGAGCTACGGTCGGAGCCGATCCGCGATCCTCGACATCCCTCAGGACGGGACGCGCATCGAGAAGCGGGCCCCACCACCGGCCCGAGGCGCGACGGTCAGGACGCCCCGATGCGCCTCGACTGCTGCGCGGGCAGCGGACAAGCCGAGCCCCGACCCGGGGCCTCGAGCACCGGATCCCCTGACGAACGGCTCGAATACCAAGTCCACTTCCTCAGCGGGGATCCCTGGACCGCGGTCGAGCACCTCGATGGTCACCGTGGCCGTGGAGCCTGGTCTCGCTTCCTCGAACCGGCCGATGACGTCGACGACACCGCCCGGCGAGCTGTAGCTGATGGCGTTGGTCAGGACGTTGCGAAGAGCCTGTTCCAGCCGAACCCGGTCGACTCCACGACGTGGTGAGCGAGGACGGCGCCCTCGTCGAGGACACCCTCGACTGGTATGCCCAGGACTCGTCCGGGAACATCTGGTACCTCGGCGAGGACACCAAGGGGTACGAGAATGGGGTCGTCGTCAGCACCGATGGCTCCTGGGAAGCCGGCGTTGATGGTGCCCAGCCGGGCATCGCCATCCCCGGCGATCCGCAGGTTGGCGCCGCGTACCGACAGGAGTACTTCAAGGGCGAGGCCGAGGATGTCGCGGCTGTCCTGAGTATCACCGAGATGGCAGAGATCCCTGTCGGATCGTTCCAGGATGTCCTGCTGACTCGCGACTCCACGCCGCTCCATCCGGAGATCCTGGAGTACAAGATGTACGCCAAGGGTGTCGGACCGGTGCTCGTCCTGGGAATCTCGGGTGGCGGTGGTCGCGAGGAGCTGGTGGAGTACTTCCTCGGCACCTGAGCCTGTCTCAGCCGGATCCAAGTGACCCGCCGAGCGCACCCTGCCATCGGCGGGTCCGGTCAACACGCCGCGTCAGGGGAGGAGCACGCTCCGGAAGACGCGGCCGGCGACGAGGTCATCGAGCGCCTCGTTGGCCTCGCCCAGTGGCCGGACGCGCTCCACCAGATGGTCGACGTCGAGCGTGCCATCCAGGTACAGGTCGATGGCATCCCGGATGTCGTCGGGTACGAAGCCACGCGAGCCGAGCACGGCCAGCTCCCGCCAGAAGATCTCCGCGGCACGCACGCTGAATGGCTCCAGGGCAGCACCGATGAGCACGATGCGGCCACCCGGGCCGCCCATGGCGATCGCCTGCTCGTCCGCCCGCGCGTCGCCTACCAGCTGGATGACCACATCCGCGCCGTGGCCACCGGTAAGCGAGCGGACAGCGGCGACCGGATCGACGTCGGCCGCGGCGACCACCTCGTCGGCACCCAGTCGCAGGGCGAGCCGCTGCTTCTCCACGGAGCGGGTGACGGCGATGACCCGGGCACCGAATGCCTTGCCCAGCTGGACCGCGCTCGACCCCAGGCCACCGACGCCCAACACCACCAGCGTCTCACCGGGAGTCAGTCGCGCGATGCGCTTGAGGCCATGGATGGGCGTCGCGACGGCATCCGTGAGGACCGCGAGCACCTCCGCCGGTACTGGCTTGGGTGGCCGGATGAGTGCTGCCACGGGCCGGAGGACGAACTCCGCGAAGGCGCCGTCCAGGTCCACGCCCATGCGCCGGACATCGGGGCTGATGTTGGGTCGGCCGGCCGCGGCCCACGGGTCGCCAGCGGGCGTGGTGATGTAGTAGATGGCCGCCTGGTCGCCCACGGACCAGCCGATGACGCCGTCTCCCAGCGCGTCGACCCGCCCGGCGGCCTCGTGACCCGGCACCACCGGCATCGCGACCCGGGCGCCGAATCCGCCTGTCTGCAGGAAGTGATCGGAGCCACATACGCCGCAGGCCTCCACCCGCAGGCGCACCTCGCCCGGCCCCGGCGCCGGGATGCGTCGGTTCCCCGGGCGCAGCGGCTGGCCGATGCCCGGCAGCTCCATCACCCGCATCGTGTTCACCACGTCACGAAGCCGCCCGCGGCGCCCAGCCCGCGGGGCCCAGCTGGCTCAATACATCAGGAAGCCGCCGGAGACGTTGATCGTGGAGCCCGTGATGTACTTCGCGTGATCCGACGCGAGGAACACCACAGGTCCCGCGAGCTCCTCCGGCTCGGCTACATAGCCTAGTGGCGTCTGCTTCTTCATCGACTCGTAGACCTCCGGCGAGAGGCCGTTCATGAGCATCGGTGTGTGGACCTGCCCGGGTGACACCGTATTGACCGTGATCTGGTGGGATCCAAAGGTACGCGCCAGGCCACGGGTCATGCTCGTCACGCCACCCTTGGTCGCGGCATAGGCGACGGATCCGCCGAAGCCGCCCGTCCACCAGCCCTGCGAGCTGAAGGTGATGATGCGGCCACCCTGGCCCTGCTCGATCATGGCGTTGCCGGCGGACCGGCAGAGGAAGAACGCGGCCTTCAGGTTGATGTCGTGCTGGAAGTCCCAGTCGTCTTCGGTCACCTCGTCCAGGCTGCCCCGCCGCCGCAGGACTGCCGCGAGGTTGGCCAGCACGTACAGGTTGCCCAGCTCCTCGCGTGCCTGTGCGATGAGCGCTGCATGGCTGGCCAGGTCACCCAGGTTGGCGGCGACCGCGAGGTGGCCGCTGCCCTCGAACCCGGCCACGACCTCCTGCGTCCGCGCCAGATCCAGGTCGACTGCCATCACCTTTGCGCCTGTCGTGGAGAACGCCTGTGCCACGGCCTTGCCGATGCCACCAGCTGCTCCGGTGACGATGACGCCCTTGCCTTCGAGACCCGCGCCGATGCTCCAGGTCATGTGATCCTCCTCCTTGTGCCCGATCCGCCGATCAGACGCCCGCCAGGACCTTCTCGCTGCGGTAGCGGTCGACGACTTCCTCGATGATTTCGATGCCCAACCCGGGCTTGGTGGGCGGGTACACCCAGCCATCGATGTGTTCGATGGGCTCGGTCACCAGCTCATGCTGCATCGGGTTGCGCAGCGGCTTGAACTCGAACAGCTTGAACGCGGGCGAGCTGAAGCTCATGGCCAGGCTCACCGCGGAGCAGATGGCGCTGGACCAGGCGTGTGCGTTGGCCTGGCGCTTGTAGAACTCGATGCGCTCGGCCGCTCGCTTGAAGCCGGTCAGGCCCTCCGCGCGGCCCGGGTCGATGCCCACGACGTCCACGGTGCCGGTCCCCAGCACCCGCTCGAAGCCGTCGATGTTCCACTCCTTCTCGCCGTAGGCGATGAGGCTGGTGGTCTTGCTCCGCAG
>JBBQNA010000188.1:0-6865 GCA_038329515.1 Candidatus Limnocylindrales bacterium | reverse complement strand
AAGACCCGGTCGGCGGGCCAGACCGGCCGCTACGAGATCATCTTCGAATACCGCGAGGAACAGGTCGGCCTGGAGGCCGGGCGGATCGCCGTGGCCCTGGTCAACTACCTCGTCGCTCCCGACGACCCCGAGATGTACCTGGACCTGCCCGCGGCCCTCGAGCGATTGATCCGCATAGCGGAGCGTTCCGCCTTCGGGCCGTCCACCCAGGCCATCATCGATGAGGCGGTGTCGCGCGACATCCCCTGGATCCGACTCGATCGACACAGCCTGGTGCAGCTGGGCCAGGGCAAGTACCAGCAGCGCATCCGGGCCACGATGACTTCCCGGACGTCGGCCATCGCGGTCGACATCGCGTCCGACAAGGCGCTCACCAACCAGCTGTTGTCCGCCGCCGGGTTGCCCGTACCGCGCTCGGAAACGGTCGATCGCGAGGACGACGCCGTTGCCGCCGCGAAGACCATCGGCTACCCCGTGGTGGTCAAGCCGCTCGACGGCAACCACGGCCGGGGTGTGTGCCTGGACCTGCGCTCGGAGGAGGACGTGCGCAAGGCGTTCCCCATCGCGATGCGCGAGAGCCGGGGCGGCGATGTGGTGGTCGAGACCTACGTCCACGGCGCGGACCATCGGGCGCTCATCGTGGGTGGCCGCATGGTGGCCATCGCAGAGCGGGTGCCCGCGGGTGTCACGGCGGACGGCACGCATACCATCCGGGAACTCGTGGACATCGAGAACAACGATCCCCGGCGGGGCTTTGGACACGAGAAGGTGCTCACGCGCATCAAGCTCGATGACGCGGCCCTGGCACTCGTCGAGAAGCAGGGATTCACGGTCGAGTCCGTGCCCGATGCGGGGGTACGGGTCCAGCTGGCCCTGACCGGCAACATGTCCACAGGCGGGACGTCCATCGACCGGACCATGGAGACCCATCCCGAGAACATCGAGATCGCGGAGACGGCGGCGCAAGTGGTGGGCCTCGATATCGCGGGCATCGACATGGTCGTGCCCGACATCGGCGTGCCCATCCGGGAGCAGGGCGGCGCCATCGTGGAGGTCAACGCTGCGCCCGGGTTCCGGATGCACACCAACCCGACCGAGGGCGAGCCGCAGTACGTGGCCAAGCCCGTCATCGACCTGCTGTTCCCGCTCGGCAGCGACGCCCGCATCCCGATCATCGGCGTGACCGGCACCAATGGCAAGACGACCACGGTGCGCATGATCGCGCACATCCTCAAGCTCATGGGTCGGCGTGTGGGCATGACCACCACGGACGGTATCGTCATCGACGGTCGACTGACCCGCAAGGGCGATATGTCCGGGCCCCGCTCGGCGCGCACCGTGCTCCAGAACCCGCTCGTTGACACGGCCGTGTTCGAGGTGGCGCGTGGTGGGCTGTTGCGGGAGGGCCTCGGCTACGACCGCAACGACGTCGCGGTGGTGACCAACGTGAGTGCCGACCACCTGGGTTTGCAGGGCGTGGATACGGTGGCCCAGCTGGCGACCATCAAGGGCGTCCTGGTGGACGCCGTGCCCCGCAACGGGACCGCGGTGCTCAATGCGGATGACCCGCTGGTCGCGAAGATGGCGCGCCAGTCAGAGGGCCGCGTCATCTACTTCTCGATGCAGACAGAGAAGGGCGAGGACGGCTTCGACCGGGTCGACGGCCACTGTGGTCGCGGTGGCGCCGCGATGGTCGTCCTGGACACGGACGACGGCGAGCTCTTGGCGCTGCGCCAGGGCCCACGCACGATGCCCCTCATCCATTCGCACCTCATCCCCGCGACGCTCGATGGGCGTGCCCGGATGAACGTGGCGAACGCGCTGGCGGCGGCTGCCGCGGCGTGGGCCGCCGGGGCGCATCTGCACGACATCCGACAGGGCCTCCGGACCTTCAGCACATCCTTCTTCCAGGCACCCGGCCGCCTCAACGAGGTCGACGTGCGGGGCTTCAAGGTGGTCATCGATTACTGCCACAACGTGGACGGCATGCGCCGGCTGACGGAGTTCGTGGACCTGACCATGGCCGGTGACGGGCGGCGGGGTCGCCGCAGCACCAAGCCGGGCAAGACCGCCCCGGCCGAGCGGCACGGCACGGCCGTGGGGGTCATCGGCATCCCGGGTGACCGACGAGACCAGGACCAGCTGGAGTACGGCGCCCTGGCAGCCCGCTCCTTCGATGAGATCATCGTCCGGGAAGATGTCAACCTGCGTGGCCGCAAGCCTGGCGAGAGCGCGGCGAACGTGCTGGAGGGTGTCCGCCGAGCGCGTGCCGAAGGGGCTCGCTGCAACCGTGCCGTGGCCATCCTCGACGAGCTGGAGGCCGCCGAGGTGGGCATGCGTCGGGCGCATCCGGGCGACCTGGTGGTCATCTGCGCCGACGACTCGACCCAGGTCTACCGCGCTGCGATGGCCTTCGACCGGGGCGCCGGCATCGCCATCACGGCTCCCGGTGAGCAGTTCGTCCCCGAAGGGTAGGAGGGGTCAGGGACCCGCCACGGCCTCGGCGGTAGATACCGCCACGAAGCCCCGCTCGGCAAGGACCGCCGTGACCGAGTCGCGGTCCTCGTGGCACATGACCACGAGCAGGCCCGGCAACCCGGTGGCGGACAACCGGCCGGTGTCGTCGATCTCGCCGCTCACTGCGGTCCGCTCGTCCTCGTAGACCTGGGTCGTCCGGCCGCTGCCGCCACCCGCGTCGATACCCGCCTTCAGCTCCCCGATGACCGACTCGCGGGTCCGGCCGCGCAGGTACCGCTGCGTCTCCTTGATGACCACGCGGTCGGCGCGCTCTGCCACGAGACGCGCCACGCCCCGCAGCGTGTCGTCCGGCCGGTCGCCGGCCATGCCCACGATGACCTCCAGGGTGCGCGTGCCCGCACGCGCGGCGCGAGTACCGACCAGACCCTCGGCGACCGCGAGGACCGCCCCGATCCCCGCCTCGTTGTGGGCGAAGTCGACGATGACGACCGTGTCATCCCGGCGATACAGGTTGAGCCGCCCAGGTGCCTGCTCTGCGCTCGGCGTGAAGGTCCGCAGCCCCGTGGTGACCTGCTCGATGGTCGCGCCGAGCGCGCGCGCACCAGCCGCGGCCGCCAGGGCATTGGCGATGTTGTGCAGCGCCAGGCCATGGAGCGTGGCGGGCACATCGTTCACGGCTGCGATGGGCATCCGGCGCTCTCCCTCACACTCCATCAGCTGGCCGTCCTGGAGCACGAAGGCCGTGCCGCCCGCCGCGAGGTGGCGCCGGACGCGCAACGATCCGGCTGTCATCGAGAACAGCCAGACACGCGCCTGTACGCGTCGCGCGACTGCGGCCACCAGGTCGTCGTCGGAGTTGAGCACCACGACACCCGTCGGACGCGTCATGCGGCAGATGACGGATTTGACCTCGGCCAGCTCGGGCAGGGTGTGGATGCCGTGCAGGTCCATGTGGTCGGAGCTGACATTCGTGAGCACCGACGCGTCGTTCGACTCGTAGCCCACGCCGCGCAGCATCATGCCGCCGCGCGCCGTCTCCAGGACCGCGACATCGACGCGCTCGTCGGTGAGCACTACATGTGCGCCGTACGGCCCGGTCAGGTCGCCCGACTCGGTCAGCCGCTCGTCGATGAGCACGCCGTCCGATGTGGTCGTGCCCACGTGGCGTCCGGCGCGCCGGAGGATGTGGCTGATCATCCGGGTCGTGGTCGTCTTGCCGTTGGTGCCACTGATGCTGACGGCCGGCACGCGGCGCTCCGTGTCCCGGATCCACTCCGGTGGTTGGGTGCTGGCCGCGCGGATGGCACGTAGCGACCGGGTCAGTGTGCGGGATCGACCCTTCCTGCCTGCCGTGCGGCGGGTCGCGGGAAGTGTGGTCGCCGGGTCGAGGTCGAGGTCCTCGAGTCGAACGGCTGCCTCCGCGATGGCCTGCGCGCGGCCGTCCTGGCGCCACGGGTATGCCACGACCCAGATGCCGGGCTCGGACGTGCGGTGGATGGTCACTGGGATGCGGGCGCGCCCGGGTGTCGTCGCGCGGCCCTCGCCCACCAGCCAGGCGTCGGCGCCGGATCGGTGGTGGAGGATGCCGACCCAGGCCGCAAGGTCAGCGACCGACCGGGGTGCTGCGGATCGAGGGACGGCGGCGCCGAGTCGGACGCGGGCATGCATGCCTGGCAGCCGTTGCCCGAACCAGGTGCGTCGGCGTCCCACGGCGACCTCGACCTTGACGGTCGGCTCGAGCCGATAGACGTTGGGGCCGTCCAGGAGCCGGATCTCGACGAGTCGCACGTGGCCGAGGATAGCCTGCCGAGGCATCGCATGAGGACGGGCGTGACCCGGGGCGGCCGCTAGACTCGGACGCATGGATCAGCTTGTCAGCCCGGCCGACCTCGATCGGCTTACCGTGCTCATGACCGCGCGACTGCCGGCGTACCTGGCGGACCTCCAGCGCCTCGTGGATATCGACTGCGGCTCGTACACCAAGGCCGGTGTGGATGAGGTCGGGCGGTGGGTCGCAGCGGCGTTCCGGGATCTCGGTGCGGATGTCCAGATCGAGCCCAACGAGCTGCACGGGGACACGCTGGTCGGCACCTTCGGCTCCCGGGTCACGACGACCGGCGGCGCGCTGTTGATGGTCGGCCACATGGATACCGTGTTCGATCCGGGCACGGTCGCCGAGCGGCCATTCCGGATCGCGGACGGCATCGCGACCGGTCCGGGCGTGTCGGACATGAAGGGTGGCCTGCTGGCGGGGCTGTACGCGCTGCGCATCCTGCGCGACTTCGGGCCACTGCCGTTCGAGCGCATCGTGTTCGTGGCCAATCCGGACGAGGAGATCGGGTCGCCCGTGAGCACGCCCGTGATCCTCGCCCACGCCGCGACCGTGGACGCGGCACTGGTCATGGAAGGTGCCCGCGCCAACGGCGACATCGTCAGCTCGCGCAAGGGCATCGCCGACTTCGAGCTACGCATCACGGGCCGTGCGGCGCACGCTGGCGTGGAACCCGAGAAGGGCCGCAGCGCAGTGCTGGAGGCCGCCCACAAGATCGTGGCACTCCACGCCCTGAATGGCCGCTGGCCGGGCGTGACCGTGAATGCCGGTGTCGTGCGCGGCGGTACGCGGCCGAACGTGGTGGCGGCAGAGACCATCATCCAGGTGGACCTGCGCTCGGTCCAGCGCGCGACGCTGGAGGAAGCCGAGGTCGCCATCCGGCGCATCGCGGCGTCGACCACAGTGCCCGACACGACCTGCGAGGTCGTGTTGATGGGTCGCTTCTGGCCGATGGAGAAGCTGGAGCGGTCAGGACGCCTGGTCGACCACGCGGTCTCGGTCGCGTCCGGGCTCGGCTTCGCGCTGCGTGACGCGGCCACCGGGGGGGCGTCGGACGCCAATACCATCGCCGGGGTGGGCGTACCCGCGATCGACGGGTTGGGGCCTATCGGCGGCAACGATCATGCGCCGGCGGAGTACCTGGAGGTCGACTCCATCGTGCCTCGCACGGTCCTGCTCGCGGGCATCATCCTGGGTCTCGGTCGCGACCCGGTCGTCGGGCAGTGGGCCGCAGAACGCCTCGCCCGGGGATGACCGTCTGCGGCTGAGTGCTCGCCCGCGCCCCGCGACCGCTCGCCTGCCACATGAGGGCCCGCCGGCCCTGCTACGGCCCACGCCGGCTGCGGCCCGCGCCCCGCGAGGTCCCGCCGCGGCCCGCGCCCCCGCGGCCCGCGCCCCCGCGGCCCGCGCCCCCGGCACCAGGGGTGTCCCCCGTGAGTCCGTTCGGCGCATCAACGGTGGGCCGGGACGCTGGATCGATGACGCCTGCGTTGCCCAGGGCGACGCAAGTGGGCCGCGTCCTGCCGATCGATCATCCTGGACGCCAACGGGCGGAGGAACGGACGGATCGACCTACCCTCCGAGCCGATCCGAGGTTGCGGACGGCTTGCCCCGGCGATCTGGTGCCGGTGGGATGCGATCCGTCGGGGGAAGTGCCCGATCGGGGTTGAACCGGTGGATGGGGGACCGGCTACTCCGACGGTTCGAGTCTCAGATGATCGATCGCCCTGGGTCCGGTGCCGCCCCTGGGCCGGCTCGCGGGTGCCTTGGCCTGCTCGGGGGTGCCTGGGGCCGATGGTCGATGGCCGGCTGCCTGGCGCGGGCTGTCTGGTGCGGGGCCGATAGCCGATGGCCGGTGCGCCTGATGCAGCGAGCGGTCTGGTGCGGGGCCGATAGCCGATGGCCGGTGCGCCTGATGCAGCGGGCGGTCTCAACGAAGGCACCGGGAGCGCTGGGCTGGCTGCCGCAGAACGCGCCGAGCACCCGCTACATCGATCGGGTGCTACCTGAGATAATCGGGTGCTACCTGAGGTAGGTATCCCCGTGGGTGTCACACACGGCATACAGGGCGTGCCTTTCGCGGGCGTAGCCGGCGACATGCAGCCGTCCGGAGAAGTCTTCCTTGGGGCAGACCCAGATCCACCAGCGAGCGGGAGCACCGTGGTCGGCGGGCTCTACTTCTCCCAGTGGCGAGGCTTCTGCGGCGACCTTGTCACGCAACCCGTCGAAGGCGTCGAATGCCCGTTCCACGGCCGCAGCGCGCGCGGCCTCCGTCTCGCTGCCACTGGGGTAGCTCTGGCTGATGTTCGAGCTCAACAGGGTCTCCGGATGGTGGTGCGGCTGGTTCCAGGTTGCGCAGCTGGCGCGCGGATCGGCCAGCCACGGAGGTGGTGAGCGCGGCGCGACCGGCCGCTAGCAGTATACCGGCTACCATGCGCCCGGCAGCCCTTCCGAGCGTGGATCGGTCGCCGCCGCGAACGTCCGATCGCCCTCCGGCTGGCCGTCGTGGATGATCTCGATGGCATGGGCGTGACCCATGGCGGACGACCACGCATC
>JBBQNA010000187.1:0-6877 GCA_038329515.1 Candidatus Limnocylindrales bacterium | reverse complement strand
CGCCCCGGCCGACGCAGCCCGCTGACACCAGCGGCCCGGCGTCGAGGTGCCGCCCGGTGTCGAGGTGCCGCCCGGCGTCGAGGTGCCGCCCGGCGTCGAGGTGCCGCCCGGCGTCGAGGTGCCGCCCGGCGTCGAGGTGCCGCCCGGTGCCTGATCTCCAGCGCAGGGATCTTGTCAAATCGCCATCCCCGGGTCTTTCGGCAGCCCGCTCGGGGCCGGTCTCGGTCAGATCTGCATCAAGAGGTGCGTTTGACCGGATCCCTGGGTTGCCAAGGCCGCCCCGAGCGCGCCGTGGGTGGCGCGACCGGGGAGTCTCGGCCGAATATCCCCCCGATGCAGGATCGTCAGGAGCTCGTCCCCGATGGCGACCAGGAGGACTCGCACCGGCTGTCACTCCGCGCGAAAGGCCCACTCCGCACGAAAGGGCCACTCTCCCCGCGAAAGGCCCACTCCGCACGAAAGGCCCGCTCCCCGCTCCCCGCTCCCCGCTCCCCGCTCCCCGAGCTGTGCTAGCGGAAGGCGGGGATGACCTCGTCGGCCAGGAGCCTGATCTCGGACATGATGTGGTCGTGGGGCATGCCCGGGAAGAACAGGCGGCAGATCAGGTGGTCGATGCCCAGCTGCTCCTGGAAGTTCCGGATGGCCTGGACGGCCGTCTCGGGTGAGCCGACGATGAAACGGTCGCGGCCGATCTCCTCGAGGCGATCGTGGCGGGTCTGGTCCTCCGCACCGATGAGGGGGTGCTTCCAGGTGCCGCCGCCGTACTCCTCGCGGTAGTTGACCATGAGGTGCTTCTCGGCAAGGTCGAGCGCCTGGGCGTCGGTGGGCGCGATGATCACTTCGCGGGTGATGGGCCGGGGCACCGAGGCGAGGTCGACGCCGGCGGTCGTCAGCGCAGTGTCATATGCCGCCCGCAGCTCCAGCAGCTTGGGCATGCCCGCGGTCGGACCGGGCACCCAGGCATCGGCAAGCTCGGCCGCCCGTCGGATGGTGACCGGTCCCCAGCCGCCGATCCAGATGGGCGGCGCCACCGTGGGCACCGGCTCGATGCGGCCGTGGACCGTGTAGAACCGGCCGTCGTGGTCAACCGTCTCGCCCCGCCACAGTGGCCGGAGGATGGAGATGAGCTCCTCCAGCTGGCCACCGCGCCGATCGAACTCGGCGTCATAGAGCGCGAACTCGTCGGGTCGATAGCCGATGGCCGCACCCAGGATGAGCCGGTTGTCGGTCATCGCCTCGATGACCGCGACATCCTCGGCCAGGCGCACGGGGTGATAGAAGGGCGTCACGATGACGTCGGTGCCCAGCAGGATGCGGCTGGTGCGAGCGCCAAAGGCGGTCAGCACGACCAGCGGCGACGGCCAGTAGTGGCCCGGGATCGAGTGGTGTTCCTCCATCCACACGGAGTCGAAGCCCAGCTCCTCCGCCAGGACGACCTCCGCGAGTGCTTCCTGGAACAACGCTCCCCCCTCGGTGGGGATGATCCCGAACTTCATGGTCCCTCCTGTGCCCCCGGATACGTGACGTCCACCAACGATCGTAGGTGAGCCAGCCCCGCCGGGAGCGCCACCGACGCAGGCGGCAGCTCGGGATGCCACGGCCGCTCCCACTCGATGGATACGGGCAGCGTCAGTCCTGACTTCGCCAGCCACGCGAATGCGTCGGCGATGGGAACCTCGCCCTCGCCGATGGGCGTCAGGTGCCAGTCGGGCAGGAGACCCGTGCCGTCCTTGACCTGGATATAGCGCAGCCACGGGCGAAGCAGGTCCAGACCGGTCTCCGGCCGCTCACCCACAGACCAGGTGTTGCCGGCATCCCAGATGACCCCGATGCCCGCCCCACCGATGCGCTCCAGGAGCGGCGCGATGATGCTCGAGGCGAGGAAGTCATCGTGTGGCTCGATGGCGATGGACACGCCACTGCCGGCGATGGCCGCCTCTGCGGCGAGCAACCCAGCTGCGGCCCGGTCCAGGAGCTCGCCGAGTGGCGCATCGTCGCTGCGCTCGCCCAGGAACGCGCGCAGCGACGGGGCACCCAGGGTGACCGCGACCGCAGCATGCTCCACCAGCTCGGTGATACTCGCGGCTCGGACCGCGCCGTCGGGATGCACGAAGTCGGTATAGGTGGTGACGGAGACCGCGACCAGGCCGCGCTCGTCCATGGCCCCGCGGACGGCCAGCCGATCAGCCGGCGCGAGGTGCGGCCCTGCGTGACCGTCCGGGCCGCCCCGCCACTCGATGCCGCCGAAGCCCATGTCCGCTGCCCGCGTCACGACCTCCAGGGGACTCCATTCGGGGCAGGCGAGCGTGCTGAACGAGAGCAGTGGGGCATTCGGGCGATGAGTCACGGTGACATAATACGTCATATGACCGCACATTCGGATGCCCCAGGAGGCCGACGGTGACGACGTCCATCCACCCCTCGTTCCGGCGGCTGGAGGCTCCCGGCACTGGGCGGCCGATGATCCAGCTGACCAGCGGGCCGGGCTTCAGCTACCCGCTGTACTACTACGTGCCCTCGTTCGCGGGTGATGGCCGATACCTGGTCCATCATCGCGCAGACGCGGGCGAGGTCCAGCTGCACCGCGTGGACCTGGACACGGGCGAGTCGCTCCAGCTGACCCACGGCAGCGCACCCGAGACCTGGTGGCGGCCCTGGTGCAGCGACGCCGGCACGGGCGTCCTGGACCACCGGAGTGCCCTTGACCTGACGCGTGACGAGGTCATCTTCTTCGACGGCCAGGACGTGCGCGCAGCCCGCGTCGCAGATGGCGTCACGCGGGACCTGTTCAGCATGCCTCCGGACCGGATGGCCATCGGCCAGAACTGCGTCACACCGGACGGCAAGTGGTTCGTCTACATCCACGCCGATCGGGCGCAGTACCAGGGCATGTTCCGGGACGACCCGGACTACGAGACATATTGGTCACGCCGCCAGGACTGCCGCGACACGCGACTGGATGCGTTCGACCTCGAGACCGGCGAGCAGCGCACGTTGCTGGTCATGGCCAGTCCCATCCACCACGTCCTGGCCTATGACGAGCGTCACCTGCTGTACTGCCACCCGACGTCCGAGAACGGCATGCTGCTGACCGATGTCGACGGTGGCTGGTCCACGCACCTGCGCACCCAGGATGTCCATAGCGGCACCATCTGCCACTTCCTGGGCACCAGCCGGGGTGCGACGTACGAGGTGCTGGGCGGCACCGACGGATCGTGGGCAGGCATCTGCGATCCGTTCAGCCGAGCCACCTACGAGGTCCGGCTGCCGGCCGACTTCGGCTACGTCCACACGGGCCGCGACCCAGACGGCCTGTTGTGGTTCTACGAGAACGAGGGCAAGACGGTCCACGACCTGTGGCTGCTGGACTCCCATGACCCGAACGGCACGGACACGTGGCTGGCGCTGACTGGCGACTGGCCTGCCTTTGGTGACATCGACGCCCAGAAGGCCCACTTCCATCCCCAGGTGGTGCTGGACCGGCAATGGATGTTGCTGACCGGCGGCGACCCGACCACCAGCACCAACCAGGTGTTCCTGGTGGACATATCGGACCTGGACGCCACGAGCGGCATCCCGGAGCTCAGGGCTCGCTAGGACCGCTCAGAGGTCGATGACCCGACCCTCCGCGGACGAGCGGTAGAGGCCCAGGATGGTGGCCAGCGCCTGACGCGCCTCTGGCACCCCGACGATGGGCCGGGTGCCGTCACGAGCCGCGGCCGCGAACGCGGTCAAAGCTCCCACGAACGCGTCCCCGTTACCGACCTCCGGCTCTAGCCATTGGGCAGACGGCAGTCCCTCGAAGGGCCGACGCAGGAACACCCGCAACACGCCCGCATATGCCTCGAACTCCAGGTGGCCGAGCGCACCGTCGATCTCGATGATCTCGCCACCGGCTGCGCCCGGCACGTGGGCTCCGGCCACGATGCTGCCGATGACCCCATGGCCGTAGGTCAGGACCGCGGCCGCGGTGTCCTCCACGTCGATGCCGGGTGTCGTGGTCACGATGGAG
Source organism: Candidatus Limnocylindrales bacterium (assembly GCA_038329515.1). GTDB lineage: Bacteria > Chloroflexota > Limnocylindria > Limnocylindrales > CSP1-4 > JAFMJV01. Next base: position 2,865 of record JBBQNA010000187.1, on the reverse strand, counting down.
CCCATCACGCGGGTCACGCTGAGACCCGTGATGGCCGACACCATATCCAGCTGGTGACTGGTGTTCATGAGCACGACACCGCCACCGGCACGCGCCGACTGACCCCGCCACGGGCTCAGGGAGCGACCGCTCAACCCGATGGTCCAGTAATCCGGTGACTTGTCGATGAGCGTCCGGATGCGGATCGCGCGCACCTCCCCGATGGCGCCGCCCTGGACCAGGCGGGCTGCCGCCATGGCCACGGGCGCGAAGCGCATCTCGAAGAACACACCGATCGTCAGACCGCGTGCCGCCGCGAGCTGCCCGAGCGCATCCGCGTCCGCGAGGCTCAGCGCCATCGGCTTCTCCACCAGCACGTGGCGACCAGACTCCAGGACCTGCATCGCGATGGGCGCCAGCAGGTCGTGGGGCAACGCGATGTAGACGGCCTGGACCGCGTCCGCGGCGAGCAGCTCCTCGAGCGTGGCATATGCCTGACCGCCGGTGGTCCGGGCGAGATCCTCGGCAAGGGCCAGGTCGCGGTCATGGAGGGCCACGACCGACAGCTCCGGCACCCCCGCCACGGCACGACACACATCGGCGGCCGCGCCGCCACAGCCCACGATGCCCAACCCGAGCGCGTCACTCACTCGACCACACCCCGGTACCCAGTGACAGTGCGCTCAGGGCTGGTCAACTCGCTCCTCGTGCGCCACCCTTGTCCGGCGGCGGAATCGTTACACGTCGGTGATCTGCCGTTGTTCCCCGACGAAGAGGATTGACGCGGCAGAGTCAGCATACATATGATGACTTACGACGACGCCCGTGGTGTCGTCGCCGCTCATGCTCCAGTCGGTCAGGAGCCCACCATGGACCGGGCGAACAGTTCGAAGAGGAGGACCATGAAGGCATCCCACAGGGCAGCGACCCTTGCCCTCGTCGCCACGGCGGTCGTCGGCGGCAGCGCGGTCGCGCAGTCTCCCGCAGCACCAGACTTCGGCTCGGCAACGGGCGAGGTCACGGCACTGGTCATCGGCTGGGCCGACCAGGACGGCATCGACGCCACCACCGGCAAGCCCACCGTGGGCATCGGCAAGCTCGAGCAGCTGTTCGAGGCCAAGCACCCCGACATCGACCTCAAGCTCATCAACATCCCGTGGGGCTCGGGCTCCAACACGTACGGTGCCAAGACCGAGTCGATGGTCCAGGCCAACGAGGCCTGCGTCTATCACATGCCCAGCTCCTTCGACTTCGCGAAGCGCGGGCTGCTCGTGGACCTGGACACCCTCATCGCCCAGGATCCGACGTTCCAGGACGTCTGGGAAGGCGACTTCCTGGAGAATGCCAAGGGATGGACCCCGGACAATCCGGACGCGACCATCTTCCTGCCCGCCTTCACGGGCGTTCGCGTCATCCACTGGGACGCGAAGCTGTTCACGGACTGGGGTGTCGAGCCCCTGAGCGCCCAGCCGACCGTCGACGAGATCGCCACCAAGGCTGCCGCAACGACGGGAATCAACCCGATCACCGGCGAGCAGAACTACGGCTACTGGTACCAGGGCAAGTACGCGGTCTGGCAGTTCCAGGCTCTCGCGCATGCCATGGGCGCCAACTGGGGCCAAGTCAACGATGACGGCACCTGGACCATCAACTGGAACACCCCCGAATACCTCGCCGCGCTCAAGAAGTTCATCGAGCTGAGCAAGTTCGCGCCCGAGGGTTCCCTTGCCGCGGACGCGATGCCCCAGGGCTTCCTGACCGACGACAACGTCGTGACCATCATCCCCGAGGGTGAGCCGGGCTACTTCATCAAGGAGCTCATCGACACCCCCGAGCAGCAGGCCCGCCTGCGTACCTCGTACAACCTGCGAGGCGCTGACGGCCTGGGTGGCCTGTCGACCATCGAGATGTACACGCTGGCCGAGAGCTGCCCCAACAAGCTGGCAGCCTGGGAAGTGCTGAAGTTCCTGACATCCGACCCGGATGTCCAGCGCTACTACTTCGCTGAGGGCGGCAACCTGCCGACCATCAAGGGCGGCGGCGCGCTCATGACCGAGCTGTCGGTCCTGCCGGACGCCGAGATCATCGCCACCGAACCGGCCTTCGAGGAAGCCCGCTACCCGTGGGCAGCCGCACAGCCGCGCTGGGCGCTCCAGACCGCGCTGGAGGGTGCCCTCGCTGGCACGCTCACGCCGGAGGATGCCCTGATCCAGGCACAGGCCGAGACCGACGCCTGGCTGGCGGACCAGTAGTCACCAGCCCAGTCCGTTCCCAGGACTCGACGAGGGCGGCGCGCGTCATGCGCCGCCCTCGTTCATCGTTCTGCACATGACGTTCGCCCAGCGCCTGTGGAAGGCACGGGTGTGGTACCTGCTGCTGGCGGTCCCGCTCGCGCTGTTCCTCCTGTTCATCGCGTACCCGACGCTCAACGCATTCCGGTTGAGCCTGTACCAGATGGAGGGCCGCAACGAGGTCTTCGTGGGCCTCAAGCACTACCAGAACCTGCTGTCGAATTCCGTGTTCATCGATGCCATCCTGAACACCGCGTTCCTGGGTGCAGCATTCCTCATCATCGTCATCCCGCTGGCGCTCGTGCTGGCCTCGCTGATGAACGGCATCCGGCACTTCTCGACCCCCTTCAAGGTCATCTACTTCCTGCCCCAGGTCACCTCGGGAGTGGCCATCGCGCTCATCTTCAACTACGTGTTCCAGCCCGACTGGGGCCTGCTCAACGCCGGCCTCAGGGGCATCGGCGTCCAGGACACCCCACTGTGGCTGGCCGAACCGCGGCTGGAGTTTGGCGGATCCCGCGCGGCGGTCACGATCCTGGCCGTGTGGGCGGGCCTGGGCTACTTCGTGCTCATCATCCTGGCCGGCCTCCAGACC
>JBBQNA010000186.1:0-6960 GCA_038329515.1 Candidatus Limnocylindrales bacterium | reverse complement strand
CCCGAGCGTGCGATACGGCCCAGGGCTCGCCGAGCGTGCGATACGGCCCAGGGCTCGCCGAGCGTGCGATACGGCCCAGGGCTCGCCGAGCGTGCGATACGGCCCAAGGGCTCGCCGAGCGTGCGATACGGCCCAAGGGCTCGCCGAGCGTGCGATACGGCCCAGGGCTCGCCGAGCGTGCGATACGGCCCAGGGCTCGCCGAGCGTGCGATACGGCCCAGGCGACGTTCTCCGGTATCACCGAACGGAACCGCCACCCGGGACCAGTCACAGGCCGAATCGCGGTCCTGAGGAGGACACTTCTTCGGGGATACCGCAGGAGTGTGGAGCACGGCGCGACTCGGGCCTCCTGGAGCGGCATCCAGTCCCGATGCGGTTCGGTGAATCCGGAGATGCGCCGTACGTCCGCCGGGCACGGCGGAGATCCAGGCGTCGACGATGGGACCGCAGGGCGTGTCGTTCGCATTGGGTTGCCCGCCACCCGCAATGCGACCTCGCAGCGCGACCGCGAGCCGGATCATCGGATGACACGCACCTCGAGGTCGATGTGTGACCCGAGCGATGCCCATGCGCGGTCAGCCGTGACGACTGGCAGTCGGCGCACCTGCGCGGTCGCGATGCAGGCTCGGTCCGCGAGCGCCAGCGAGCGGGCTCCGTGATGCCAGAGGTCGGCGGCGGCAGACGCTTCCACCGTCGTGAATGGGGCGAACTCCACCCCCAGGTGGATGAGGTCCTGCTCAAGGTCGGTCACGTCGACACCGTGGCTTCGAGCCTTCTGCACGACCTCCGACCAGTTCACGGCGGACACGACTGAGGTCGCCAGGATCATGGCGACCGCATCGGCACCGGGTTCGCCTTGGAGCATAGCCAGCAGGGCCGACGCATCCACGACGAACCCGTCGGTCATGTTGACTCGTTCGCGGTCTCGGCCACAGCTTCCCGGCGACGGTCTTCCATGAGCTCGTCCGCAAGGCTGACGCCTGCCGGCACGTGCGCGAAGCGGCCCTGGATCCGTCGCAATGCGTCCTCTCGACGCTCGATCACGAGTTGGCGATCCTGCACGCGCGCGACCAGCGGCTCACCGGGACTGGCACCGAGGGCGCGTCGCAATTCGACGGGCACCAGCACACGGCCGTCAGGTCCAAATCGAACTGTCAGCATCTTGCAAATCTGTCAGGTACGGACGATACTGTCAACCGGGGCACTAGTCCCGTCCCGTCGCGCCTCCTACAAGGCCGATAGCATCCGGGCAGGGGCCGCGTCGGTCCAGCCCAGCGTGATCGGAGCACCGGCGTGAGCGAACACAAGAAGGTCACCCTGCCGGCCCTGCATGCCAAGGTCGCCGCAGGCACCCCGATCACGTGGCTGACCTGCTACGACTATCCCACCGCGGTGATGCAGGATGCCGCGGGCGTGGACATGATCCTCGTCGGCGACAGCCTGGGCATGACCATGCTGGGTTTCGACAGCACGCTCCCGGTGACGATGGACGACATGGTCCGCCATACGGCGGCCGTCCGGCGTGGCGCGCCCACCGCGTGGGTCATCGGTGACATGCCCTACATGAGCTATCAGCCGAGCGTCGAGACGGCCATCCGCAACGCCGGTCGCCTCATGGCCGAGACCGGCTGTGACGCGGTGAAGTTGGAAGGCGGCTCCGAGATGGCCGACCGGGTGGCGGGCATCGCGCAGGCAGGCATCCCGGTCATGGGCCACCTGGGCCTGACGCCGCAGAGCGCCAGCGCGCTGGGTGGCTTCAAGGTCCAGGGCAGGGGAGCCACCCAGGCCCGCAAGATCGTGGACGATGCTCGGATCCTGGAGGACGCGGGTGCGTTCTCGATCATCCTGGAACTCATCCCTGACCGGCTCTGCGCGCTGATCACCGAGCGCGCCCGGAGCTCCATCATCATGGGTCTCGGGTCCGGGCCGGACGCCCACGGCCAGCTGCTCATCTATCACGATGCGTTTGGTCTCTACCCCCGATTCAAGCCCCGGATGGCCAAGGTCTTCGCCGATGCCGGTGCCGTCATCCGTGAGGGTCTCGCGGCATACGTGACGGAGGTCACCGAGCGCACCTTCCCGCAGCCGGAGCACTCGTTCGGGATGCAGGACGAGGAGTACGACGAGCTGGTCCGCGGTCTCGCGGCATCCGACGGTGACGAGGCGTAGCGTCATGACGGCCCGATTCGCTCGTCGCATGGGGGGCGTCCAGCCCAACGCCATCGGGGAGCTGCTGCGACATGGCGCCGATCCCTCGGTGATCTCATTCGCCGGCGGCTATCCTGACCCGAACCTGTTCCCGGCGCGCGAGCTGGAGCTGGTGTTCCATCAGCTGCTGACCGAGGAGGGTCACGAGGCGCTCCAGTACACCGTCTCGGATGGGCTGCCATCACTGCGTGCCCATGTGGCAACGCGCATGCGGCGGGATGGGGTCGACTGCACCGCCGACGACGTGCTCATCCTCCAGGGCGGCCAGCAGGGCCTGGACCTGGTGGGCAAGCTGATGCTCGATGCCGGCGACACGGTCATCACGGAGGATCCCACCTTCCTGGGCGCGCTCATCGCCTTCGCACCCAACGAGCCGACCTACGCACCCGTTCGGACGGACGACGGCGGCATGGACATGGACGACCTGGAACAGGTGCTGGCTCGCAGCCCTCGGGCAAAGCTGCTGTACACGGTGCCGGACTTCCAGAACCCTATGGGTGTGACCCTCGCCCTCGACCGTCGAGAACGGCTCATCGAGCTGGCGAACCAGCACGACCTGCTGGTCCTGGAGGACACACCGTATCGCCACTTGCGCTACGACGGTGCGGTGGTACCGACGCTGAGGAGCCTCGACACCCAGGGTCGGGTGGTCTACCTGGGTAGCTTCTCCAAGATCCTCACCCCCGGCATGCGTCTGGGCTGGGCCGTCGCGAGCCCGGAGATCCTGGCCAAGCTGGCGCTCCTGAAGCTGGCCGCCGATACCCAGACCAGCACCCTGAACATGGCCGCGGCCTCCGCGTTCATGGACCAGTTCGACCTCGACGCCCACATCGTGGATGTGTGCACGGCGTATCGACACAAGCGCGACCTGATGCTCCGGGTGCTGGGCGACGCGATGCCGTCATCCGTGTCCTTCACGCGCCCGGCTGGCGGACTGTTCACGTGGCTCTCGTTCCCGGCAGGGTTCGATGCGGCCACGTTCATGCGCGACGAGGCGCTGCCAACGGCCAAGGTGGCGTACGTGCCGGGCGGCACCTTCTACCCGGTCGTCCAGCAACCCAACCATGCGCGTTTGAACTATTCGGCCGCCTCGGACGACAAGATCGTGTCCGGCATCGGGCGGCTTGGGGAGCTGCTGCACGCGACGCTGGTGGCCTGACCGCCGGTTGTGTGGCCGCTGGTTGCCCGACCCGACCGGCCCCGACCGGCGGCTAGCGGCCCTGGCTCATCCTCCGCGACGATGCAAGCACCATTGCGGAATCACGGAACGTGTCCACCGTTCGGGCACAGGCCGACGCCCGATGAGAGCTCTCATGCCGTCGCAAACTCCGACCATTCCGGAGGATCGACACGCTCGCGGCTGATCGAAGGGCAGTCGGGCGCGATAGGCCCCGCTTGCGTTCGGTGTATCCGGAGACGTATCCGCGTGGTCGCATGCCGCGCGGCCCGGCTGTTCCGCGAAGCCGCGCCGCCACGATGGGAACGCGGCAACGAGCAGCTCGGCCGCGGCGGCATGACTCGAGGAAGCCAGGTTCCCGCCCGGCCCGGAGCCGAGTCGTCCAAGCTCAGCCCGGCGCGAGCGTCATCCCGGCGGCCAGGCAGTCCTCGGCGAACGACGCCTGGCCGTCTGTGGTGGGGTCCCAGCGCGTCGGGAAGCAGACGAGCCGAACCATGCCGGTGTCGCGGTACGTGCCCAGCACGTCGACGCGCTCCTGGCCCGTCGGTCGCACTTCCTCGTCGGCCACGTACAACGAGAAGCGCAGGCTGTCGGGATCGCGACCGACCTCCTCGCAGCGCGCTCGCACGTCCGCGATGCGCAGCTTGACCTCGTCCGCCTTGAGATACACGAAGTTCAGCTCGTCACCGAAGCGGATGGCCAGCCCGGAGGTCCGTTGCCGGCCGTTGCCCCCGATGATGACCGGGATATGCGCCTGGATGCCCTTGGGCACGTTCACCGCGCTGCGGACCTGCGCGTACTTGCCCTCGAACGTGGCGCGACCGGGCGCCAGCATCCGGGTGATCACCTCCAGGTGTTCCTCGAAGATGTCCAAGCGCTCGCCGATGGGCGGGAACCCGTAGCCGTAGGCCAGCCACTCGTCCTCCTTCCAGCCGGCACCGATGCCCAGCTCGAAGCGGCCGTTGCTGATGACATCCATGGTGGAGGTCAGCTTCGCCGTCAGGCCGGGGTTGCGGAACGAGGTGCATACCACCATGTGCCCCAGCCGCACCCGCGAGGTGACCATCGCCATCGCGGCGAGGGTCGAGAACGACTCGAAGGTGATCTCGTCGGTCGGGTCGGGCACGGTGTGGAAGTGGTCGAAGACCCACACGCTCTCGAAGCCCAGCTCCTCGGCGTTCCGCGTCAGCTCGATGGTGCGTTGCCAGGCGGCAGCCGCGTCCCAGCCGTCGTACTCGCCTTTCCATCCCTGGGGTGCCATCACGCCGATCTGCATCCGAACGCATCCCTCCGCCGGTGCGAACCGGCTCGACTGGTGCTGCTGGTCGGCACACGTGCACGTGTGCCTCGCTCGCCACCACCTTAGCCCGGCTGCGCCCATACGACGCTGGCGCCACCCATGACGGCCCCGGCACTCCCCTGGACGGCCCCGGCACTCCCCTGGACGGCGATGGCACTGCGCGGAACGATGGCCCTGCCCGGCCGGGTGATCCGGCCCGTTGCACGGGCCGAACGGCACTGTCGGGTCCGTGGCCCGGAACCGCAGCATCAGGTCAACGGAAGCGACTGACGCGAGGTCGGTCGAACTGGGGGTCAGGGATGACCCGACAGCAGGAGGACGAACGGCCACATGGAACGTCGACTACGGATGCTGGGGGCGATCATCGCCGTGATCGGCGTGCTCGCCGTCCTCGGTGGTGGCTACGGCTACACACAGGTACAGGCGGGCGCCAACGCGCTCCAGGGCTTCAGCACGGCGCAGGACGTCAGGCTGAGCTACAACGATCAGGGACAGCTCGTGGACCGTGGGTCCCCCGAGGAAGGGGCCGCCATCCTGTCGCTGCTGCGCGATACATGGCAGTGGCCGGTGAACCAGGGTGACCTGAACCCCAACGATACGCTGGTCAACACCGGTACCGAGTACATGTACCAGATGGCGATCATCGCCCATCACACGCTGACGGGCTCGACCACGGTCACGTTGCCAACGCAGGTGCAGTACGACGGGGATGGCACCGACGGCATGGCACCAGATGTCGTGACCTATACCCCGGAGACGCTGCCCCAGGACGCCACGTACCTCGATGTGGTCAAGCAGGACGCGATCTTGGAGCCGGGGACGTACGCCGTTCCGACCCTGGAGCGCTACTGGACGCAGTTCAGCCGGATGCATCCGCTCGATGGCCCGGCGCGTGAGCAGGCATGGACCGGCCTGGTCCACGGACTGTTCGCAGAGCTTGGCGTTGGCGCCACGTCCTTCTCCGCCCTCCAGATGGGCCAGGCCATGACCCTCATCGCGATGGCCTTCGGGGTCGCGTTCATCATCACCGGCGCCGGACTGGCGTGGGTGGGCATGGGCAGGAAGCCCACGGAGATCTAGTCCCCCGGCTCGACCCTGGATCACGGCCCCCGTTTCGGCGGGGGCCGTGCCATGCCCGCTCGAAACCTGCCCTGCAGGGAACCGGCGCCAGTCGGTCCCGATGGTGGCATGCTGGGTGGCCGACACCCTGTCCCGTCCGACCCACCAGCAGGAGATCCACTGATGCGTCTCGTCACGTTCGCCGCCACCCCAGGAGCGGTCTGGCGCACGGGTCTCCGGACTCCCGCGGGAATCGTGGACCTGCTCGCGGTCCATGGCGCGTCCCCGGTCGCGGACTGGGAGCCCACCCCCGCCGCGATCTTCGGACGAGGCATCGATGCCCTGCCGGCACTCGGCGGACTCGCCGACCGGGCCGCGGCCGTCCCTGGTGCCATCCTGGACCCCGCCACCCTGACCCTGGGGCCTTCGGTCGTGGCACCCCAGAAGATCATCGCCATCGGTCTCAACTACCGGAAGCACGCGGCCGAGTCGGGCATGCCCATCCCCGAGTACCCCATCGTGTTCAACAAGTTCAACAACGCGCTGGCGGCGCATGGCGAGACCGTGACCATCCCGACGGTCACGGCCAAGGCGGACTACGAGGTCGAGCTCGCGGTGGTCATCGGCAAGCGCGCGACGGCTGTGCCGGTCGAGGCGGCGCTGGACCACGTGCTGGGCTACTCCACGGCGAACGACCTGAGCGCCCGCGACCTCCAGTTCCGGACCGCCCAGTGGATGCTGGGCAAGACGCTCGACGGCTTCCTGCCGCTCGGCCCGGACTTGGTGACCGCGGACGAGGTCCCGGACCCACAGGCGCTCCGCCTGCAGACGTGGCTCAACGGTGAGCAGCGCCAGGACTCCAACACCGCGGACATGGTCTTCGATGTCGCGACGCTGGTCGCCTACTGCAGCACCTACTTCACCCTGGAGCCCGGCGATGTGATGATCACGGGCACCCCGGCAGGCGTCATCTCGGGCATGCAGGCGCCGGTCTGGCTCAAGGACGGCGACGTGGTCGTGGTCGAGGTGCAGGGTCTGGGCAAGCTGGAGACCACGCTGCGCGGGGCATAAGCCTCGGCTGCGCGTCTCGGTCGAGCCCCGGCGGCGCCTCAGTCCGTGGGCCTGTCAGCCCGCAGCAGGGAGTCGACGACACAGTCCACGGGCGTGCCATCCGCCCGGATGTGCCACGCCCGAAGCACGCCCTCTCACTGTCGAC
>JBBQNA010000185.1:0-6997 GCA_038329515.1 Candidatus Limnocylindrales bacterium | reverse complement strand
TGCCATTGGCCACAGCGAGACAGTGGCGCCACAGGGTCAGACAGCCGGCTGACCGACGGTGCCGATGCCCTGATCTCGGGTATTTGGGTTGACCGAGGTCGCCGACGGCTGCCATACTTCGTGGCGCAATCGCTTGCGCCGTAAGATCGGGAAACCTGGACCCTTGGACGGCGTGGTCACATCCGTGCCGAGGCACCACCTGCCGCGCCATCGCATGGAGCCATTGCCATGATCAAAGTCGCGCTCGATCCGTACATGCTGCGAGCCAAGCCATTCGCTGAGGTCTGCCGCATCGCGGCGGAGATCGGCTACCGCTACATCGAGTTGTCGCCTCGTGACGACATGCTGCCCTTCTTCGTGCACCCTCGAGCGGATCGGGCGCAGGCACGGAGTGCTCGGGCCGCCCTGGACGCGGCGGGTGTGGGGCTAGCGTCGGTGCTGCCACTGTATCGGTGGTCCAGCCCGGACGAGGACGAACGACAGGCCGCTGTCCGGTACTGGAAGCGCGCCATCGCGCTCACCGTCGAGTTGGGCTGCGACACCATGAACTCGGAGCTGAATGGCAGGCCAGAAGCGGCTGCGGCGAGCGAGGCCCAGCTCTGGCGTTCCCTGGAGGAGCTCCTGCCCATCCTCGAGCGAGAGGGCATCAAGCTCAACCTGGAACCGCACCCCGACGACTTCATCGAGGAGGGCTCCGGGGCTGTTCGCCTTGTGCGCGCGATCGATTCGCCCAGTGTTGGCTACCTCTATTGCGCGCCCCATACCTTCCACATGGCGGGTCCACGCACCGGGGATGTGACATCCATGCTCCATGAGGCGGCGCCGCTACTCCGGCACGTTCACGTCGCGGATACGTTCGACTTCCGTGCCTCCTCGGGCCTTCGATACATCCTCAATCCGCCCGGCACGCCCGCGCGCGTTCACCAGCACCTGGACGTGGGGCAGGGTGAGGTCGACTTCGAGGCCTTCTTCCGCACCCTCCGGGAGCTCTCGTTCGACGGCATCGCGACCGCGTGCGTCTTCGCATGGGAGGAACGGGCGATCGACTCGGCCCGGGTGATGCTGGAACACATCACCGCCGGCCTGGGCATCCAGACCTGACTGCAGCCGTCGCTCACGCGGCCGACGCGGCACGCAGCGACCGCGCCCGGGCAGTCCGGATGAGGCGAGGTAGCCGTCTGGCCAGGTCCCGCTCGATCTGCGGCTGTGGTCGACCCAGGAAGCGCGACCGGAACGCCAGTGCGTCCGCCCGGCGCGCGGCCCCGAGCGCCGCGACGGGATCCCGGGCCACGTGCTCCAGCGACTTCGCGACCGCGATCCAGGCGATGGGTGCCATGGGGCCGCCTTCCAGGGCGACGGCCTCCCACGCACTGACGGCCTCCAGTCGCCGCCCCAGTCGACCGAGTGCGCGGGCGCGGTCCGCGTTGATGGTGTCTTGCAGGTCACGGTCCCGCCACGTCGGGGGCAGCCGCTCCAGGGCACGATCGAAGCAGGCGAGGGCATCGTCCGGTCGTCCGCGTCGGGCGTACTGACGGCCGAGGCCGGCAAGGTCCTGAGGCTGCACGGCCCCCATCGCAGCGCGTCCGTCCCGTTCCGGCAGCACGTCCTGGGACAGGATACGCAGCAACAGTGCGAGGGAGACGACATCCTGCCGGTTGTGTTCCAGGACGTCTGTGAACAGGCTGGCATCGCCGCCGCGGAGCCACTGGAAGTAGCGCTCCGGGATGAGCGCCCCAGGCAGGTCTCCATGACGCCGGACACCACCGACGCCGGCCTCCACGCTGGCCAGTCGCGCATCCGGCAACCGATGGCGCCACAACTGCCGGGCGAGGCCCAGCAGGTCCAGATGGGCGGCATGATCGGGCGCGGGCCGACCATGCAGGCGGTACCGGCTGACGATGAGGGGCCAGTCGAAGGCTCGTCCGTTGTAGCTCACCAGTTGGGCATCCGGCGGGATGTGGCGCTCCAGCACGTCCAGCATCGCCGGCTCGTCCGGCTGGTCGGGCAGCAACAGCTGCCGGACGACGAACTCGTCGGCCTGCCAACGACCGAGCGCCACCAGGAAGGGGAGGGTGCCCGCCGCCGTGCCGAGGCCCGTGGTCTCGGTGTCGAGGCACACGATCGGCTGGTCGGGCCGGAGGGGATCGGGCAGGTCCCGCAGTCGGCCAAGGTCTGCGGGCAGCCTGGTCCGGCTCTCGACGATCGCGATGGCAGCCGATCCGCAGCGCACCACGTGGCCGCCCAGGACCCGCGCCAGGGTCTCCGCGCGCCCCAGGTCGCGGAGGGCGGTGACCCTGGTCGCGACGATGGGTGTGGTCGGAGGTTCGGCACGCACCCGGTCGCGGAGGCGGTCCAGCCGATGAGCCCGGATGGCACCTGTTGCCTGATCCATCACCCGAGCCTGTGGGAGACATGTGACAGGTTGCACGTCATGCGGCCACGCGGACGTCGCCAAGGCTCCGCAACAACCGAGCGGCCAGCTCGCGGGGTGATGCGAGCGTGGCGAGCTCGGCGCCGGGCCCGACGCACGCTGGGCAGCCACGTTCGCAGTCGCAGCCCTCGATGAGGTCCGTTGCCGCGCTCAGCAGCTCCGGCGTACGCTCGAACAGGCGGGACGCCAGCCCGACGCCACCGGGCACGGTCTCCCACAGGTAGACGACGGGTCGTCCGAGGTGGGGCGACCGGACCTGGGCCACGACGCCCAGGTCGTGCGGGTCACTCATCAGCAGCAGGCAGGCGACCGTGCGCAAGGCCCGGCCGGCGCCCACCAGAGCCCGGTCCAGATCGTCCCGCACCCAGCCAACTGTCGCGGCGGGGGAGAGGCTGAGCCACCACGCCGTGCTGTGCAGCTCTGTCTCGGGCAGATGGATGCGCCCCCAGCCGAGGTTCTCGTGGGTGTCCATCTTCAGCTTCTTGTAGATGGTCGCCAGGGACGAGACCATGACCTCGCCGTGGGACCGGGTCGCATCGCCGAGGGCGGCCTCATCGAAGATGTCCAGGGGCTTGAGCGTGACCGCCAGCTCGGCCTGGGTGTAGTGGTCGACATCCACGGGCCGGACGTACGCCTTGCGCTCGTCCCAGTCGAGACGGTCCACGTGGTACTGGCGTGACTCGTGGAGGTAGATGGCGTCCTCGTGGACAAGGGTTGGCGCCGAGAACAGGTCCACCTCGCCGATGACGCGTGGCCGAGCCGGCCCGGTATCGATGATGAGCACGTTCTCGGGTGCCGCGACGCGCAGGCTGATCTCCGAGGCCGGGAAGTTCTCGCTGGCCCAGTACCAGCGCAGGTCATCCGCCTGGCGCACGTGCCCTTCCTCGGCCAGGAAGGCCAGCAGGTCGTCCGCGCTCGAAGCCCCGAAACGCTCCCCGGGCTCGAACGGCAGTTCGAAGGTGGCCGCGCGGAGATGTGCCAGCAACACGTGGATGTTCTCCGGGTCCAGGCGGGCCTCCTCCGCGGATGCCTCGAACAGGTAATCGGGATGGCTCGCGACATACCGATCGAGCGACCCCGCGCCCGCCACCAGGATGGCCACGCTCACGTCCTGTCGTCGCCCGGCTCGGCCCATCTGCTGCCAGGTTCCGGAGATGGTGCCCGGGTAGCCTGCGAGGACTGCCACATCCAAACGCCCGATGTCGATGCCCAACTCCAGTGCCGAGGTGCTGACCACTCCGAGGATGTCGCCGGTGCGCAGGCCGGCCTCGATGGCGCGGCGCTCCGAGGGCAGGTATCCGCCGCGATAGCCACGAACCCGGTCGAGCGGCCCGCGGCCCTCGCGAAGCTGCTCCCGAAGGGTGGTCAGCAGCAGCTCCACCTGCACCCGCGAGCGGCCGAACACGATCGTCTGCCGCTCCGCGCGCAGGAAGGCGAGCGCCGAGCGACGGGCCAGCCCCGAGGGCCCCGGCCGGGCGCCCGTGCGACGGTCCATCACCGGCGGATCGAGGACGACCACGTGCCGCTCACCCGATGGTGCGCCGTTCCGGTCGATGACCCGCACCGGTCGGCCGGTCAAGGTCCGGCCCAGCGCCTCGGGATTGCCCACGGTTGCCGAGCAGCACACGATGCGGGGCGTGGAGCCGTAGTGGGCGCAGATGCGCGCGAGACGCCGCAGCACGTTGGCGACGTGGCTGCCGAAGATGCCCCGGTACGAGTGAGCCTCGTCCACGACGACATAGCGCAGCTGCTCGAACAGCTGGAACCAGGCGGTGTGGTGGGGCAGGATGGCGGCGTGGAGCATGTCCGGGTTGGTGACCACGATCTGGCCGGCCGCGCGGATGCGTCCCCGCAGCGGCGCGGGCGTGTCACCGTCATAGACGTCCGCCTGGAGCTGCATGCCGGCGCGGTCGCCGAGCTCTCGGACCTCTGCCAGCTGGTCACGGCTGAGGGCCTTGGTGGGGAACAGGTAGAGCGCCCGCGCAGAGGGGTCCTCAGCGATGGCCTGGAGCACCGGCAGGTGGTAGCACAGGGACTTGCCTGATGCCGTGGGGGTCGAGACCAGGATGTCCTCGCCGCCGCGGAGTGCCTCCAGGGCATCCACCTGGTGGCGATACAGGGCGGGCATGCCGCGGTCCTCCAAGGCGCCCCGAAGACGCGGGTCGATCCAGCCCGGGATGGGTGCCAGCTGGGCGGCACGGGCCGGTAGGACGCGATGTGCCGTCACGGCGGCCGACACGTCCGGCTGGGCGAGCAGCCCACGGAGGACCTCGGCCGTGGGCTGTGGCTGGTGGATGCGCATCGGTTCCCTCCCAGGCGAGACCATCCGGCCTCGGACGGGTATGATACCGACCATCCGTTCTGTTTGATACAACGACCTGACGATCCTGCGGGTGTCTGCCAACGTGATCCCCACGCTTGGGACCGCTCCTCAGGGTCGGTTTGACATGGCTCGACCACGCAGCTACGCTGCCGCGAGATGTCACGCCTCCGCCACCGGGCACAGCCGGACCAGAACACCGGGACGACACAGCGCGTCCCGGTCGTTGGCACCCCGGCGCAGGTGCCACCTGGTTCCCGGCCGGGACCTGCCGCGCCGGCCCGTCATCGGCCCGCGCTGGAGCGTCGGGTGCTGGCCGTCGGGGGTGCGCTCCTCGGCGGCGTCGTGGCCGCGGCCGTGCTCTCCGGCTCGATGTCGGATGCCATGACCTCCCGCGCGGCGGCCATCGAGGCGCGCGGCGTCAACGACCAGATCGCGGCGCAGGTGGCGGCTGGTCGACAGGAGGTGGAGTTCGCCAAGACGCCCGCGTTCCTGGGTTTCGCATCCCGGTCGTTCGGCTACGGACGGTCGAGCAGGGAGCGCCAGTTCGCGCTGGCGCCCGGCGCCCCGCGTCCACCCGCGATCACACCCCTCGGTGTATCGCTGGTCGTGGCACCGCCCATGGACATGATCGGATCCGTGCTGGACCTGCTCTTCGAGCGCTGACCGCGCGTCAGTCGGGCATATGGGTCGCGGCCACGGGCGTCACGTCGCCGTCCTTGCCAGGGGCAGGCAGGTCCCACGCATCACGACGCACCCGCAGGTCGAAGTAGAGCACTGTCTGGACCACGATGGTCACGGGGGCGAAGAGCACAGCCACGGCCGCCGCGAACAGGGCATCCATGGTGTCCGCAGCGCCCGATCGGACGCCAACGGTATCGGTGACGGTGACGGTGACGCCCAGGAGCTGCACCACGAGCGACCCGGCGACGGCGATGACGAAGGCCAGGATGGTCAGCACCGCGAACGTGCGCCATGCGTTGCCGCCCGTCAGGTGCCAGCTGCGACGGATGGCCGTGACCGGGCCGATATCCTCCAGCGCCACCGCGATGACTGCGATCGACAGGCGGACCAGCAGGGTCACGGCAACGAGCGCACCACCGACCCCAGCGACCAGCGCCAGGAATACGCCGATGCCGCCGACCTCACCGTCCCCGGTCGGCAGCAGCACGGCCGCGCCGATGGCGATGGCTGCCGCGAGAACAACGGTAGCCAGGACGGCGAGCGCCGCGAGGATGGAGGCACCGATGGCGGGCATCGCGCGTCGGAGGGCCTGGCCAAGGGTGACCCCGAACGAGGTCGGTTCAGCATGGTAGTCGCGCCGGACGGTGGCCGCGTATGCGACTGCGGCGATGGCACCCAGGACCATCGAGATGAACATGCCCAGGAGGACCACACCGAGGGCGCCCAGGATGACATCCGACTGGCTCGCGGTGGGGTTCAGGATCTGGGGCGTGTCCGTGCCCAGGCCGACCAGCAGGGGACGGACCGACTCCGCCAGCCGCTGCTGGACCACAGCATCGAGAAGCGCGCCGGGCAACTGGATGAGGATGGCCACCCCGAGCAGGATGGCCGCATGTCGACGGAGGATCCGGACGCCCACCTCGAACAGGCCGCTGATGGGCATGGGGCCCAGGTGGCGGTTCGTGGACGGACCGGGCGGGGGGGCGACCGGGAACGACCACGGAGGAGCAGGGTCGGGAGGCGTCACTCCGCGATGGGCTGGGGGTCAGCCTCGTGGTCTTCGTCCGGGCCGCCGCCAACGAACCGGCCGACCACCGCGTACCCGACGGCGGCACCGATGCCACCGAAGACGAGCGCGAACGAGAACAGGGAACGCAGGCGCAGGCCAACGACGGAGCGGGCGATCCCGATGCGCCAGGTGAAGATGTCGACGATGGTCCCGAGCGGTCTCATAAGAGGAGTGTGACACGTCCCATCGGAGGCGGACACCGCACTCCCGGGGAGCGCGCGCCGCATTGCGTGCTGGCCGCAGCCGCAGCCGCTATCCTTGGCGGCCGCGGCGGGGTAGCTCAGTGGCAGAGCAGCGGACTCTTTAGCCGTTGGTCGGGAGTTCAACTCTCCCCCCCGCTTCCAACCCAACGGTGGAGCACCGCTGTGGCCTCGAACCCACCGACATCCGGCCCTGGCCAGCCTTGGCCGGGTGCGTCCGACACACCGCCAGCCGGTCAGCCGACCGGCAACGTGCCCCAGCAGGGTCAGTGGCAGCCTCCGCAGCAGCCCAG
>JBBQNA010000184.1:0-7050 GCA_038329515.1 Candidatus Limnocylindrales bacterium | reverse complement strand
ATCCGCAGGATCTTCACGACCCGCTCATCCTCGAGGACCTGGTACACGAGCCGGTGCTGGATGTTGATGCGCCGGAAATACGCGCCGGCGAGGTCTCCGACCAGCTTCTCGAAGGGCGGCGGGGTCTGGAACGGGTCGCTGGCCAGCACGTCGAGGAGCGACTGCGCCTTGTTCCTGAGACCCGCGGCCGTGAGTCGCTGCGCGTCCTTGGCTGCCACCCTCGTATAGAGGAGTCGCCAGGTCACCAGTCGAGCGCATCCTGGAGCTGATCGACGGGCGTGGCGATGCCCTCGATGATGGACTCGCGCATCCCCGGGATCGAGACCAGGTACAGGGTCTCCTGCACGGCGCGCCAGTCATCCTCGCCGACGAGCACCGCGTTGCCGCGCTTGCCGCTGATCTGGATCGGCTCGTGCGTCTCCCGGACCTGATCCACCAGCCTGTAGAGATCCCGCCTGGCCTCGGTCGCTGTCACTGTGGGCATCGTCGTACATCCCTCGGTTACGTACGAGATATCGTACGCTTTATCACGAGGATCGCCAAACCTGACCGGCGGGCATCGGACGGGGGGTCAGCGGATCGCGCGGCTCCTTGCGTATCCGAGTCCGCGGCTCGTCAATGTCTGCAGCCTGCCGCTGGGAATCCGCTCGAGCCAAGGCTCGGAGAGTGCCCAGTCGAAGTCGTCCGGGAGGTCCAGCTCGGGGACGCGCCGGGGCCGACCCGACCGGGCCGCGGCGAGGTAGCAGAGGTCGAAGATGGCCTTCTCCGGTGTCGCGATGGGACCCCGGATGGTCGCCGTCCAGCCGGTGAACAGCGGAGGCGGCAGGTGGTGGATGGAGTACGTCGCGCCGCTGGTGGCGATGCGCCGCGCGCGGTCAAGGGACGCGACCTCGATGTCCCGGGGCACCTGGTCGATGATGCCGTGGTGGTCGAGGGCCGACAGGCACGACACGTACGACGGGAACGGGCGGGTGAGGTCCATCACCACTGCGAAGGGGTCCGGGGCATGCCGGCCGACGCTCCACAGGCCGCGACGCAGGCGATGGGCCTGTCCTTCGCGCACGAGCCCGGAGAGCAGCCGGCTGGCGGAGCTCAGACTGATGCCGAGGGCCGTCGACGCCTCGCCGGTGGTGATCGTCGGCCCGATGCGCTCCAGGGCGGAATAGGTCGCCAGGCGGCTCATCGCAGGGCCTCGAGCCTGCCGACGACCTTGAGGACCATGTCGTTCCAGACCTCCTCCCGGTCGTAGATAGCCACGAAGTCCTCCTCGATGAAGGTGACCACGAGGTCCCGGTAGGCCTCGTAGCGGATCTCGAACGCGGCATCGATGGCCGCCTGGACCTGGGCCGGGTCGAGCTGGCCTTGTCGGGCGGCGTCGGGATGGGCCGAGAACAGGAGGTCGAGGTCGAACACGTCTCGCGGCTCGGTCTCCGCTCGCTGACCGAGGGCACGGACCTTCTGACGGATCGCCGCAGGGGGCAGGTAGTGGGACGCCTTGACCACCCGCAATCCGATGTCCCGTCCGAGGTCGTCGCGGGCCGGTTCGAGGGCGCGCTCGGTGTCGACGCCGGAGCGGCCCGAGAACTCGATCTTCGTGTTCAGGTGGGCCTTCGGGCCCGAGACGGCGAACTTCCAGCGCCTCGTAGTATCGGTCTGCTTCGGCTTGGTGGGCTCGGTCATCGAGACGCCCGCCACCCGTAGCAGATCCCGGAACGCCCGTGAGGCGAGGGCTGCATCCACCTTGGCCTCGACGGCCGCGAACCGGTCCCCCAGGTAGTCGAGGTCGATGTCCTGCGACCGTCGTCGGCTGGCGTACCACAGCCGCAGGTTGGCGCCGCCCTTCACGACGTAGTCGGACACCGGGAGGTACGAGGGGAGGACCTGGAGGAACACCAGGTGCAGGGTCTCGATGAGCTGAGCGCCACCGCGCCGCTGGTCCATCATGGCTTTAGACTACATGTACTTGACATGAGAAGTCAAGTGACTGTAGTCCTATCCGGGATCATCGCCAACTGGCAGGTGATGCCAGGCGCCCCCATGCTGGCGCCCGCTGATGACGCACCTGGTGGCGCATGAGGACGACCTCGAGCGCGCGGTCCGCGCGGCACTCGACCTGATGGACGCCGTGCGCTCGTTGGGCCCGGACATCACCGCCCGCGCCGGGGTGTTGACCGGCGAGGCCGCGGTGACCATGGGTGCCACGAACCAGGGCATGGTCGCGGGTGACATCGTCAACACGGCATCCCGCCTCCAGGCGGCGGCCGCTCCCGGCACCGTACTCGTCGGGGAGGCAACCCGGCACGCCGCGTCCGCCGCGGTCGCCTTCGAGCCTGCCGGCCCGCAGAGTCTCAGGGGCAAGGCGTCACCGATCCCCGCCTGGCGCGCCCTGCGCGTCGTGGCCGAGGTCGGCGGACGGCGCCGCGCAAGTACGATGGAGGCCCCCTTCGTCGGCCGCCACGACGAGCTGCGGCTGCTCAAGGAGCTCTTCCACGCCACCAGCCGCGAGCAGCGCACGCTTCGCGGCGCCGCATGTGGCCGGCCTGGTGGCACGCATCCTGTCCGCCCACCCCGGCCTCACACCCTTCGAGGTCAAGGCCGTCCTGGCAGCAGTGGCGGCGATGCCGCGCCCTATCGACGCTGTGGAGGCGACAGTGGAGGGAGCGGCGAGGAGGCGGCGGTCGAAGACGTGACGAGCGACGCCGGATATGTCGCCCCTCGGCGCGCTTGCCCACGATGCGAACCTCGTTCCCGAGCCGCAAACCGGCTCGCAAGTTCGGCCCGGTCACGCTGGTACCATCCCGGGGCCCATGACTGATCGACCCCGCTTCTACCTGACGACCGCCATCGCGTATCCCAACAACCGGCCCGGGCTGCACACCCTCTACGAGGTCATCGGCGCGGACGTCATCGCGCGCTGGCACCGCATGAACGGGGACGAGACGCGCTTCCTCACCGGCACCGATGAGCACTCCGTGAACATCGACGAGCGGGCGAAGGAGTTGGGACAGGACACACGGGTCTTCGTAGACGGTATGGTCGACCTGTTCCGGACCGCGGAGGATGCCCTGGGCATCACGCCCGACCGGTTCATCCGGACCACGGACCCCGACCACTATCGCGCCTCCCAGGAGATGGTCCGCCGGGCATACGCCAACGGCGACATCTACCTCGGCAGCTACCAGGGCTGGTACTGCCCCAACGAGGGCTTCCGCAACACGAGCGACCTGACCGAGGACGCCACCGGCTGGCATTGCCCCAACCACCCGGGCGTGGAACTCCAGTGGCTCACGGAGCGCAACTGGTTCTTCCGGCTGTCGGCATACCAGGAACCGCTGCTGCGCTACTACGAGGCGCATCCCGAGTGGGTCCAGCCCGACTATCGCCGGAACGAGATGCTGGGCTTCATCCGCCAGGGCCTCGAGGACATCTCCATCTCCCGCGAGAACTTCCACTGGGGCATCCCGTTCCCCATCCGCGAGGACGGCACGTCATCGCAATTACCGGACGGTTCGTGGGACCCGGCGGCAGGCGTCATCTATGTCTGGTTCGACGCGCTCATCAACTACATCACAGGGGCCGGCTTCCCGGACGACCCGGAGTCCTTCGCGAAGTGGTGGCCGGCGGACCTGCACGTGGTGGGCAAGGACATCAACCGCTTCCACACCGTCATCTGGCCGGCCATGCTGATGAGCGCCGGCCTACCGCTGCCGCGCAAGGTTTGGGTCCACGGCTGGCTGCTGACCCAGGGCGAGCGCATGAGCAAGTCGCGGGGCAACTTCCTGGAGCCCGGCGACGTGGTCAACGCCTTTGGGCGTGACGGTGCCCGCTACGTGACCCTGCGTGAGGTCGCCTTCGACAAGGACACCGAGGTGTCCTGGGACAGCTTCCTGCGGCGCTACAACGCGGACCTGGCAAACGACCTGGGCAATCTCATCAATCGCAGCATCTCCATGACCAACCGCTACCTCCAGGGTGAGCGACCCCCGGTCGCGGCCGGCGGCGCACTCGGTGCGGTGTGGCCGGAGACCTTCGCGACCTATGCGACGAACATCGAGACGTGCCTGCTGCATGAGGCCCTGGCCACGCTGTGGCGCTTCGTCGGGGCGGCCAATCGATACGTCGATGCGCAGCAGCCGTGGGTGCTGGCCAAGGCCGCCATCGCAGGCGATGCAGCCGCCAGCGCCACCCTGCGCGACGTGCTCGGGGAGCTGTTGGAGGCGTGCCGGGTCATCGGACTAGCGGTGGCGCCGTTCATGCCCGATGCCGCGGTGCGCATCCTGGGGCAGCTGGGCCACGAGTTCCCGTACGGCCCGGACGGCAACGGCGGCCCATCGCTGGCCGAGCAGGCCGCGTGGGGTGCCTACGGCGACGGGCCCGGCAATGTCGAGACCGCGGCGCCCATCTTCCCGCGCCAGGAGGCCGAACCGGCCCCCGGGTGAACCCCGAAGGCGCCTAGGAGCGCTGTTCCAGGGCTAGTAGCGCTGTTCCAGGGCCAGCATGTCGCCCAGGCCGAGGGTGAAGGCGGAGTCATCACAGGACCCGATGGCGGTGCTCATCGTGAGCTTGCCGTGGCTGTTCTCGGACACGTGGTTGAGTCCGAACACGTGGCCGAACTCGTGGGTCGCGATGGACCGCAGCATGGCCTCGTTGTTGCAGCTGGCCAGCGAGGTGGCCCACTCGAAGTCGGCCTTGTTGAACAGGACGTCCGACTCGATGGAGGTGTCGACGCCGGGTACGATCTGGTACACGGTGCACGTCAGACCCAGCACGCTCGACGGCAGGTTGCCGAAGCCCACGACGCTCTTGCCGTCATAGGTGCGGCAGCCACCGGACTGGGTCACACCCGGTCGTGTCGTGGTCCGGCCCTGGTAGCTTGCCGTGGCGTTCACCGTGTCCGGTCGGCCGCAGTCGTTCCGCGCACCAGTGATGGACCGCACGGCCGCCTTGAGACTCGTCTCGGCCTGCGACTTGGTCAGCTCGTTGGGCGTCGACCCAGCCTGGAACGACCACTTCCACGTCGACTTCCATTTCGTCGGTAGCAGGTTGTAGGCGTTGTCCGAGCAGGCTCCAGGCCCGCCAGCGATGCCCACTGCCTGCGCCGCTGGCGCGACCGGGGACGAGGTGCCGATGATCTGGCGTGTGATGCCGTCCGGGCCGGTCTCGAGGATGAGGTCCACGTGCCCGCCGGAGGCCAGCACCGCGCTGGCCGCGACGCCGTAGCTTGGCGCCGGCTGAGCAACGTGCAGCCCTGGGATGATCGCCCATGCAGCCAGGGCCGTGGTGGGTGCGGCGGCAGCCGCAGGGAGCAGGATCGTGAGGGTGGCCACTGCGGCCAGGGCCAGCGCACGACGGGCCCGGGAGATGGAATGCATGCGACCATCGTGGACCAGGTGGCCCGGATGCGCTGCCGGACGTTCGGGCCACATGGTCCTGCCGGTAGCATCGACCCATGCGCCTCATCGATTCCCACGGTCACCTCCAGGCGGAGGCATTCGCCGCTGATGTCGCGGAGGTGCTCGCCGTCGCCCGGGCCGCGGGCCTGGAGCGGTTGCTCGCCCCGGGCTGGGATGTGGCCACGTCACAGGCCAGCCTGGAGCTTGCCCGCACGCTGGGTGTCGACGCATCCGTGGGCATCCATCCCCACTACGCGGACCGTTGTGGGGAGGCCGACTGGGCTCACCTCGTGGAGCTGGCAAGCCTGCCGGCCGTGGTCGCCATCGGCGAGACCGGCCTTGACTACGACCGGAACCTGTCGCCGCGCGCCGCACAGCTGTCGAACCTGCGCCGCCACATCGACCTCGCGTTCCAGACCTCCCGGCCGCTCATCATCCATTGCCGTTCGGCGAGGGGCGACCGGGGTGCCCAGGATGACCTCGTCCGGGAGCTGACCGACGCTGGCGTCGGTGGGTCTGCGTGGACGGAGCGGTTCGGCGGTCGTCCGGCGGTGGTGCTCCACTCCTTTTCGGGGCCCGTGGACTATGGCGAGGCGTGCCTGGCCATGGGCTGCGCGGTGAGCATCTCGGGCCTCGCGTTCCGGGTGGGGGAGGGACCCACCGCCGATGTCGTCCGCCTCGTGCCCCGGGATCGCTTGCTGGTCGAGACGGATTCGCCCTACCTATCGCCGCCAGGGGCGCCGCGGCGCCGCAACGAGCCGCGCTGGGTAGAGGTCACCGCGCGTTGGGTGGCAGAACAGCGTGGCGTCGACCCGGAGGCGCTGGGCGACGACCTCGTGCAAGCGTACGATCACGTGTTCCGGCGGCCGATGAGGACGCCCGGGGACTGACGCGTCAGCCGGGCTGGACCCGTCCCCGGATGAGCTCCGACCCGTCCTCGGCCGTGAACTGGAATGTCCAGGCGCTGCCCTCGGCCCAATGGCGCACCGAGACCACCGAGCGAGGCATCGCGGAACGCAGGTATTCCACTTCGTAGCGCACGGGCGGCAGGGGTCCGATGAGCGTGCCGGCAGCGCCCGCGAGGACCTCGTCCATGATGTCCAGGTAGGTGGCGTTGTTGACGTGCGCCATCGGGTCGAGGTCCCGGACGCCCACTCGCCAGGGATGGACGGTCGGGTGGAGTGGCGGCACCGCCAGGTGGACCCTTGCGGGCGTGAACGTCGGCGCCTCCTGGTCGAAGCCTGCGACGATCGCTTCGGGCACCCGCACCGGCCGACCGGCCGCATCCACGAGCACCCAGTCGATGGTCGTCCCGGCAACGTGCTCAGAGCCGTTGCCCACGGCAACCCACGTCTCGCGACGAGCCCAGACACGGCGCAGGCCTGTGATACGAGTCGTCATCTGGAGTGTCGTCCCGGACTCGATGGGTCGGTCCATGCGGAGGTCCACGAACCGGACCAGCCAGGTCAGGCCACGTTCCTGGTACCAGTCACGGTCGAACCCGGCCGCGGTGCTGTGCTGCCACGCCAGGTCCTGGACGGCGCGCAACAGGGAGCTGGGACGCATGGCGCCGCCCGCGTCGCATTCGTCGAAGCGCACCCGGTGCTCTCCGGCGTGCTGACGTGGGTCGTCCACGCCGCCAGTATGGAGCGTCGAC
>JBBQNA010000183.1:0-7084 GCA_038329515.1 Candidatus Limnocylindrales bacterium | reverse complement strand
CGGCGCGCATGAGGACGTGGCCCCGACACGGCCGCGGCCACGCTCGCGGCCACGGCTCGGGTGGTGCCCACCGACTCGACTCGCACATCTGCCGCGGCATAGTACGGCTCCCGCGCAGCACGTAGGCGAGCCAGCCCTGCGCTGGGATCGCCGGCGACCATCGGTCGTCGCTCGTCGGAGTGCCGCAGACGCGCCGCGAGGCGATCGTCCACGGTATCCAGCCAGACCACGCTCCCGGCATCCCAGAGCGCCCATCGGCTGAGCGGGTCGATGATGGCGCCGCCACCGGTCGCGATGACGGCACCCTCGACCGCGACAGCACGCGTCACCTCGGCCGCCTCGATCTCCCGAAAACGGGCCTCGCCATCGCGCTCGATGATGCGCGCCGGGCTGACCCCGATACGCGCCGTGATCTGGCGATCGATGTCCACGAACGGACGCGCCATGGACTCCGCCAGGAGTCGACCGACACTGCTCTTGCCCGATGCGGACAGCCCCACGAGGACGATGGCGTCAGGCATCCACGCTGTCCCCCACGCTGGCTCGCAGCGCGTCGCGCATCGCCTCGATGGGTGCAGGCACCCCGATCCACAGCTCGAGGCTCCTCCAGGCCTGACCCAGGAGCATGCCGCCGCCCGCGCGCGCGGCAGCCCCTACGGCACGCGCCTCACGCACCAGGCGCGTCGGACTCGGTCGATAGACCAGGTCGAACACGGCAAGGTCGGATCGGAGCAGCTCGATGGGCACGGGCGACTCGTCCGCGGTGGTGCCGATGGGCGTGGCATTGATGACCAGGTCGGCACTCGCGAGGTGGTCTGCCAGCCGGTCCCACGAGCCGTCGGCTCGGGCCACCCGGACCAGTGCGCCATCGAGGCGGGTCACGGCAAGTTCCACGGCCCGGGATGCGCCACCAGCGCCGAGCAGCACCACACGCCCCAGGCCGTCGGGCCGGAGCAGGACCAGCTCATCCATGAGCGCCGGCAGGTCCGTGTTGTGACCCACGAGGCGCTCGCCATCCCGCACCACGCAGTTGACGGCATCGGCCTGTGCCGCGTCCGGGGTGATGTCATCCATGAGCTGCGCGACCGCGGCCTTGTGGGGCGCGGTCACGTTGGCGCCGCCAGCGTCAGCGTCACGCAGCCCGTTCACGGCCGCCGGGAGGTCGGCCGGCGCCACGTCCCGGATGTCATACGTGTGCGGCAACCCGAGCGCCGCGAACGCCCCGGCCATCATGGCCGGCGAGGCGGAGTAGCTGATGCCCTGGCCCAGCAGCCCGAACCGGAGCATCTGCGTCACGCGTCGACCCCGGAGATGGGGGTCGCCTCCGAGGCGGCATCGTCGGGCAGTGACGAGACCTCGTCCGTGACCACGCTGAGGGCAGCACCACGCGGGCCCCTCGAGCGTGCGCGCCGACGGCGGACAGCGGCCAGGACATCACCCATCGTGTCGCCACCGAACGTGGCCAGGAGCGCGTCCGCGACGACGAGGGAGATCATCGCCTCACCCACGACCGCGGCCCGCGGCAGGATGGCCACGTCGCTGCGTTCGATGTGGGCGCGGCCGGACTGGCCCGTGGCGAGATCGACGGCGTCGAGTGGCTTGCGCAGCGTGGCGACCGGCTTGACCGCGGCCCGCACGACGATGGGCTCGCCGTTGCTCATGCCACCCTCGACGCCACCGGCACGGTTGGAGCGGCGACCCCAGGACGGGCGGGACGGGTCCACCTCGTCATGGACCTTGCTGCCACGTCGGGACAGGACGCCGAAGCCGAGACCGATCTCGACACCCTTGACCGCCTGGATGCCCATGGTCGCGGCGGCCAGCGCGGTGTCCAGCCGGGTGTCCCACTCCGCATTCGAGCCCACGCCGATGGGCATGCCCTCGACCACGACCACGAAGCTGCCGCCGATAGAGTCGCCCGCCTCGATGACGGCGTCCACCTCGGCCATCATGGCGGCCTCGGCGACAGGGTCCGGGCAGCGCAGCGGCGTCGGATCGAGGCGATCGCGCTGCCACCAGCCGTCCCCGATGCGATCGAGCGGATCGTCGACATCGGGGAAGGCCCGGATGGGTCCCAGTTGGTCGACGAAGCTCCAGACCGTGACACCCGACGCGGCGAGCAGCTGACGGCAGACCGATCCGGCCGCGACACGCGGAGCCGTGGACCGCGCCGAGGCCCGCTCCAGCACTTCCCGGATATCGGGCGTGTCGTACTTGATGGCACCCGCCAGGTCGGCGTGGCCCGGGCGCGCCAGCGTGATGGGCTTGGGTCGCCTACTGCCGGGGATGGGCTCGACCGACATCCGCTCGGTCCAGCTCTTCCAGTCCAGGTTGGCGACGCTGAAGGCCAGTGGTGAGCCGAGGGTCTGGCCGAAGCGCAGGCCCGCGCTCCACTCGACGCGGTCGCGCTCGATCTTCATCCGCCGGCCGCTGCCGTAGCCGTGCTGGCGACGCGCCAGGTCGCGGTCGACCTCCCTGGTGGACACGCGCATGCCCGCGGGCAGGCCCTCGAGGATGCCGCTCATGCCGGGACCGTGGGATTCGCCGGCGGTCAGCAGTCGGAGTCGGTTCATCGGAAGGCTCCTGCGGGGACCGTGCCCGCGTTCGTGAGCTGGGCCAGGTCGGTCCAGAAGGTGGGATACGAGACCTCGGCACAGGCCGGGTCATCGATGGTGACGCCATCCGCGATACCCGTCACGGCCGCGATCGCGAACGCCATCGCGATGCGATGATCGCCGTGGGTGACGATGGGCGCCGCGACCGGCCGATCGCCCCTGTGCGCGCGCGGGCGCACGACCCAGCCGTCGGGCAGCTCGTCGGCGTCCACGCCGATCGCCCGCAGCCCGGCCACGACCAGCGCGATGCGGTCGGATTCCTTGTGCCGCAGCTCGGTCGCGTCGCGCACCTCCGACGGGCCGTCCGCCGCGGCCATGACGATGGCCAGGAGCGGCAGCTCATCGATGAGGTCTGCCACGCGTGTGCCATCGATGCGGATACCCCGGATGGTGGCGCCGCCCCGGACGACGAGGTCGCCAACGGGTTCGGGGCCGGTCGGGTCGCTCTCGGCGATGGTGATGTCGGCGCCCATTTCCCGCAGTACGTCGATGATGGCGGTGCGACTGGGGTTGAGGCCCACGGCGCGGATGCGCAGCTCCGCATCCGGATGCAGCGCGGCAGCGGCCAGCCAGAAGGCGGCGGACGAGATGTCGCCCGGGACGTCGATGTCGCGCGCACGGAAACCCACCGGACCCTCGACGGTGATCGTGCAGCCATCCCTGCGGATGGGGGCACCCAGCCAGGAGAGCAGCCGCTCGGTATGGTCGCGCGTGGGACCAGGGGTCGCGATGGTGGTCCGCCCATCGGCCGCGAGTGCCGCGAGGCTGATGGCACCCAGTACCTGGGCGCTCGCGACGGGCAGGTCGTGGTGCATCGCGATGAGTGGCCGCGCTCCCCGTATCGTGACCGGGGCGTGACCATCGACGGTGGACACGGTCGCGCCCATGGCCCGCAGCGGACTCGCGACACGCTCCATGGGTCGCCCGGACAGGGACGCGTCGCCGGTCTGCCGGGCAGTGGCGACGCGACCGGCCAGGGCCCCCATGCTCAGGCGCATGCTGGTGCCCGCATTGCCGTGGTCGAGCAGCTCACCGCCGACACCCGGCAGGCACGCAGCGTTGGCCGTGCCACCGCCGCGCACCCGGTAGTGCATCAGGCCGTCGATGTCCCTCGACTCGTCCAGGACCGCACCCAGCGCCGCGAGGACGCCCGCCGTGCTCCGCACATCGCCGCCGGGGGAGGGGATGCGCACGTTCGCCTCGCCCTCGCCGAGGGCATCGAACAGCAGCGCCCGATGCGCGATCGACTTGTCACCGGGCAGGCGGAGCTCGCCGCGGATCCGTGCCGCGACTTCCACCCGACCTGGTTGCGAGCCGACATCGGTCCCGTCACCCCCGTCGGTCACGCCACGGAGCCTGCGGTGGGCAGCTGCTCGGCCTGTGCTGCCGCGGTGGCCGCCGCCTGGCGTCGCTGCGCCGATCGTGCCGCCCGGATGATCGCGGCATACACCTGCTCGCGCTCGTCCGAGGTCAGCACGCTGCCGTCGGTCGCTGTAGCACGCTCGATGAGCGCACGCTCGCGTCCCACGTCGTGGCCGTGATCGTCGTCCTGACGGGTCTGCTGGACCGCCACCGCCAGCTGTGCGCGTTCCTCGACGAGCGCCGCCAGGCGCGCGTCCACATCGTCGATACGACCCCGCAGTCGTGCCAGGTCACCGGGCACGATGACCTGGGCCAGGATCGATGCTGCGGCCGGCTGGCGAAGGTACTCGAAGCGACGCAGGTCGTCCATGAGGTCGCCGAACTCGGGGAAGGACAGGGACTGCTCGGAATCCGACTTGGCGCGTGGCGGGTCGGGGTGGACCTCGATGATGAGCCCGTCGGCACCTGCGGCAGCAGCCGCGACGGCCATCGGCCGGACCAGCGAACGGTGGCCCGTGGCATGCGATGGATCCACGATGACCGGCAGGTGGGTGCGTTCGCGCAACACGGGCACCGCGGCCAGGTCGAGCGTGTTGCGGGTGGACGGGTCGAAGCTGCGGATACCCCGTTCGCACATGATCACGTTGGGGTTGCCCGCAGCCAGGATGTACTCCGCCGCCATCAACCACTCCTCGATGGTCGCCGAGAGGCCGCGCTTGAGCAGCACCGGCAGCTTGCTCTTGCCGACCGCCTTGAGCAGCACGAAGTTCTGCATGTTCCGGGCGCCCACCTGGAGCATGTCGATGTAGTCCTCGAACACCGGCACGTCAGCGGGGTTGGTGACCTCGGTCACGATGGGCAGGCCCACTTCGTCCCGGACGTCCGCGAGGAGCTTGAGCCCCTCGACCTCCATGCCCTGGAAGGCGTACGGCGAACTGCGCGGCTTGAACGCGCCGCCGCGCAGGATGGTGGCGCCCTCACGCTTGACCCATCGGGCAGTGGCCGTCAGCTGCTCGCGCGACTCGACCGCGCAGGGGCCGGCCATGACCGCGATCGGCGCTCCCGCACCGATGACCACATCCCGGACCCGGACGCGCGTCCGCTCGGGGTGGTGCTCGCTGCTGGCGAGCTTGTACGGCTTGGACACGCGCACGACCTGCTCCACACCAGCGAGGCCGGCCACGACGGGGCGGGCACGCTCGTCGTCCGAGCCGACGACCGCGATCACGGTGCGCTCCTCGCCGACCACTGGAAAGGGCTCCAGCCCGACGTCACGGATCGCCTGCTTCACGGCTTCGATCTCCGACCGGTTGGCTCCGGTCCGCATCACCACGATCATCCTGCTCACCGCCCTGGGTTTGATGGGAAAACAAAAACGCAGGGGCCTTGCGGGCTCCTGCGTCTGCGGGCACGACTGCCTCTGCTGCCGAGCTCTGCTCGGCGGCATGCGTACCCGCTAGGCGTAAAACCAAAAGTGCTGTGTCATTCCGCAGCGGACGATACCGGTGCACCGGTCCCTTGTCAACGACGCCCTCTGATGGCCGGTCGGGACGAGCGCTCGGTGCTGGGCGGATCCAGATGTGCGAGGCCCGACTGGAAGGCGACGCCCGCGGCTTCGGTCCGGGATGCGACACCAAGCTTGCCCAGGATGTTGGAGACGTGCACACCCGCGGTGTTCTCGCTGATGAACAGCTCCTCTCCGATGTGGCGATTGGTCCGACCGGCTGCCACGAGTCGGAGCACCTCGACCTCGCGAGCCGTCAGCCCGAACGGCCGCTTGCCACGACTGCCATCGGTCGTGCCCTGAAGGCGAGCGGTAGCGGCGTCACGCAGCGTGACCCGCAGCTGGCGGGCGATGCCCTCCAGCCACGCCAGCATGGGTGCGGCGCCCAGCTGGACCGCGATCGCGTGCGCTCCGAGCACGGCGCTCGCGGCCGTGTCCGCAGCACCCTCTTCGGCGGCGGCGGCGGCGAGAGCGAGCCGACCACCGGCATACGCTGCCTGGTATGGGTTGCCCCATGCGTGCCAGCGGTCCCGAAGGGCGGTCCACACATCGGCTGATGGGGCATCCGCGAGCCTGGAGGCCTCGGCGGCGATGGTCGCCGACTCGAGGCTGATCCGCTCACCAGTCCGGCCCGCAGGTGCCCCCAGCACCGCCCGGATGGACGCGGCTTCGTCGATCAGGTCACCGATCGTCGCGCGGGCCTGCGCTCGAGCTTCGCGGGTGCCAGCGGCGATCGCCAGGTCCGCCTCCGCACGCGCGGCCATCCGGAGCACCAACAGCAGCAACACGGATGGTTCGTCACGGAGCCGCGCGATGGCGTCCGCGGCGATCGTCAAGGCCTCGGCGGGCCGATCGAGCCAGAGCATCAGCTCGATGCCTGCGAGCTGCGGCGGTGGACCGGTCGTCGTGGCCGATGGGTCGTGGCAGACGAGGTCCCAGGCTATTGCCCACGATGCCTCGGCCTCTGCGGCTCCTGACGCGACCAGCCAATGGAGCGCATACGCCACGCGATAGCGCTCGCCCCCACCGCCGTTCGGCGGGCGAGCCATCGCTTCCCGATAGAACCGCTCGGCAGTCGACCATTCGCCAAGCTCCCACGCGTAGAACATGCCGTTCATGCGCAGGTAATACCCGTAGACCGATCGCACCCCCAGGTCATCCGCGGCGAGGATGCCTTCCTCGACCCGTCGCAGCGCGCCTGCCGGATCACCCGTCATCCACAGCGTATCGGCAAGGTTGACGAAGGCGCGACCGATGTCGTCGGCGTTGCGCACCTCCCAACCGATGGCAAGGGCCAGCTCCAGGGACTCGATGGCAGGTTCGACCTCGCCCAGGTGGGCGAGATCCATACCCAGCGTGTTGAGCGCATGGCCCTCGGGCTCACGCGCTCCTGCGGCGCGTGCGATGGCGACGGCCTCCCGACACAGGTCGCGCGAACGTCCGTATCGTCCGTTCAGCATCAGGACCTGGGCAAGGCCCGAGATCGCCCGGGCACGCTCGGCGCTTGGTGGGTCGATGGGGATGGCTGCGATGGCTGCCTCGCTCACGGTGACGGCGGATACTGCATCGCCGGACACCCACAGCACCCGACCGAGCTGCTCCA
>JBBQNA010000182.1:0-7089 GCA_038329515.1 Candidatus Limnocylindrales bacterium | reverse complement strand
GGGGGCCACCAGGCCCGGCCGCCGCGCCAGGCCGCCGCGCCAGGCCCAGTCCCGGTGTGCGGACTACAGCTCCGGACGGGTCTGCTGGAGTGTCAGCACGAACTGTGAGCCCGCCGGCTCACGGGCCTCGGCGCGCAGGTCGCCCGCCATCGCGCGCGCAAGGTGCCGAGCCGCGAACAAGCCGATGCCGGCACCCCGGGGAGAATCATCCAGCCGCACGAACGGCTCGAAGATCCGCTCACGCCACTGGGCAGGGATCCCCGGCCCGTCGTCCGTGATGGCGAGATAGGCACGCCCATCCAGCTCCCAGCCATAGACGTCGATGGTGCCGCCCTGCGGCGCGTACTTGGACGCGTTCTCCAGGAGATAGCCCAGCAGCCGACGGAGCATCTCGTCCGAAGCCCAGGCACGCAGCGGCCGACTGGTGAACGTGGCCGAGAGCGTGTGGCGTCGCAGCATCGGGGCCACGATGCGGGTCTCCTCGTCCACCAGCGCCGCAAGGTCGATGGACGCCAGCTGGGTACGACCGTCCGGGAACACCCGCAGGCTCTCGAGGATGGAGTCGACCGTCCGGTCCAGTCGGTCGACCTGGGTCAGGGCCTCGGACTCCCAGTGCGCCGCATCCGGCTGCTCGGTCGCCTGGACCCGCCCGCCGAGCAGCTCGACGTAGGCCCGGACCACGGCCAGCGGCGTCCGCAGGGCATGCGTCACGACCGCGATGAGGTTGGCGCGCGCCTCATCGATGGCCCGCAACGACTCCAGCTGAGACTCCGCCTCCTGCTGCAGCCGCTGCTTCTCCACGAGGCCGGCGAGCAAAGCAGCAAGGGTCTCCAGGAAGCCGACGTCCGCGGCGCCGAAGACACGCTCATCGACGGTCTGGACGTTGAGCACCCCGATGACCTGGTCGTTCCAGACCATGGGCACCGAGCACATCGACGTGTAGCGGGCCTGGTCGACCTCGCGGATCCAGGCGAACCGCGGATCGGCGTTGACGTTGATGCTCGTGACCGGTACCCGCCCACGGGCCGCCAGACCCGTCAGGCCCTCGCCCATCTCCAGGCGCGCCCGCCCGACGGCCTCCTGGTCCAGGCCATCGGTGGCGGCCAGGGTGACGCCCGTGCCATCGCGATCCATGAGGTACAGCGAGCACACATCAGCCCGGGCAGCGGCTCTCGCCCGGTCGATGATGGTGCCCATCAGCTCCGCGAAGGTGCGCGCGGATGCCGCGAGCCGGGCGACCTCCGCGAGGAAGGTCATCTCCTCCAGGCCACGCGCGTGGTCGGTCGCGGCGAACGCGTCGGACGTCATGGCAGGTCTCGGGGCGGTATCGGGCACGTGCGGATGGTGCGACCAGTCGCGCCAATGGTCAAACGGGCGTTCATTCCCCTGACTCATCGCGCTCCAGCCCGCGGTTGGCGCTCGGTGGCGCTGCGCCCCAGGGAGGTCGGATGCGGCCGCGCAATCCCTGGGCGACAGCCTCTGCCTCATGGATGCTGACGCCGAATCGCATCAGGGCATACCGGCTCATCTGAACGGCGACCTCCACCTCGCCCATGACTGGCTGGACCCCGGGTGTCTCCCGGAACTCATCCCGCTGAGCCTCACCGTGCGTCCGGACCACGATCGAAACGCGAGGCACCAGGGTGCGCGCGCGACCGACGATGAGGCCCGCCACATGGACATCGGATACGGCGACGATGAGCACCCGTGCCGCGGCAAGTCGGGCGAGCACCAGCAGGTCCGGGTTGGATGCATCGCCGAACAGCGCCGGGGTGCCTCGTTCCCGCAACCTGACGGTCTCCTGGCGGTCGTCCGTGATGACCACATAGGAGAAGCCGCGACGGTCGAGGGCGGACGTCACGAGTCGGCCGACCCGTCCGTGGCCGCAGACGACCGCGTGGTTGCGCATGCCGGCTTCCGGGTGGACCCGATCGAACCTCCGGATGTCGCGTGCGTACCGGTCACCGAGGCGCTGCAGCGAGGCTATGGCGTCCAGTCGCCGCACCAGCGGGTCGACCGTCCGGAAGATGAACGGGTTGAGCGTGATGGACACCAGTGCCGCCGCGATGACCGCCTGGAGGGCATCGTCCGGCAGGAGGCCCAGGGCCACGGCCAGGGTGACCAGGATGAACGTAAACTCGCCGATCTGGGTCCGTCCGGCCGCGATGGTGAGCGCCATCCGCGATGAGTGACCCAGGGCCAGCACCGCGGCCCCGGCCGAGATCCCCTTGACCACGATCACGACCGCCACGATGGCCAGGACCGTGACCGGGTTCGCCGCGACCCAGGCCGGGTCCACCAGCAGCCCCACCGACACGAAGTACAGGACGGTGAATGCGTCGCGCAAGGGCAGTGCATCTGCAGCTGCCTGGTGGCTCATGTCAGACCCACGGACCACGGTCCCGGCGAGGAATCCCCCCAGGGCGACGGAGACGCCGAAGGCCTCGGATCCGGCGTACGCGACGCCCAGCGCAAGCGCCACGACAGCGAGCGTGAACAACTCCCGGGAGCGCTCCCGGGCGACGACCTCCAGCAGCCAGGGCACGAACCGGGGGCCACCCAGGAGCACCGCCACGACGAAGATGGTGGCGCCAGCCAGTGCCACTGCCAGGTCCACCAGCGGGCCATGCTCCGTTGGCCCGGCCACTCCAGTGCCGCCGGCCAGGACGGCGATGCTGGGCAGCAGCACCAGCACGACCACGGTCAGGATGTCCTCGAGGATGAGCCAGCCGACCGCGACCCGGCCGGTAGCGGTGTCCAGCTCACCCCGCTCGATGATCGCCCGCAGCAGGACCACCGTGCTGGCCACCGACAGACTCACACCGAGGACGACTCCCCCCACCAGTCCCCAGCCCAGGGCAACACCCGCCATGGCGCCGAACAGGGTCACCACGAGGATCTGCAGCGCAGCACCGGGGACTGCAACAGGACCCACGGCGACCAGGTCCTTCAGGGAGAAGTGCAGCCCCGCACCGAACATGAGCAGGATGACCCCGATCTCTGCGAGCTGAGTTGCCACGCGGGCATCGACCACATACCCCGTGGTGTGCGGACCAATGACCACGCCGGCGGCGAGGTAGCCCACGAGGGACGGGAGTCTCAGCCGCCGGGCGATGAGGCCGAGGATGAAGGCCAGCGAGAGGCCGACGGCGATGGGAGCGATGAGGGCGGGCTCGTGGTTCACGGGCGTCCTCACGGGCGGGTCCGGCGTAGGCAATGCGAACGGCCTCGGGGCCGGCAGATGAGATGGTCGCACGCGCGGGCGCGGTCCGGGCGGCGGCGGCGGCACCTGCGCGCGCCGGCAGATGCGTTCCCTCGGGGCCAGCCTGTTGCAGGTCGCGGCGTAACCAGTTCGCAACCGTGTCAGAACCATCACGGTGCTGACCGTGGGGTGCCACGGCCGCTACGGTGCGGGTCCGTCGATGACCAGCGGGGACCGGAGGGGCCGGTTCGCGTGGGGTCGCCGTCCCTTGTCGAGGTTGCCTGATGCCATTCGATCCGCGCTACCCGCTCTACGACCCGCAGTTCGAGCATGACGCCTGCGGCGTCGGCTTCGTAGCGGACTCGTCGGGGTCGGCACGGGTCCGTGTGCTGCCCCTCGCCCTGGCGGGCCTGGGTGCGCTCGCGCATCGGGGTGCCTTCGCCGCCGACGGTGCGTCGAGCGATGGCGCGGGCATCCTGTTGCCGCTGGAGACGCCCCTGCTGCAGCTCATCGCGCCGGACGTGGCCGGTGATCCGGGCGTGTTCATGCTGTTCCTGCCCCAGGATGCTGCGGCGGCGGCGACAGCCCGCAGCCTGCTCACGGACGCGGTGGAGGCGGAGGGCCTGAGCATGGCCTGCTGGCGCAGCGTGCCGGTCGATCCAGAGGCGCTCGGTCGTGACGCACGGGCGTCCCTGCCGACCGTGGAGCAGGCCGTCGTGAGCGCGCCGTCCGGGACCCCCCGGGCGGACCTGGAGCGGCGTCTGCTGCTGGCCCGTCGGCGGGTCGAGATCGCCGCGCGTGCCGCCGGTCTGGATGGCTTCGCAGTCGCTTCGGCGTCCACGCGCACCATCGTGTACAAGGGGCTCGTGGCCGGCGAGCGGCTGGGCGCGCTGTACCCGGACCTGCTGACGCCCATGTCCCTCAGCCACGCGGTCTTCCACCAGCGGTACGCCACCAACACCCACCCCACGTGGTCCCTGGCACAGCCGTTCCGCGTGCTTGCCCACAACGGCGAGATCAATACCGTGCGCGGCAACCGGGAGCAGGTGCGCGGACGCCGCGCCAAGTTGGGCGGCCGCATCGGCGCCCGCCTCGCGGCGCTCGGCTCGTTGCTGGATGAGGGCGCCTCCGACTCCCTGTCCCTGGATGAGACGCTACAGCTGATGGTGGCGTCCGGCTGGCGCCTGGATGCGGCGCTGCTCGTCGCGATCCCGGATGCCGCGGACCTGCGCACGGACATCGTGCCCGAGCTGGACGCCCTCCGACGACGTGCCGCGGGCCTCATGGCACCCTGGGATGGCCCCGCTGCGCTGTGCTTCAGCGACGGCGTTCGGGTGGGCGCGATGCTCGACCGCAACGGCCTCCGACCGCTCTCGGTGAGCGTGACCGCTTCCGGCCTGGTGGCGGCCGCCTCGGAAGGCGGCGCCATCCCCATCGATGCCGAGGAGACCGTCGAGCGCCGACGCCTGGGGCCCGGCGAGATCCTCATCGTGGACGTGGAGCGACGGGTCATCCGACGCGACCGCCAGGCACGCGAGGACGCGGCGCGCTCGACCGTTCGTGCCGACAGCCGGCGCCAGGTGGTCACGCCGCCCGATGCCCAGACCGGACCCGTGTCGCTGCCCGTTGTGGCGCCCACGACGCGAACCTCGCTGGCTGCTCGCTGGATCGCCGGCCTGGATGCCGAGCGCCAGCGCCTGGATATCAAGACCATGGCCCTCGAGGCCCACGAGCCCATGTGGAGCATGGGCGACGACACGCCCACAGCGGGTACGTCGCTGCTGGACCGGCCGCTCGCGGACCATCTCCGGCAGAGCTTCGCGCAGGTGACCAACCCGGCCATCGACCCGGAGCGCGAACGGATCGTGATGGACCTGACGGTCGACCTGGGCCGGAGGGCGCTGCTCCTGGCGCCGCTGCCCCCCCACGGCCGGACGCTCCGGCTGCCCTCACCCTTCGTGGCCGACCTGCCCTCGCTGCAGCAGATGTTCGTGGGCGGTCGCGCCGGCATCGGCGATGGCCGACGCCGCCGTGTCCGGACCCTGGACACGAGCTGGGACATCGCGCTGGGCGCGGCCGGGCTGGAAGTCGCCGTGACGCGGCTCGCGGCAGAGGCCCGCGCGGCAGCCACGGATGGCATCGAGCTGCTCATCCTGTCTGATCGCCGATACCTCGCCGGTGACCGGCTGCCGGTGGGCGCCGTGCTGTCCGCGGGCGCCGTGCACGCCGCGCTCACCGAGGCCGGCCTGCGTGGCCAGACGGACATCGTGGTGGATGCCGCTGACATCCTGGACGTGCACACCGCCGCCATGACGCTCGCGTCGGGCGCCAGCGCCGTCGTGCCCTGGCTGGCCATAGAGTTGGCAGCAGAACTCGCGGGGACGCGTGGCGCGGAGGACGTGACGCCGGAGGCGGCCATCGTCAACCTGCAGCGCGCGTTCGAAGCCGGTCTGCGCAAGGTGCTCGCCCGGATGGGTATCAGCACCGCGACCTCCTATCTCGGCGGCCAGCTGTTCGAGATCCTGGAGCTCCAACCGGAGGTCACCAGTCGCTGCTTCCCGGCGGCCCCCACGTGGCCGGGCACCATCGGCTTCATGTCCATCGCGGCGGGCCAGCTGCGGCGGCTCGCCAGCGCCCCCGTCGCGGCGCCCGGCGTCAAGCTGGTCGATCCGGGCTGGGCACGGTACCGAGCGGATGGCGAGCGACATATGTACGCGCCGCCCATCGTCAAGGCCATCCAGGAGCTCGCCACGCGTGGGCCGGAGGCCGTTGAGGCGCTCCCCAACTACCTGGCGGCGCTCCAGCGAGAGCCCGCCACGGTCCGCGACCAGCTGGACCTGGTGCGCGCAGGGCAGCCCCGGCACCTATCCGAGGTGGAGACCGCGGACAAGATCCTGCGTCGGTTCGTCGGCGCCGCCATGAGCCTCGGCGCCCTGAGCCCTGAGGCGCACCAGGCGCTGACCATCGGCCTGCGGCGGTTGGGCATGGCGCCAAATAGCGGCGAGGGTGGCGAGGACCCGGGCTGGTATGACGATGTCGATGGCCTGCGTCGCGACGCGGCCATCAAGCAGGTCGCCTCGGCCCGCTTCGGTGTCACGGCCCAGTACCTGGCACGTGCCGAGCAACTGGAGATCAAGATCTCCCAGGGTTCCAAGCCCGGCGAGGGCGGTCAGCTGCCGTCCAGGAAGGTCACGCCGCTCATCGCGCGGCTCCGACGGGCGCAGACGGGCATCTCGCTCATCAGCCCACCGCCGCACCACGACATCTACTCCATCGAGGACCTGGCGCAGCTCATCGCGGACCTGCGGGCCATCAACCCCGGCGCGCGCATCGGCGTGAAGCTGGTGGCGGCCCTGGGCATCGGCCCCATCGCGGCCGGCGTGGCCAAGGCGGGCGCCGACTACATCCAGATCAGTGGCCACGTCGGTGGCACCGGCGCCAGCCCGCTGTCATCCATCAAGCACGTCGGCATCCCGTGGGAACTCGGCCTCGCCGAGGTCCACCAGGTGCTGATGCGCAACGACCTCCGCGATCGGGTCGCCCTGCGCACAGATGGCGGCCTGACAACGGGTCGCGATGTGGTCGTGGCGGCGCTGCTGGGCGCCGAGGAGTTCGGCTTCGGCACCGCGGGCCTCATCGCCCTCGGCTGCGACATGGCCCGCCAGTGTCATCTGGACACCTGCCCCACGGGTATCGCCACCCAGCGCGAGGACCTGCGGGCCAAGTTCACGGGCACGCCCGAGGACGTGGTGCGCTACTTCACGGCCATCGCGGAGGATGTCCGCTCGGAGCTGTCCCGTCTCGGGCGGAGCAGCCTCGCGGAGATCGTGGGCGAGGCAACCTTGCTGCGCCCGGCCACGGACCGACTGCGTACCTTCGACCTTGAT
>JBBQNA010000181.1:0-7100 GCA_038329515.1 Candidatus Limnocylindrales bacterium | reverse complement strand
GTGTCGGTGCCGGTCCGCGATCGCCTGGGCGATGGCGGTGCCACCGATGGTCGACGAGAGCCGGAGCTGGTTGCCGCCAGTCATGAACACACCCGTGGAGTCACGCACGATCCGCGCGGCGTGGTCATCGTTGGCCTGATTGCGAGTCAAGGCATGGATGGGCCACACGGCCGCCGCGCCAAGCTCGGTGAAGACCTTGCGATACATCTCGCCGGCGAGCGGACCGAGCGACGAGGCGCTACTGATGACCGCGATGCGCGCATCGGGCCCGCCGGCCAGGGCCACGAACCGGGTCAGGATGACGCGCTCGCGAACCTTGTCCTCGGCGCCGCCGATGACCATGATGTGCCCTTCAGCCACGAGTCTGCGGCCCCTCCAACAGTGCGTCGCGGAAGGATACAGGTCCCGGCCGCCACGAGTTACCAGGACTGCGCTCCGACCGCGCCCGTGTCCCGACGATCGGCGCGGCGGACAGCGCCCACGACCACGATTCTGCGGAATCAGCGAACGGGCGGACCCTCGATCGGTTGCCTGTGCGCTCTGGGAGGCACATCCGATGGCTTGGAGGCTGCGTGGTTAGCCGTTATCGGCTACCCGGTCGCCGCTTGACGCGCCTCGGGGGCACCGACCGGCCGATTCGCACGCCAAAACCGCCTCTGGCGTTCGCTGAATCCCAGAAAGCCGGCAGATGGTTTCTCGGCTTCGAGTGCATCCGGCGCGGCGGTGAGGGTCTGCGGGTCGGTATGGGTTCGAGCGCAACCTACAGCAGGCCGCGGCGGAACGGTGCCAGCACGGAGAATGCGCGCCGCGCGTCGGTGCGACCCGTGATCCGCGCGTCGGTGCGCGCTAGCATGGCCGCGATGCAGCTCACGCCCGGCACGTTCGACTTCCTCCAGGAGCGGCGGCGTCTGTTCGCCATCCTGCTGGTCAGCTTTGCGGGCACGGCCGTGGTCGTGTTCCTGGTGGCCCGGGGCGAGCTTGCGGGTGCCGACGCCCGGGCGTATTGGGGCGGTGTCCGTGTCTGGCTCGACGGCGGCAGCCCCATGGCGCCACCTGCCCCATACCTGCCCTATGTGTACGCGCCCTGGTCGGTGCCCATCTTCCTGCCCTGGGCGTTGCTGCCTTGGGATGTGGCCTGGTTCGTGTGGCGGGGCGTCAATGTGCTGCTGCTCCTGTGGTCGGCGTCATGGGCCTACAAGCAGCACCCGCTGGCCACCGCGGTCCTGCTGTGCATCCTTGCCGCACCCATCGCCGCGACTCTGGACACCGGCAACATCACGCTGCTGTGTGCCCTCGGTATCTGGGCGGCGCAGTTCGTGGGGCCGCGGCTGGGCGGCGGTCTCTGGGCACTGGCCACGGTCCTCAAGTGGTTCCCGGCACCACTGTGGCTCATCCTGCCCGGGCGAGCCCGACTCTGGGGTCTCATCTGGATGGCTGTCGCGCTGCTGCTGGCACTCGCGACGTGGCCTCAGACCGTTGCCCAGATGCAGGCCGCGATCGCGTTCCCGAGACCATTCCGACTGGACTATCTGCTGCTGTTGTGGGCATGCGTGCCATGGATCTGGATGCGGCCGCGCCTCCTGGAGCCGGCAGAGTGGCGCCCGCTCGCCCGTGAGATCGTCACAGCCACGCAGCTGCAATGGCGCGAGGTCAGGTCAGCCGACCGGCCCCCGCACGCAGCCATTGCGTGGGTCAGCGCTCACATCCGCTCGATGTTCGGCATCTCCCCTGCCGCCGCGGCGCCCGAGCCGGTCGCCGTCTCCAAACCGCCCGAACCGGCTGGCTGACATGCCGGACACCACCACACACGCCGGGGCATCGCACCCGTCACGAGGCTCCGGATGAGCGTGCCGCAGCGGCGACATGGGCGGCCGGTCCGCCCATAGACCCACAGCCGGTCGCCATCGGCGCGGCGGATCGCCGACCCCGGCGCATCGACACCGGGCTGGGCTCCCAGGGCATCTGGCGTCGTCGTCCGATGGGGCCCCGAGCTGTTGGCCCGCAGCAGCCGGGCGCCTGTGGCCACCAATCGCTCCAGCACGGCTGGGTCGACCCGGCCAACGGGCAGGAACGGATCGACACGCTCCATGAAGCACAGCTCGCTGCGGTAGACGTTGCCCAGACCAGCAAGGGCTCGTTGGTCGAGCAGCGCCTCCCCCACCGGCATGTCACGGCGTGCTGCCGACCCCAGCCGCACCAGCGCCCCATCGAGATCCGGCGCGGATGCGAGCAGATCTGGACCGAGGGTCGCGAGCGCGGGATGGATGGCCAGTGCCCGGGAGTCGAGCAGCTCCACCACCGGCGCATCGAAACAGACCGCCACGCCATCGGGCACCTCGATGACACACACCGCGCGGGCCGGCCTCCGGCGCCATCGCTCGCCGGGCCGGTATCGGTGCCATGATCCGTTCATCCGCAGGTGGGTGTGGAGCGTCAGGCCGCCGTCAAACCCGATGAGCAGGTGCTTGCCCTGGGCGTCCACACGGTCGATGCGCATGCCCACGACCTTGCCCAGGGCCGCCCCGCCGGGTCGGCCACGTGCCGCACGTACGACCCGCCCCAGCAACACGTCCCGGAGCACCGTCGCCGTCCGGAAGAGCGTGTCACCCTCAGGCACCTCGCGCGCCGCCGAACACGAAGCCGCGGTAGCCGGCCTCGAAGCCGGCATGGGACAAGGCATCCCGGTGCGGCGACGACCCGATCGCTTCGCCATCGATACGGCCTATCTGGAGTGAGCGCATCCTGCCGTCGGTGACCAGGCCCGACAGGGCGCGCAAAGCCAGCGCCGCGGTCTCCGTGTCGGCGAACGCTGGCAACGTCCGGATGGACTTGCGACCCCGCTCGAGGTATACGACCGGATCCCCGTCCACGAGCACCACGTATGCGCCCGCAGCCCGCGGGAACGAGGCACGGGCACCATCGGACTCGCCGCTCGGCCAGGGCAGGGTCACACCATACGGGTTGGCGGGGTCCGTGGCGGCCAGCAACAGCACATCCCGGATCCCGAACGTGCCGGCGCTGCTGTCACCTGGCGCTGACCGCTCGGCGCGTAGCCGGTCCAGGGCTCCCGGCAGGGCGAACTGGGCACCGCCGAGTCCCTCCACGAAGTAGCCCCGTCGGATCCGCCCCCGGTCCTCCATCTCGCGCAGGATGGGATAGATGGCGGCGAAGCCGCCGGGCACGTCCTCCGCTGCTGCGCCGTCACGTGTGAGGAGCCCATTGCGGTCGAGGAGTCGAAGGGCAAGGGCGTGTCGCCGCTCCGTGTCGGATGGGGGTACGCCTCCGGAGATGGCGATCGCGGTCTCGATCGCCTCCGACACCATTGACCAGCGACCTGCGCCCTCGGGCGGCCCCATCCGACCCGTGGCTCCCAGCCGCGGACGAGCCGCCGGGCGGTCCCGACCAGCACGTGGCCAGCGCAGGGCACGGATGGGCAGGAACGTGTCGTTGGTGAGTCGGCCGGACCAGACGAGGTCCCAGAGGGTGTCCAGCAACTCCCGCTGCGTGGGTGCATGTGCATCTGACGCAGCTGTCGCCCGCAGCACTGCCGCGAGGAGCTCCCGATAGAACGAGGCACCCCGGTCGCGCAGATGCGCCAGGATCGCCGCCGCGATCCAGGATTCCGCGGAGGTCGGAGCTGCCATTGCCGACAACGCGTAGCCCAGGCGATCCGCGCGCCACAGCTGGACTCGGCCGTCGTCGCGACCCAGCGATCCGGCACCCAGCCAGACCACCTCCCCCGAGGCCAGCAGCTCGTCCAGCATCCGGGCTCCGTAGCGCCCCACACGAGCGGGCAGGATGTCCCGTTCCAGGACGCTCGCCGGCAGCGCCAGACCTTCCAGTTGCGCGATGACCTCCAGCAGCCGGTCCGTACCACCAAGGGTCGAGCCAACCCCCTGCCACGCCGGCAGGAAGCGGCCAAGGGTGCGCGGCTCGACCGCCTCCACCTCTCGCCGCAACTTGGCCAGGGACCGTCGTCGGAGCATCCGGAGGACCTCCGGGTCGCACCACTCCCGCTCCACACCACCCGGCCGGAACTCGCCGCGCACCAGGACGCCGGCCCCCATCAGGCGCTCCAGGCCAGTCTCCACGACGCCGCGTGGCAGCCCCCATCGAGCGACCGGGCCATCCGCCAGGAACGGTCCGTGGCGGCGCGCGTAGCGCGACAACAGGCCGCCGAGCGCATCCCGGGTCTGGCCCAGGAACGCCTCCGGCACGCCCCGCGGCGGCACGACACCGACGGCATCGCGGTAGCGCGCGGCGTCCTCCGTGGCGATCCAGCGGATGGCGCCAGCGATACGCACCTCCACGGCGCGCCGGTCCGCGGCCAGTGCCCCCAGCCACTCCCCCGCGGCGCGGCCGCGCGATGCAGCATCGATGCCTCGCACGCGCGCGGCGACCTCATCCGTCGACAGGTCGCCCAGGCCGCGCAACAGGTCATGGACCTGATCGGCCGACCCAGCCGCGCGCTCCAGCGTCAGCGCCTGGAGCTCCAGCTCCAGCTCGCCCAGGGCATCCGCGTCGAGCAGCTCCCGCAGCTCCTCCGCACCCAGCAACTCCCGCAACAGGTCGCGGTCGAGCGCCAGGGCCTGTGCGCGCCGATCGACCAACGGCGCGTCGCCCTCGTACATGTACGCCGCGATGTAGTCGAACAGCAGTGAGCTCGCGAACGGCGAGGCCCGCTGCGTCTCCACACTCACGACGCGAACCTCACGCCGCTCGATGGCCGCCAGCACCTCCCGCAGGGCGGGCAGGTCGAACACGTCCTGGAGACACTCGCGATACGTCTCGAGGATGATCGGGAACGAGCCGTACCGACTGGCCACGGCCAGCAACTGCGCCGAGCGTTGGCGCATCTGCCACAGCGGTGTCCGGCTGCCCGGCCGACGACGCGGCAGCAACAGCGCCCGTGCTGCGTTCTCCCGGAAGCGGCTGGAGAACAAGGCGGAGGATCCGACCGCGCCCACGACCAGCTCCTCGATGTCCTCCGACTCGATGAGCACAGCCGCTTCCGCCGCCTGGGTCGCACCCCGGCCACCCGCGAGGTCCAGGGCGCCATCCCCAGCCGACCAGTCGATCCCTTCATCCGCGGATGGCAGCCGGACCACGATGCCGTCGTCGGACCAGATGGGTTGGACCTCGACCCCCAACCGCTCCCGAAGTCGGGCCTCGATGGCCAGCGCCCAGGGTGCGTGCACGCGCGCCCCGAAGGGGCTCAGGAGGCACACCCGCCAGTCACCGAGCTCGTCCCGGAACCGCTGGAGCACGATGGTCCTGTCCGTCGGCAAGGTGCCGGTCGCGCCGCGCTCCTCGTCCAGGTACGCCAACAGGTTGCGGGCGGCCAGCTCGTCCAGGTCGTGGCGCTCCTGGAGCAACGTCATCGCTTGTTCGTGGCCGCGGCTGCCCCTGGCAGTCAGGTCACCCATCTCGCGGGTGAAGGCACCGAGCGCACGACCCAGGTCGACCGGGCGGCCGACACCATCCCCCTTCCAGAACGGCACCTTGCCCAGCTCGCCGGGCGCTGGCGAGACCAGGACCCGGTCATGGCCGATGGACTCGATGCGCCAGGCCGACGC
Organism: Candidatus Limnocylindrales bacterium; assembly: GCA_038329515.1. Taxonomy (GTDB): domain Bacteria; phylum Chloroflexota; class Limnocylindria; order Limnocylindrales; family CSP1-4; genus JAFMJV01. The sequence continues at coordinate 1,524 of JBBQNA010000181.1, read as the reverse complement.
CCCCAGCAGGATGACCTCGCCCTCCCGCGCCTCGTACACCATCTCCTCGTCCAGCTCACCCACCCGGCGACCACCGGCGCGTGCCGCGCGTGCCCGCGTTCCGGGACCAGCGGTACCGGCCACCGCCGCGTCGTCGTCCGCGAGGAAGACGGGGAACAGGCCGCGGTCGGGGATGGTGCCACCCGAGATCACCGCAACGGTCCGGGCATCACCCCGGGTGCGCACCGTGCCCGCCGCGCGGTCCCAGATGACGCGCGGCCGGAGTTCCGCGAACTCGTCGCTGGGGTACTGGCCTGCGAGCATGCCCAGGACCGCCTCGAACGACTCCTGACCCAGCTCCGCATAGTTCTCCGCGCCGCGGACCAGCCGGTAGAGCTCGTCCGCGGTCCAGGGTCGCTCCACGCACGCAGCGACGATCTGCTGGGCGAGGACATCGAGCGGGTTGCGAGGCACGACCGTTGGTTCGATGGCGCCGTCATGCATCAGGCGCGTGACGACGGCGCATTCCAGCAAGTCACCGCGGTACTTGGGGAAGATGACGCCCTTGGACGGCTCACCGACCTGGTGGCCGGCTCGACCGATACGTTGCAATCCCCGTGCTACAGACAAGGGCGACTCCACCTGGATGACCAGGTCCACGGCGCCCATGTCGATGCCCAGCTCGAGGGAGCTGGTGGCCACGAGTGCCGGCAGGCGGCCCTCCTTGAGCATCTCCTCGATGATCAGGCGCTGTTCCCGCGCGAGTGATCCGTGATGCGCCCGGACCAGGTCTTCCCCGGCGAGCTCGTTGAGCTTGAGCGCCAGTCGCTCCGCCAACCGTCGGCTGTTCGCGAACACGATGGTGCTGCGGTGCGACCGGATGAGCTCCAGGATGCGCGGATACACCGACGGCCAGATGCTCGTCCGCTGCTCACCGGCAGCCGCCGGACCGCCGGGTGCCTCCTCCAGCGGGATGGGCTCGCCCAGCCGGCTCATGTCGTCGACGGGCACCACCACCTGGAGCAGCAGCGGCTTGCGCACGCCCGCATCCACGATGGTCACCGGACGAGCAGTAGCCACGCCGTCGCCGTCGGCACCCGTATCCCGGCCACCCAGGAAGGCGGCGACCGCGGACAGAGGCCGCTGCGTGGCTGACAGGCCGATGCGCTGCGGCGGTCGCCTGGTGATGGCCGTCAGCCGTTCCATCGACAGCGCCAGGTGTGCGCCACGCTTGGTGCCCGCCATGGCGTGGATCTCATCCACGATGACCCACTCCACCGAGCGCAGCGTCTCGCGAGCCGCGGAGGTGAGCATCAGGTACAGCGACTCCGGGGTCGTGACCAGGATGTCCGGTGGACGCTTGCCGAACGCGCGTCGCTCATCGGCGGGTGTGTCCCCTGTCCGGATGCCGACCCGGATGGACGTGCTCGGGGCTTCCCTGCCGGCGGCCGCCAGCGCGATGCCCGCCATGGGCGAACGCAGGTTCCGGTCGACATCATGGGCCAGCGCCTTGAGGGGCGAGACGTACAGCACCCGCAGCCGGTC
>JBBQNA010000180.1:0-7159 GCA_038329515.1 Candidatus Limnocylindrales bacterium | reverse complement strand
GCAGGTCCGCGGTCAGGACGAGGCGCCCAGCGGCCGCGACCTGGGTGGCCGAAGCTGAGAGGCTGATCCGGGTGTCCACATCGTTGCAGGTGGAGATGGGCGTTGACATGGTCGGCGTGCCGTATTGCTCCTGGAGGCTCGCCACGTCACACGCGCCAAAGCTGTCGCGATCCCAGGCGGCGTGCGGTCGAGAGGGTGAGACCTGGTGCATCACCGTGGTCGACGGGGCGAGCCGGAAGCCCGCCGTCTCGGGATGGTCGAGGCCGACGATGTGGCCGAATTCGTGGATCGCGACCCGTTCGGCATCGAAACAGCCGTCCGAGTTCGTCTTCTGGCACCAGCGAAGCTCACCCCACCGGAAGTCATGGCCGTGCGGGCGCATGCGCAACGTCCACGCGTCAGCATCGTGACTGGCGCATGCGATGGCATTGGCGCAGTTGCTGGAGAAGCTGGAGGTGTACCGGATGACGCCCTTGGCGCTGCCGTCGACAGGCGCGAAGATGGGTGACAGGGATCGCGACGTGTCGGTCGCACCGTCCGCGGCGGCCTTGATGGCGTTCTTCATCCAGCCGGGCGAGACATCCGTGGTGTGGAACCGGAAGGACAGCACGGCCCACGGGAACCAGCGGTCGTAGACGGGCACCGGCCGAGGTGACCGGAGCGGCAATGACCCGGCGCCGTCCAGATCGGCGTCCGGATCGAGGTCGACCTCGGCGGCCAGGCCGGTGGCGAGGCGCGAGCTGCCGCGCGTGATACACGAACCGGCGCCGCACCAGCGTGCCAGCACACCCAGGCTGGAGACGCGCAACGTCACGCCGCGCGGGATGGCGGTCGTTTCCGGACCACTGGGCGGCGCGATGAGACGCCGTGGCGCGGCGGTCGCTCCACGACCGATCTGCCACACGCCGAGCTCAGCGCGAGTCTGGCGGTCGACGAGGCTGACGACCAGCGTCCCGTCGTCGAGCACGAGCGAGCCGTACACGAGCGCACCCAGGCTGATGCTCCGCGCGGTGCACCGCCGGGTCAGGTCGATGAGGCGGACCCGGGTACCTGCCGCGGACCGCTCGCCGGTGACCAGCGTGCCCTGGAAGGGCCCGTCGGCGAACGCTCGCGGTCCGGCTCGCCAGGTCGAGGCATCGACCCGCAGGGTGTGACCCCGTACGGTGCCCGATTCGTCGAGCGTGGTCTGCCAGGCAGGACTGGCCGCTCGCGTTCGTGTCGGGCCCGTGTGTGGCTGGCGATCGCCGGGTGGCTGCAGCCGACCGTCCGGTCGTGCCGGACAGCCGGGTATCGCCGAGATGTCGTTGTGCCCGTCCGCGGCAGCAACCTGCCCCGACTGGCCACTGAACGTCAGCACCGCAACGGCCGCAAGCAGCACCGCGCGTCGCCCATGATGAACCTCCCGCATGATGCGAGACCTCCTTCGGCGGGCGGATTCCCGGCGGAGGGAGGCGGACACTGCGCAGTATCGGTGTCGGTCCTTATCGGGGACTTACGTCCTGCGACGCACGCCCGCCGACGTCAGGCCACAGCGGTGTCGCGAACAGGGGAGCGGCGATATCGGCGCCTGCTATGCTCGCTTCGACAACCGAACACGCCTGACCCCGCGATCGCGAAGCCGGTGAGAATCCGGCACAGTCCCGCTACGGTGACCAGCCAAGAGGCTGGAAGTCCGGTCGCCGCTCCTGGGGTCGTGCACACACCTTCCGAGAGAGAGGGATGGCACCTTGACCCGACTCGACCATCGTTCCGTGGCCCCTTCCGGCGTTCCCGGCAAGGGGTCTCGTCATGCCTGGGCAATGGCGCTCGGAGTGGCCGCCGCCATGGTCCTTGCCGCCGGTGCGCCTGTCATCGCGCAGAGCCCATCGGCCGGGGTGCCGCAGGGTGTGCCCGCCACGACGCTCACCGATGACACCGGCACGGTCGTGACCTTCCCGTCGGACCCGGCACGGGTCATCAGTCTGTCGCCGGCCATCACCGAGACGGCGTTCGCGCTGGGCGCCGGCGACCGGCTGGTGGGCGGTACCGACTACGACGACTATCCCGCCCAAGCCCCCGCCTTGGCGGACGTGGCGACCTATACCGGCGTGCTCATGGAGCAGGTCGTGGCCCTGGAGCCGGACCTGGTGCTCGCGGCCGGCAACGGCTTCACACCCGATGCCGACATCGCCCGGATGCGCGAGCTGGGCTACCCGGTGGTGGTGCTGTACGCCGAAGACGCCGACGGCGTGATGGCTGACATCCGGCTCATCGGCGACGCCCTGGGTGGCGGTGCGGACGCCGCCGCGGAGTCGATGGCCACGGACATGGCGGCGTCCATCGAGCACATCTCGGCGCTCGCGGCCGCGACGGGCACGACTCCCCGCACGTTCTACGAGATCGGGGACCAGCCGGAGCTGTATGGTCCCGCGCCGGACTCGTTCATCGAGGACCTCGTCGGGCTCGCCGGTGGGGATGCCATCACGACCACCGATCCGGCCGTGTTCAGCATCCCGGTGGAGCAACTCATCGTGGCCGATCCCGAGGTCATCGTGCTGGGCGACGCGCTGTACGGCGTATGCCCCGACGTGGTCGCGGCGCGGCCCGGCTGGGCCGACATCACGGCGGTCAGGGCGGGCGCAGTGCGACCCGTGAACGACACCGTCATCACCCGACCCGGACCGCGTCTCGCGGACGGCCTCGCGTCCCTGACGCGTGCCATCCACCCGGAGCTGGCGGACGAGCTGACCGACTTCCCGGCCGACCCGCCGATGTGTGCCGTCGCGGCCTCGACGACAGCGCCGTCGGCCTCCGGCAGCGCGCAGCCCTGATGCAGCGGTGAGCTCGGGCCTGGCGACCGGGGCATCGGTCGCCATCCGTGGCTCGGCAGTCGGGCGTCGCCCGCTCATGGTGGCGGTCGGCGGCCTGGTGTCCCTGGGCATCGTCGTCCTCGCGGGCATCGTCCTGGGCAACGTGTCGCTGCCGGTGAGCGACACGCTTGCCGTCCTTGGCCATCGTCTGCTGGGCCTGCCCGCCGGCATCTGGCCCGCCTCCACCGAGACCATCGTGGTCGAGCTGCGACTGCCGCGGGTGCTCACGGCGATGATCGTGGGCATGGGCCTCGCGGTCGCGGGCACTGCGTTCCAGGGTCTGCTGCGCAACCCGCTGGCGGACCCGTATGTGCTGGGCACGGCCAGTGGCGCCGCACTCGGCGCGGCCATCGGGGTGCTGTTGCCCATCCAGGTCGCGGTGCTCGGCTTCGGGGTGGCCAACACCCTTGCGTTCTGTGGCGCGCTGGTGGCGGTGGCCGTCGTCTACCGGCTGTCACGAGGCAGCGAGTCCCGATCCTCGATCTTGCTCGTGGGCTATGCCGTGGGCTCGGTGCTGGCGGCCGGTCTGGCCATGGCCATGTACCTGTCGGGCGACAACCTGCGACGCATCGTGGCGTACCTGCTGGGCAGCTTCGCCAACGCATCCTGGGCGCAGGTGGTCGTCGGGTTGCCCATCATCGTGCTGGGGACGCTGCTCATCGTCAGCCGCGCCCGGTCACTGGATGCGCTGCTGCTCGGCGACGATGCGGCCGCGCACCTGGGTGTCGACGTCCGCCACGAACGGCGGGTGCTGCTGGCCCTTGCCGCGCTCGTGACCGCGTCGGCCGTCGCCCTGGCGGGGCTCATCGGCTTCGTGGGCCTCATCGTGCCCCACGCCGTGCGCCTGGTGGTGGGCCCCAGTGCGCGTCTCGTGTTGCCACTGTCCGCGCTGCTGGGCGCCGCCTTCATGGTCCTCGCCGACCTCATCGCCCGCATCCCCGGCGAGCTGCCCGTGGGGATCGTGACGGCGCTCATCGGCGTGCCGGTGTTCCTGGTCCTGCTGCGCCGGTCGCCGGGTGCATATGAGCTCTGAGCCGTTGCCCGCCGCCGTGGAGGCGCGAGGTGTCTCTGTGACCTACGGCTCGCGCGTGGTGCTCCGGGAGGTCGACCTGAGGTTGGGGGCAGGGGAGCGTGCCTGCCTCGTGGGGCCCAACGGCGCGGGCAAGTCCACCCTTGTGCGCTGTCTGACTGGTCTCGTGACGCCCGCAGCCGGGAGTGTCATGGTCGGCGATCGCCTGGTTTCGTCCATGACCCGGAGTGACGTGGCGCGTATCGTGTCAGTTGTGCCGGGCACGGTCCAGCTGCCGTTCGCGATGACCGTGGAGGCCGTGGTGACCCTGGGTCGGACACCCTACCTGCAGGCCTGGTCGGGGCCGACCGCAGGGGACCGGGCGGCCGTGGTCGCAGCGCTCAACCGGGTGGGCATCCTCCAGTTGCGCGGCCGGGACGTCCGGACACTCTCGACTGGGGAACGCCAGCTGACACTCATCGCCATGGCACTCGCCCAGGGCGGCAGGGTGCTGGTGCTGGACGAACCGACGGTCCACCTGGACCTGCGCCACCAGGTGCAGGTCATGGAGCTGCTGGTGCGACTCTCGGACGAGGAGGGGATGACGGTGCTCGCCGTGCTCCACGACCTGACCCTCGCGAGTCACTTCTTCCCGCGCCTGGCCATGCTGGACCGGGGCCGGATGGTCGCCGACGGCCCGACAGCCGCAGTCCTGACCGCGGACCGGATCCGCGAGGTCTACGGGGTCGAGCCACGCTTCCTGTCCGGGTTGGCCGCCGAGGCCGCCGAGGCCGCCGTGGTCGTCGAGGTCGCGATGGTCTGAGGGCGCCGTCAGGTCGTCAGGTCGCGATCGACCCCCAGTCGCCGCATCGAGTCATCGCCTGGGATCGAAGGTCGGCGATGGCCGTCGGAAGCCGTTCCAGGTTCCGGCGTGCCAACGGGCCTCCAACTGCTGACGGAACTGTTCCCGATGCTGCGTCGGCATCTCCGGGTACAGCCGATCGATGAGGAACATCGCCCGCTGGAACTCGGTCATGGGGCCGGCCTCGTCCGATCGTTGCCACACCAGCAGCATCCCCGTGTGGCGCAGGCGAGCTGCCGCCAACGTCCGCGCTGTCGGGCTCATCGCGGCGATCCGTGCATCCATGAGCGCACGGCCGGGGTCAGGGCGCATCGCGGACCTCGCGAAGCAGCGTGTCGATGGCCTGGACACCGGCCCAGTGGTTTAGATAGGGCCAGTCGATGTCGGTCTCGTTCACTCGGACCAGGTTGCGGCAATCGCGGAGCTGGAGTTCCGACGTGCCCGATGACCACTCGAGCTTGGCGATGATCAGGTCCTCGAGCGAGATGATCCAGATCAGCCCGACGACGGGATGGGTCCATCGCTGCCGTCGGTCCATCGCCGAGGCCGACCACGCGTCAGGTCGTTGGAAGATGATATCGACCTTGCCGAAGTCGTCGATCGAGATGAGTGAGGCCATCACGTAGCCGCCGAAGTCAACGGCGTCCGCTACCGCATAGGCATCCTGGAACTGCGGCGTGATGCGCTCGAATCCAGGGACGTCGAGGTCGACGACGATGTCGATATCCCCGGTCTGGCGAGGTTCGCCATACCGCCCGAGGGCCTCGGAGCCGGTGACATACCACCGGAGGCCCAGCCGTTCCAGTCGATCCAGGACGTCACGCACGTCTATACCGTACATTCCTGACACGCTTCCAAAGCGTGTACACGGGCTGGAGCCTCAGCCTCACGGTGTGGTGGCGGCCACATCGCCGGACGCCTGACCCCTCATCAGGAGGCGCGCCGAAGGTCCTCACCCGGGATGCCCCGGGCGGTCAGGTGCGCAGCCAGACCCGCGAGCTCCTCGACCCCCAGGTAGACCTCGCGCACGGAGCGCACGAAGCTGATCTGGCGAGGCGTCTTCAGGTGCAGGCGCACCGCGCCGGCCGCGTCCCCGCAGAAGCTGATGTCCTGTTGGAAGATCGAGTGCCGGATCCCGATGGCCCGAAACCAGTGGTATGGACCCGTGATATCCCAGCGCTCGACGTCCGTCAGGGCGATCTCGGTCGAGACCCAGCCGAAGCGGGAGACGATGCGGGTGTCATCCACCTCGACCTCCCGATGCCCGGCTCGGACCCCGAACGGCACCAAGGCATACCGCGACCACCGGCCGATGCGATACGGAAAGGTCGTGGTCATGGGTCAGGCTCGTTTCTGGGGCGGGTCGTAGAAGGGGAGCGGCACGACCGTGGCACCAACGCGTCCGCGGCGGCCTTCCACGGTCCACTCCATCTCGAGGCTGCTGCCGACCGGCTCATGACGTGCCTCGACGCAGGCGATCGCGATGTTCTGCTTGAGACCCGGGCTCCAGGTGCCGCTCGTGGCGCGCCCCACCTGGCGGCCTCCGGCGTACACCGGGATCTGCTGGCGCCACGCGGCCGAGGACAGCGCGGGCGTCAGGTCCTGGGCCGCGTAGAGGCGCTCCATGGCCACCCAGTCCAGGTCCAGGCCGACGAGGCGTCGAGACGGCCCACCAGTCCTCGCCTCCCGACGCAGGGCTTCCTGGCCCACGAAGGGCGTCTCCTTGTCCAGGGCGACCAGGCGCCCGAGGCCGATCTCGCCCGGTGAGTAGCTCTGCTCCGGGATGAGCGCGTGCATGGACGAGGTGTAGTCGACCTCCAGCAGGATGAGCCCCGCCTCGACGCGCACCACATCCAGGGCCAGCATCCCGGCAGGTCGCAGGGCGTACGCGCGCCCGGACTCCATGAGCGCGTCCCACATCTCGGTCGCCCGGGCCGCATCGACCCATAGCTCGTAGCCGAGGTCGCCGGTGTAGCCGGTGCGACTGACATCGATGTCCATGTCGCCGATGCGGCTGCTCCGCCGCCGGAAGTAGCGCAGGTCGGCGAACGACTCGCCGGTCACGGCCTCCAGCACGTCCCGCGACAGGGGTCCCTGGAGTGCCAGCACGGCGATCTGCTCGGACGTCTCCTCGATGCTCACGTCGAGACCCCGCGCATTCAGGCGTAGCCAGCGGAGTTGGGCATCCGCAGCGGTCCAGCGGTAGCTGCCGTCATCCATGTGGCTGACGGTGCCGTCATCGATGACCTTGCCGTGCTCGTCGCACCAGGGCGTGTAGTAGACCTGCCCCGGAACGAGCTTCGTGGCGTCGCGGATGATGACGCGATCGACAAGGCGCTGCGCATCCGAGCCCGAGACGCGGTACTTGAACAGCGGCGAGACATCGATGATCGCCGCCGCGTTGCGGATGGCGTTGACCTCGATCTCGTGGTGCGCGGC
>JBBQNA010000179.1:0-7206 GCA_038329515.1 Candidatus Limnocylindrales bacterium | reverse complement strand
AGTTCGGGATGACCTGGACGCCACCGGGGTTCTGGCTGGACAGCAGGATGAGATACCCGTATGCCTGCAGCAGGCCCAGGGGAACCGTCAGGTAACGGGTGTACTGGTTGATCTTGTTGCGGCCGTACTCACCCTCACGCTGCAGCTGTTGCAGACGCGGCACGACGCCGGTCATGAGCTGCATGATGATCGAGGCATTGATGTACGGGTTCACGCCAAGGGCGATGATCGAGAACGAGGCCAGGCCGCCGCCCGAGAACAGGTCGAGTAGTTGCAGGAACGGATTCGCGGTGATGACCGTATCCAGCGCAGCCTTGTCCACGCCCGGCACCGGCACGTGGGCAAGCCCGCGCACCACGACCAGCATCGCGAGGACGAACAGGATGCGCTTCCGGATATCCGGCGCGCGAAAGGCGTTGACGAGGGCGTCGAACACCGTGCGTCAGTCCTGGGAAGCCGTGTCCGCGGATCCGCCATCCAGCTCCGCCGGAGCGCCATCGGGCGCGGTCGGAGCGTCGTCCACGGCATCGGCCGACGTCGTCGTCGCCGTGTCGAGCACGCGAAGCTGCTTCTCGGGCATCAGGCTCTGGAGTGCGCCACCGGCGGCCTCGATCTTGGCGCGCGCGGTGGACGTGAACGCATCGGCGAGCACGAACATCGGCACCGAGACCTCACCGTTGCCCAGGATCTTCACGGGTACGCGGTCCTTGCTGATGAGCCCAGCCGCGCGAAGGACCTCCGGGTTCACGGTGTAGGGCGAACGCTCCGTGAGGGGCTCGCCCAGTCGACCGGCTTCCGCGTACGCGGAGATGCGGCCGATGTTGACCACCTGGAACTCGATGCGTCCGATGGGCTTGAAGCCGCGCAGCTTGGGCACGCGGATGTGGATCGGGGTCTGACCGCCCTCGAACCACGCTGGGATCGAGGCACCTGCACGGGACTTCTGTCCCTTGGTGCCGCGCCCGGCGGTCTTGCCCTTGCCGGCAGCGATACCTCGACCGACACGGATGCGTCGGTGGGTCGACCCAGCGGCGGGCTTGAGATCGTGGAGCTTCACGGCTTGCCCTCCTGGGCATCAGTAGAGGTGCCAGACGCCGCCTCGGTGTCCGGGATCTCCTCGGCGGTCACCAGGTAGCGCACGGTACGCACCATACCCCGGGTGACGGCGTCGTCACGATGGACCACCGTGTGACCAATGCGATCCAGGCCCAGGGCGCGGACCGTGCCACGGGCACGAGCGGTGGTGCTGACAGTGCTCTTGCGGAGCGTGACCAGCAGCTTACCGGCCATCGGTTCCCTCCGTGACCGGGCGCGGCTGGCCCGGGATGAACGAGTACAGCTGCTTGCCGCGGCGGGCGCTCAGCTCCTCGGCGCTGTGGAGGCTGCGCAGGCCTTCGAGGGTCGCCCGGACGACGTTCACGGGGTTCGTGGAGCCCAGCGACTTGGACAGGATGTCGCGCACACCAGCGGCCTCGACCACGGCACGCACCGAGCCACCGGCGATGACACCGGTGCCCTGCGACGCAGGCTTGAGCAGGACCGTGGACGCGCCGTACTGCTGGAGTACCTCGTGCGGGATGGTGGTCCCCACGAGCGGCACGCGGATGAGGTGCTTCTTTGCGTCCTCGACGCCCTTGCGGATGGCCTCCGGCACTTCACCGGCCTTGCCCAGGCCCGCGCCGACATGGCCGTTGCCGTCGCCAACGACGACCACGGCGCTGAAGCTGAAGCGTCGACCGCCCTTGACGACCTTCGCCACCCGGTTGATCTGGACGACCCGCTCTTCGAGGGTCAGCTTGCTCGGATCGATCCGTGCCATCGAGATTCTCCTCTAGAAGTCGAGGCCGGATTCGCGCGCGCCATCGGCGAGCGCCTTGATCCGCCCGTGATACCGGAACCCGGCGCGGTCGAAGACGACCTGCTCGATCCCGGCAGCCCGTGCACGTTCGGCGACGAGGACACCGACCTTGCGAGCAGACTCGACCTTGGTGCCGGCTGCTCCCTTGAGGGAAGCCTCCAGCGACGAGGCGCTCGCGAGGGTGTGACCCGTGGTGTCGTCGATGACCTGGGCATAGATCTGTTCGATGCTGCGGAACACAGCGAGTCGCGGCCGCTCGGTCGTGCCTGCAAGGTGCAGGCGGATCCGAGAGTGGCGCTTGCGGCGCGCGGCGCCCCTGTCGGCGGCCTTGGCCATGATGCTCGTGGTTCTCCTTTGGTCGGTTCGGGGCGGGCGATGACGCTCGACCCGTCGGTGCCGGTGCGGTCCCTCAGCGGGTCCGCACCGTGGGTGTTACTTCTTGCCGCCGATCTTGCCGGACTTGCCGGCCTTGCGACGGATGACCTCGCCCGTGTAGCGCACACCCTTGCCCTTGTAGGGTTCCGGCTTGCGCATCTGTCGGACGCGGGCTGCGACGTGGCCGACCAGCTCCTTGTCGATGCCCGTGACCGCCAGTCGGGTGGGGTTCTCGACCTCGAACGCGATGCCCTCGGGGGGATCGATCTCGATGGGGTGGCTATAGCCCAGGCTCAGCTGGAGCTTGCGTCCCACCAGCTGGGCACGATACCCGACGCCGGTGATCTCAAGGCCCTTGCGGTAGCCGGTGGTGACGCCGATGACCATGTTGGCGATGAGGGTACGGGTCAGCCCGTGGAGCTCCCGCGACTTCTTGAGGTCGTTGGGACGCTCGACGCGAAGGATGCCGTCCTCACGCACGAGGCTCAGCACGGGCGAGATGTCACGCGCCAGCTGGCCCTTGGGGCCGGTCACGGCCACATGGCTGCCATCGATGGTGATATCCACGCCGGCCGGGACCGGGATGGGGAGTCTGCCGATACGTGACATTCGGACCTACCAGACGTATGCCAGGATCTCGCCGCCCAGCTGGCCCCTGCGGGCCTGCTGTCCGGTCATGATCCCATGGCTGGTGCTGACGATGACGAGACCCAGGCCGCCGAGGACCCTGGGGATGTCGGTCTTCGCCGCATAGACCCGCAGTCCGGGCTTGCTGATTCGCTTGAGTCCGCTCACGACGGGCACGCGCCCGACGTACTTCAGCTGGATCTTGAGGAAGTTCCGGGGACCTTCCTGGTACTCCGTGAAATCCACGATGAAGCCCTCGTCCTTGAGGATCTTGGCGATGGCCAGCTTCACGCGGGAGTTGGGGACCAGCACGTCGTCATGTCGAGCGCTGCTGGCGTTGCGGATACGCGTGAGCATGTCCGCGATGGGGTCAGAGATATTCATTGGGCTACCAGCTCGACTTCGTCACGCCCGGGATCTGGCCCAGCAGGGCACGCTCCCTGAAGCAGATACGGCAGAGTGCGAAGCGACGCATGTAGCCGCGCGGCCGACCGCAGACGTAGCAACGGTTGTAGCTCCGGACGTCGAACCGCTGCTTGCGCTTTGCCTTGGCGATGAGGGACTTCTTGGCCATCGATCCGCTCCTCGGTCAGTTGGCGAATGGCATGCCGAGGAGAGCCAGCAATCGCTTGGACTCCTCGTCATTGGTCGCCGTCGTGACGATGCTCACTTCGAGCCCACGCAGGCGGTCGATCTGGTCGTAGTCGATTTCCGGGAACGCGAGCTGCTCGCGAAGGCCCAGGGAGTAGTTGCCACGGCCATCGAACGACTTGCCGGGCACGCCCCGGAAGTCACGGATGCGCGGCAGTGCCACGCGCGTGAGGCGCTCCAGGAAGTCCCACATGCGCTCGCCCCGAAGGGTGACCATGACGCCGATGGCATTGCCCGTGCGCAGTCGGAACTGTGCGATGGACCGCTTGGCACGCGTCACGACAGGCTTCTGGCCCGTGATGAGGGTGAGGTCGCCCAGGGCAGCATCGATCGCTTTCGCGTCTCGAAGTGCCTCGCCCAGGCCGATGTTGACGACGATCTTGGTCAGGCGCGGCACCTGCATCGCGTTGCCATACTCGAACTCCTTCTGGAGCGCGGGCACGACTTCCGTGATGTACCGCTGACGGAGCTCGCTCACTTGCGCTTCTTCTCCACTCGCGTCAAGGGCTCGCCACAGTGGCTGCAGGCCCGGACGCTGCGGCCATCGGCGGCCTCCGTGTGGCGGATCCGTGTGGGCCGCGAGCAGGAGGGGCAGATGACCATGACGTTGCTGACATTGAGGGGCATCGCGAGATCCAGGATGCCGCCCTGCTGGACCGTCGGCTGACGGTCGGTCCGGCCGGCGCTGGAGCGGGGCTTGGTGCTTCGCTTCGCGATGTTGATACCGTCGACGACCACGGCGGCACCGGCCAACGGCGACTTGCGCTGCCAATCGGCGCCGAACTTCTTGGTCGATTTCTTCCAACCCTGGGTGTTGACGACCACCTTGGTGACCGTCCCCTTCTTGCCGGCATCCTTGCCGGAAAGGACCAGGACCTGGTCCCCCGAGCGGATGTCCATGACCCGGGTCTGACGCTGTGGCCGTGATGCAGGGGGCATCACAGCACCTCGGGTGCGAGCGAGATGATCTTCATGTAGTTCCGGTCCCGAAGCTCGCGCGCGACAGGTCCGAAGATGCGGGTCCCGCGCGGGTTGCCCTGATTGTTGATGAGCACCGCCGCGTTCTCATCGAAACGGATGTAGCTGCCGTCGGGGCGTCCGTACTCCTTGGCGGTCCGGACGATGACGGCCTTGACCACATCGCCCTTCTTGACCGCCGCGTTCGGGATCGCCTGCTTGACGGCGGCCACGATCACATCACCGACCCCGGCTGTGGTCTTCTGCGACCGACCGAGGATCCGGATGCACTCGATAGTCCGGGCGCCAGTGTTATCAGCGACCCGCAACCGGGTGGAGGTCTGGATCACGAGGTTACCTCTTCCGCGGCGGCATCGGCAGCCTGGTCGCGGCCGGGATGCGCCACCGCATGGATGGCCTCCTCGGTCTCGGGCTCGGATGCCACGACGAGATCGGTGCTGCCATCGGCAGCGCGCTGCACGACCTCGACCATCCGCCAGCGCTTGGTGGCTGACAGCGGCCGCGACTCCTCGATGCGCACGGTGTCACCGATACGCGCCTCGTTGCGCTCGTCATGGGCCTTGAAGCGGGTCGTCAAACGGATGACGCGCTTGTATAGCCGATGGCGGGCGAGTCGCTCGACCGAGACGACGATCGTCTTGTCCATCTTGTCGGAGACGACACGGCCGACCTTGGTCTTCCGCTTCCCCTCAGTGCGCGTCTGTGGCGCGCCGCTCATGACTTCCCTCCGCGACCGGCGCCGACGCCTGCCGACGCCATACCGAACTCGCGCTCGGTCTGGACAGTCAACAGTCGGGCGATGGAACGCCGCGTCTGTGCGATCTGGCTGTAATCGGACAGCTGACGGGTCGCCAGCTGGAATCGAAGGTCATACAGGTGTCGGCGTGCCGACACCAGCTCCGTCTGGAGCTCCTGGTCTGACAGCTCGCGAGCCTTACTGATGTCCATCACCGGCTCCTTCGCGGACCAGGAACTTGACGTCGACGGGCAGCTTGTGGCTGGCCAGGCGCATCGCCTCTGCGGCCTCTGCCTGGGGCACACCGGCCATCTCGAACAGGATGCGTCCCGGCCGGACGACCGCGACCCAATGGTCGGGGGCGCCCTTACCCGAGCCCATGCGGACCTCGGCGGGCTTCTTGGTCACCGGCTTGTCCGGGAAGATCCGGATCCAGACCTTGCCACCGCGGCGAACGTATCGGGTCATGGCACGTCGTGCCGCCTCGATCTGTCGGCTGGTGATGTAGGCCGGTTCCTCGGTCATCAGCGCGAAATCGCCGAATGCGATGGTCGTGCCGCCCTTGGCGGGGCCGCTCATGCGACCACGCTGCTGCTTGCGGTGCTTGACGCGTCGGGGCATCAACATGGTCTACGCCCCGCCCGCGATGGCGCCGGCAGCCGCAGTGGCCTCATGCGGAGCGGTGCGCTCCGGGAGCACGTCGCCGCGGTAGATCCAGACCTTGACGCCGATGGCGCCGAAGGTGGTCCGGGACAGCACCTGGCCGTAGCTGATGTCGGCACGCAGCGTGCCCAGCGGGATACGGCCTTCCTTGTCCCATTCGCGACGTGCCATCTCGGCGCCACCAAGACGACCCGACACGGAGATCTTGACGCCTTTGGCGCCCGCCTTCATGGTTCGCTGGATAGCTTGTTTGATGGCCTTGCGGAATGCGATCCGGCGGGCCAGCTGCTGGGCGATATTGGCGGCGACCAGGACCGCGTCCAGCTCAGGCTGGCGGATCTCCTTGATCTCCAGCTTGACCTTCTTGGTCGTGAGCTTGCCAACCGCCTGGCGCAGCGACTCCACATTGGCGCCGCCCTTGCCGATGACGATACCCGGCTTGGCCGTGTGCACCGTGACGGTGACGTGGTTGATGCCCCGCTCGATCTCGACCAGGCTCACGCTGGCATTGGCAAGTCGCTTGCCTACCAGCGCCCGGATGGTCATGTCTTCCTTGAGCAGGTCCGTGTAGTCGCGATCGGCGTACCACTTGGCGTTCCAGGTGCGCGACACACCAAGCCGGAAGCCATTGGGATGGACCTTGTGACCCATGCCTCAGGCCTCCTTGCTTTCGACCACGATGGTGATATGGGTCATCGGCTTGTGGATGGGGAACGCACGCCCCTGGGCGCGCGGTCGGAAGCGCTTGATCGTCGGACCCTCGTCGGCGATCGCCGCCACGATCACCAGGTCATCGGCGGACAGGTCATGGTTGTTCTCGGCGTTGGCCGTGGCGCTCTTGAGCACCTTGGCCACGTCTTTCGCGGACCCCTGGGGCATGAACCGCAGGATCGCGGCGGCATCATCGACCTTGCGGCCAACGATGGCGCGGGTGACCAGACGGGTCTTGCGGGTGGATCGGCCGATGTACTTGGCCGTTGCTGATACTCGCATCGCGGCCTCCTACTTCAGTGAGGTCGACCGGTCGGTGTGCTTGCCATGCCCGCGATAGGTGCGGGTCGGGGCGAACTCACCCAGCCGGTGTCCGACCATGTTCTCGGTCACGAAGACCGGGATGTGCTTCTTGCCGTTGTAGACGGCGACGGTATGACCGATGAAGTCCGGGAAGATCACGCTTGCGCGGGACCAGGTCTTGACGACCTTCTTCTCGTTCTTCTTGTTCATCATCTGGACCCGGCCAAGGAGCCGCGTCTCGATGAACGGTCCCTTTTTGAGGGATCGCGACATGCGCTACTCCTGCCTAGCTCTTGCCGTGCCG
>JBBQNA010000178.1:0-7211 GCA_038329515.1 Candidatus Limnocylindrales bacterium | reverse complement strand
CGTAGGCCGCCGCCGGAGCTGACGGGGCGCGATCGGATCCCCGTCTAGTCAACGTGCCGTCCGCAGGCGCGGTGGCGTCGGTCCAGTCTTGTGCAGGCGCGGTGGCGTCGGTCCAGTCTTGTGCAGGCGGAGTCGCGTCGGTGCAGTCGGAGTCGCGTCGGTGCAGGCCTTGTGCAGGCGGAGTCGCGTCGGTGCAGGCCTTGTGCATCGGGTGATCGATGCGTCGGTCGAAGCCTCCACCGGGCATCGTTGGAGGGCTTCCAGCCAACGAATGTGCACCGCATGATCAATCCAGCGGTCAGGGTCTGCCGCCACCGACCTTCGACCGACATACCGGTCATGGGGCGCACGATCCAGGTTCAGACACGGCCGATACCACCCCAATCCGGCTGCACCCAGCCGAATCGCGCTGCCATCCTCGGCCACCGGGGCACGGCAGGTTTGGGTGGGAAGAGCAGACGATCGGACGCCTGACGCCGACCTGACGCTCAGGCCCCTGGAGCCGCGCTCGGTCCCGCTCAAGCAGGCCAGCCTGCCCATCGATGCGCCGAGCGCGAGGCGGCCTTCGGTGGCCTGGCCGACCCATCCGCTGCACGACCCACGCTCGGGTCGAGGGCCTGGCGCAGCCGGTCGTCGGCCATGGTGCCTGAGATCGAGATCCCCACCACCCCGATCAGTAGCCGGCCGGGAAGCTCCCGAGTGCACGTCGATCGCAGGCGCACGTCGATCGCAGGTGCGTGTCGACCGCCTGTCTGGCGGCGGCGCAGGGGCCTGGTGCGACCGCGATCAGTCGCGGACCTCGAGGATGACCTCGATCTCGACCGGGAAGTCGAGCGGCAGCTCGAACACGCCGACGGCACTGCGGGCGTGTCGGCCGACCTCCGTCCCGAACACCTCGATGAACAGCTCGGAGCATCCATCGACCACCCTGGACGTCTGGTTCATGCCCGGGGCGCAGTTGACCATGCCCAGCACCTTGACCACGCGGGTCACCCGGTCGAGCGATCCGAGCGCGTCCCGGATGGTGCCCAGCAGGGCCAGACCCGTGAGCCGTCCGGCTTCGTAGCCTTGGTCCAGGGTCAGGTCCGTGCCGACCTTGCCTGCCAGCATCGAGCCATCGGCTCGAACCGAGGGACCGTGGCCCGAGGTGTACAGCAGGTTACCTGTGCGCACGGTCGCCACGCGGCTCGTACTGCCAGTGGCGGGTGTCGGCAGGGTCAGGCCCAGGTCGGTCAGTCGGGTCTCGGCGGTCATCTGTCCCCTCCGGTTGGTATGAGCTCCAGCAGCGATCCGACGATCTCGTCCGCGGGGCTGAGGTCAGTGTCCGGCGCGGACGGCACGGCGATGCAGTACATGCCCGCCGCCTTCACGGCCCGCACGCCCGTGGGCGAGTCCTCGAGCCCGACCGCGGCACCCGGCGCGATACCCAGTCGCTCGCACGCCAGCAGGTACAGGTGCGGTGCCGGCTTGGGCTGCGTCTCGTCACTCGTGGCGATGGCATCGAACAGGCCGGCCAGGCCGGTCCGCCGCAGGACGATATCCGCCACCGGCCGGCGGGTGTTGGTGGCGAGCGCGATGGGCACGCGTCCCCGCAGCGACGCGATCAGCTCCCGGGCGCCCGGCTGGACGGGGATGTCCGTGTCCAGCATCTCGGTCACGAGCTCCAGGTATTCCACGCGGATGCGTTCCGTCTCGGACGCAGGCAGACCCATGCGGCGCGCGAAGTACGCCGCGGACTGGACTTCGGATGTCCCGAACACAGCACTGTGGTCGGCGGCATGGAAGCCGATGCCGTAGCGCTCGAAGAGCACCTCCTTGGCATCCATCCAGATGGGCTCGGTGTCCACCAGCAACCCGTCGAGGTCGAAGCAGACTGCCTGCCAGGGGCCGGGCAGGAGGGTCGTGGTGGCGGTCTGTGTCGTCATCGTGGTCGAGCCTACCATCGGGATACCATCCACCGGTGAGTGCATCGCTACTGGCCCATCGGATCGGGGACGAGTGGATCGCGGAGATGCCTGGTCGCGAGGACCGGAATCCCGCTCGTCCGGATGACATCGTGGCGTACGTCTCGCCCGCCTCTGCAGAGCACCTGCGGGCCGCGGCTGCTGCGGCACGTGCCGCGCTGCCTGCCTGGGCAGCCATGCCCGCCCCGGCACGCGGCGAGATCCTGTTCCGGGCAGCGGCCCTGCTGGCCGAACGTGCCGAGAGCATCGGCACGGACCTCGCCCGGGAACAAGGCAAGACGCTGGTAGAGGGCATCGGCGAGACCCGTCGAGCGGCCGCCATCCTGCGCTACTTCGCGGGACAGACCACCGAGCCCGTGGGCGAGGTGTATCCCTCCGCCACTCCCGGCACGCGGCTGTTCACCCAGCGCATCCCCGTCGGGGTCGTGGCCGTCATCACGCCCTGGAACTTTCCCATCGCCATCCCTGCCTGGAAGGTGGCGCCGGCACTCGCCTGTGGCAACACGGTGCTGTTCAAGCCGGCCAGCAGCACGCCGCTCACCGGCAACCACCTGGTCACGGCGCTCATCGATGCCGGGTTGCCACCCGGGGTCATCGGCATGGTCTTCGCGGACGGCGACCTGGTCAGCCAGGAATGGATCGCCAATGGCGCGATCGATGCCCTCAGCTTCACCGGCTCGAACGCGGTCGGCCGCTCGCTCCAGGCCATCGCCACGGCGGCGCATGTCAAGGTCCAGCTGGAGCTGGGCGGCAAGAACAGCGTCATCGTCGCTCCCGACGCGGACATGGGCCGTGCCGCGGATCTCATCGTGCGCGGTGCCATGGCCTCGGCGGGCCAGAAGTGCACCTCCACCGCGAGCGTCATCTGCGTCGGTCCGGCGCTCGACGCCCTGCGTGACGCCCTCACCGACCGTGTCCGTGCGCTGCGCATCGGCGATCCCCTGGACCCTGAAACCACGCTCGGGCCGCTCATCGATGGCACGGCACGCGATCGTGTCGCGGGAATGGTCGCGGACGCCGAGGCGGCCGGCGCGCGCGTGCTGACCCGGCCGGATGTGCCGTCGTACGGCGCCTATCATCCGCCCATCGTGCTCGACCGCGTCACACCCGACATGGCCATCGCCCAGGAGGAGGTCTTTGGCCCTGTCCTCGGCTGCATCGGCGCCGTGGACCTCGATGAGGCGCTGCGCATCCACAACGGTGTCCGATACGGCATGTCCGGCGCCATCTTCACCCGCGACCTGGCCACGGCCGAGGCGTTCATCGCCACCGCGCGCGTCGGCCTGGTGCACGTCAACGGCGAGACCGCAGGCGCTGAGCCGCATGTCCCGTTCGGGGGCATGCGCGGCTCGTCCTCCGGCTCCCGGGAGCAGGGCAAGGCTGCGGCCGAGTTCTATACCCAGACCAGGACCGTGTACATCGAAGGCCTGCCCGCACTCGGCCCCTTCGACCGCTGACCATGCTCGAGCCCACGCCTCGCGTCCTCATGCGCTTCCGTGGCGACGCGTCCTCGTTGCTCCAGCTGCCGTGGTCCATGCCCCTCGACGAGTGGCCCGCGGACGCCGCCCGCTTCGTGGAGCTGCCGGTGGGTGAGAGCCGTCACGTGGTGAGGTTCATCGCCATCGACTCCCAGCTGCTGGCGCTCAAGGAGCTGCCGGCGCGACCTGCGCGGCGCGAGTACGAGGTGATGCGCGAGCTGGAGGAGCGGGATGCCCCGGCCGTTCGCCCCGTCGGCCTCGTGGAGCGCCCCGACGATGACGCAGCCGTGATCATCACCCGCTACCTGATGCGCTCGCTCCAGCTGCGCCGCCTGTTCCGGCGGCTCCCGGAGTCCGCGGGTGACTATCGCGAACGCTTCCTGGATGCCATGTCCAGCCTGCTGGTCGAGCTCCACCGGGGCGGCGTGTACTGGGGCGACTGCTCGCTGGCCAACACGCTGCTGCTGCGAGATGGGCAGGCGCTCCAGGCGCACCTCGTGGATGCCGAGACGAGCGAGATCCACGATTCCCTGTCCGAGGGACAGCGGCGCATGGACGTCGACATCGCGGTGGAGAACCTCGCGGGTGACATGCTGGACATCGCGGCCACCTCCGGGCGCTCGCTCGATGAGGCGGATGAAGAGATGGCCGCGGCACTCAGTCTCCGCGATCGCTACGAGCGCCTGTGGGCCGAGATCCACGCCGCAGAGATCATCGCGCCCGGCGAGCGCTTCAAGGTGGATGCCCGGCTCCGACGCCTCAACGCCCTGGGCTTCGTGGTGGAGGAGGTCATCGTCGAGCCTGGCGGCCCAGACGGCTCCCAGGCACGTCTCCGGGTCGCGGTCGGCTCGCGCCGCTTTCATGCGGCCCGCCTCAAGGACCTGACGGGCCTGGAGGCGGGCGAAGGGCAGGCCACGGTGCTGCTCAATGATCTCGCCTCGTGGGCCGGCTTCTCCGCGGGCGCCGAGAGCTTTGTCCCCGCGGCCCTTGGTACCCGGCCCGACGAGCCGCTGCGTCAGGCCGCCAGGCGCTGGCTGATGGACGTCTTCGAGCCCACCGTGAGCCGGCTGCGCGGCCAGCTGGGACCCGAGGCGGACCCGGTCCAGGCGTACTGTGACTACATCGAGGTCAAGTGGCTGCTCTCGGAGCAGGTCGGCCATGACGTGGGCGATGACGAGGCGGTTCGGCGGATCGCGGAGCAGGCCATCCCGACGGGTGCCGCTGCGGGCATGGTCGTGGCCGAGGAGTCGCCCTCGCTCTACGAGCTGCTGTACGCCGGGCCGTAAGCCACCATCACCAGAGACTCAGGGGGGACAGATGCGTTCGTTCGGGGTATTCCACTACAGCTTCACTGTGTCCGACATCGAGGCGTCCGTCGCCTTCTATGTGGACCTGCTGGGCTTCGAGCTGGTCCATCGACAGGTCCAGCACAACGAGTACACCAGTCGCCTGGTGGGCTATCCCGATGCCCACCTGCTGGTCGCGCAACTGCGCGTGCCGGGCCAGCCGCGGGGTTTGTCGACGCACGACCTGGAGCTCATCCAGTACATCCACCCGACCGGCCAGCGCAGCGAGCCGGAGATCCGCAACCCGGGGGAGGGGCATCTGGCCATCGCGGTGGAGGATGCCGACGCCGTCTGGCAGCGTCTCTCCGCGGCGGGCGTCCACTTCTTCTCGCCACCCAACGACATCATGGCTGGCGCCAACCTGGGTGGCAAGGCGTGCTACTTCCACGCGCCCGACCAGATCGTCCACGAGCTGGTGCAGCCGCCCCCGCAGCGCATCGCCGACTGGCTCGCCCGCTCAGGTGGCGACGCGGGCTGACGAAACGACCGGGGCACCTCGCGGCGCCCAGTTCGCCCGGCCCTGCGCGCGCACCCACCCGGCGCATCCACCCGGCCCATCCACCCGGGACTTGTGCGCCCGGCCCTGCGCGCGCACCCACCCGGCGCATGTTCACCCGGGACTTGTGCGCCCCGTGACCGGTACGTTGGTCGACAGCCGTGGTGGACGGAGTTTGACCGACAGGCCGGTCACCCGATGCACATCCGTCGGCTGGAGTGGCCTGACGGGTGGTCGAACCAGCTCCTGACCGACGCATCGATCATGGGGTGACCGATCACCCCGCGGAGGGCGCGGCGCAGGGTCCAGTGGACCCGGCGCGGGGCCCAGTGGAGGCGGCGCTGACCCGAGCGGATCAGGTCCGAACTCAGCCGATCGAATCCGACCCCAGACCATCGGATCCGGAGCCCAGCCAGACGCTCGAGCAGCCCAACACGACAGACCCGCCAGACGCACCCCGGCTGGCCCGACGACTCCCGGACGTGACTAGGCGGTCGCGGGAGCCGCGGTCGGCACCGCGACCGGCGCGGCACCGGTGGCGCTGATATGCGCCTGGACCGAGCGGCGGAGGGACAACCCGGTCTCGGCATCGAACAGGTGGATCTTGTCCAGCGGCACCTGCAGCGTCAGCGCGTCACCCGGCCGGACGCGATGCTCGCTGCCGATGACGGCCACGATGTCCGCGCCGCCGGCGCTCAGGTGAATGAGCTCCTCGTTGCCGAGGTACTCGACCACATCCGCATTGCCCTGGATGGTGCCCGAGGGCCCGGTCGCGACCAGGTCCAGGTGCTCCGGTCGGATGCCCAGGATTGCGCTGGCGCCGGTCACCTGACCCTTGAAGTCCGCGGGCAGGGCGATCGTCAGGCCGGGGCCCGTAAGCGTGACGTTGTCACCGGTGCCCGTCGCGGTCACAGCCAGGAAGTTCATCGACGGGGAGCCGATGAAGCCGGCCACGAACTTGTTGATGGGCTCGTCATACAGCGACTGGGGCGTGCCCACCTGCTGCAGTCGGGCGTCGCTCATGACCGCGATCCGCTGGCCCATGGTCATGGCCTCGACCTGGTCGTGGGTCACGTAGACCGTGGTGACCTTGAGCCGCTGGTGGAGGCGCGCGATGTTGGCGCGTGTCTCGACCCGCAGCTTGGCGTCCAGGTTGGACAGCGGCTCATCCATGAGGAACACGGCTGGCTCACGAACGATGGCTCGTCCGAGCGCGACGCGCTGTCGCTGGCCACCGGACAGCTCACGCGGCTTGCGGCTCAGGAGCGGCTCCAGGGACAGCATCCCGGCCGCTTCCTTGACCCGTCGCTCGATCTCGTCCTTGGGTGTCTTGCGCAGCTTCAGGCCGAAGGCGAGGTTGTCGCGGACCGTCATGTGCGGGTAGAGCGCGTAGCTCTGGAACACCATCGCGATGTCGCGATCCTTGGGCGGCACGTTGTTGACGACACGATCGCCGATGCGCAGGTCGCCTTCGGTGATCTCCTCGAGCCCCGCGATCATGCGCAGCGAGGTCGTCTTGCCGCAGCCCGAAGGTCCCACCAGGACCATAAACTCGCCGTCCTCGATCTGCAGGTTGAGATCGTTGACCGCAACGACCTCGCCGTACTTCTTCCAGACGTGGTCGAACGTCACGGTAGCCATCAGGCTGAGCCTCCTCGAACCCCCGACGATGGCATCGCGGACCCTGCATCTGCCGGCAACGAGGCTGGCTGGACGGGTCCCGAACGTGACACCGGATCGGTCCGGGCATGCTACCGATCCGGAGCCGCTTACGCTAGCCCTATCCGAGTGGCAGGCGTCGCCGATGATGCCTGCACTCGGCGCCCTAGACCATCGGTCGTCCATCGGGATCGGATCGCAGGCCCCGACGAGTAGTAGGATGCGAGGCATGGAGGAGCCCGCCTATCGGACCAAGTTGGGATCCGCC
>JBBQNA010000177.1:0-7225 GCA_038329515.1 Candidatus Limnocylindrales bacterium | reverse complement strand
GCCCGGCAGCGCGCCAGGACCCTGGGCCGCGCCAGAGCACGAGGGGTTGCCGAGCCACGGGCTGCCGCGGTACGATAGCGAGCGATACGGGACATGCGTCCCATTATCCGGGACGCACGCCCGGAACGCAAGCCATAACGCAATCCGGGACCCGCACCCATGCACGAGGAGCTGCAGCAGCCGTGACCGTCACCCAGGGAACCCCCGCGCGGCAGCTGCGCACCGGCCGGCGCGCGCCGGGGACCGTCATCACGCCCGAGGCGGCCATCGTGGAGTCCATCGAGGAGCGCGTCCTGTGGCTCGCGGTGCGCATGATCCACGAAGCGAACACGGTGCGCCCCAGTCCGGACGGCCTGAAGGTCGGTGGCCATCAGGCGTCCTCGGCGTCGATGGTCTCGATCCTGAGTGCGCTCTACCTGCGCTGGCTGCGCGCCGATGACCTGGTCGCCATCAAGCCCCACTCGAGCCCGGTGTATCACTCCCTGCGCTATCTGCTGGGGGACCTGGATCGGGAGTGGCTGACCACGCTGCGTGCATTCGGCGGTCTCCAGTCATACCCATCGCGCACCAAGGACCATGATCGGGTCGACTTCTCGACGGGCTCGGTGGGTCTGGGCGCGGTCGCGCCGATGTTCGCGTCACTCGCGGACCAGTACCTGCGGGCCCATATCCGCGACGAAGCTATCGCGTGGCCGGATCGCCGCTTCGTCGCCACCGTGGGTGACGCGGAGCTGGATGAGGGCAATGTCTGGGAGGCCGTGCTGGAGGACCCGCTCCAGGGTCTCGGCAACGTGACCGTACTCGTGGATCTCAACCGCCAGAGCCTGGACCGGGTGGTGCCCGGCATCCGCATCCGGCGTCTGGAGCAGATGTTCCGGGCCGCTGGCTGGCAGGTGCTGGAGGCCAAGTACGGCAGTCGACTCCAGGCAGCGTTCGATTCGGAGGGCGGCGAGACCCTCCGCCGACGCATCGACGAGATGCCCAACGAGGAATACCAGGGGCTGCTGCGCCGACCCGGCGCCGACCTGCGGGATCGGCTGCTGTCGGGTGCTGCGGCGACCGACCGGGATGTCCTGGCGGATGTCCTGGGACGCACCGATGACATCGAGCTGCCTCGGCTGATCTCGGACCTGGGCGGGCATGACACCGATTCACTGGTCCGCGTGCTCAACGAGGCCGACACCGACCGGACCCGACCCGCGGTGATCTTCGCGTTCACCGTGAAAGGCTGGCGGCTGCCCTTCGCGGGTGACCCGCTCAACCACTCAGCGATGCTCAATGCCGACCAGATCGCGGCCCTGGCGCCGGCGCTCGGTGCCGATGCGGACGACCCGTGGGCGGCCTTCGACCCCCGCTCGGCGGAGGGACGGCTGCTGGACCGACGGGGTCACGACCTGCGCCGCCGAGCGAACCACACCACGGGCGTGCTGGGGCCGGTGGAGGCGCCCACCGAGGTGGACGTGCGCATCGCACCCAAGGCCAGCACCCAGCAGGTTCTGGGTGACGCGCTCGCGGCACTGGCCCGCGTGGAGGGCATCGGCAGGCGCATCGTCACCGCCTCGCCGGACGTCTCGGTGTCCACCAACCTGGGTGGCTGGATCAACCGCGTTGGCGTGTTCTCGGCCACCGAGTCGACCGTCCATGACGACGCGCCGCGACTGCTGAAGTGGCAGCCGGGCCCGTCCGGGCAGCACATCGAGCTGGGCATCAGCGAGATGGACCTGTTCATGTGGCTGTCCCAGTTCGGGCTGACCGCGGAGCTGTTCGACGAGCCGCTCATCCCGCTCGGCACGGTCTACGACCCGTTCATCGCGCGTGGCCTGGATGCGCTCATCCATGCGCTGTACATCGGCTCGCGCTTCATCCTCGTGGCCACGCCATCGGGTATCACCCTGGCACCGGAGGGCGGCGCCCATCAGTCGACGGTCACGCCGTCGCTGGGTATCGAGCTGCCGGGTCTCCACAGCTGGGAGCCGGCGTTCGGGCAGGAAGCCGCGTGGTGCCTGCTGGAGGCGATCCGAGGGGTCCTGGATCGGGGCAAGAGTGGCTTCAGCACGTACCTGCGGCTGACGACGCGCGGCCTGGACCAGTCGCTTGCCGACCCGGTGCGGACGCGTCTTGGCGATGCCGAGTGGCGTCGCCAGGTCCTGGCGGGCGGCTATCGGCTGTTGGAGGCGACGGAGGTCGCCACGGACCTGGGCGTGGCACTCCCCGCGGACGCGCCCGTAGTCACGGTCGTCGCCGTTGGCACGGTCGTGCCGGAGGCCATCGTGGCCGTTCGGCAGCTGGTCCGGGAAGAGGTCGCGGCCAGCCTGGTCGTGGTCACGTCCGCGGACCGTCTCTCGGCGGAGCTGGCCGGCCGGCGCCTGTCATCCGTGCGTGATCGCACGGATGCTGCCCTCCCCCACCTGGGCACGCTGTTCCCGGCCGACTCCCGCCGTCGCCCCATGGTCACCGTGCTCGATGGCGCCTCGCACACGCTCGGTTTCCTGGGCGCCGCGTTCGGGGCACCCGTGGTGCCCCTGGGCATGGATCGGTTCGGGCAGTCCGGCACGGTCCAGGACCTGTACGCCTACGCGGGCATCGATACCGACCACATCGTGGAGGCCGCGCTCCTGGCGCTCGAGCTGTAGCGCAGTTGAGCTGCCTGGCCGCTGGCGCTCGAGCTGTAGCGCAGTTGAGCTGCCTGGCCGCTGGTCGCTGAGCTGCCTGGTCGCTGGTCGCTGGCGTCGTACCCCCGACATCTGGCGCGGGCCAGCACGCACGCGTGACGTGCACCCATGACCAGCTCGATGCATTCCGGCGTCCGGTCGACGTCGGGGGTGCACAGTCCTTGTGAATCGGCGCCCGGGAGCACCCGGACAACACCCCAGCCGCTCCTGGTTGCACGTCACGCGTGCGCCGCCAGCGACCCCGCGCTATCCGGGACCAACGGCACGTCGTAGGTGCACACCTGGTGCACCCACGATCACCTGACGCGCGGCTACGTCCGGCCGACGTCGGGGGTGCACGGTCCGTGTGAATCGACGCCCGGGAGCACCCGGACAACACCCCAGCCACTCCAGGTTGCACGTCGGGCGTGCGCGACCAGCAACCCCATGCTATCCGGGACCAACGGCACGTCAGGGTGCCCATCACCGTCGGCCTCGGAGGGACGACCGAGGATCCCAGCCTGCCGACCCGGGTCATCACCCACGCCCGGGACGTGGCGGCCAGCTTCTCGGACACCATCGAAGGGACCATCGCGGGCGAGCCCGGCAGCCGTGTCGTGGTCAGCCTCGCAAGCACACCGGCGCGCCCCGGACGGTATCTGTCCCCGAAGCATGGCAGGCGACGCCGTCGAGAGCCTGGGCTCCGTTGGCGTGGACATCGGCCCAGACGGCAGTCGCGCGTTCCAGTTGGTCCGTCGGCTGGGTCCCCAGCGGTTCGTGTATGGCATCGCTGTCAGGGGTCCGGCGGTCTCGGCCGTCGAGGAGTGTGCGGCGGTGACCACACTGACCCCACGGTCAGCGTCGACGATGCAGAGGTCGTGGAGTCGGCGGCGAGCAAGGGTGGGACCACCACGCCCACGGCACTCACGGTCCGGTTGTCGGACCCCAGCGAATCGCCGGTCACGGTCACGGTCACGACCGCCGACGGGACGGCGACCCCGCCCGCGGACTACGTGCGCTTCTTCGGTGTCGGCAAGCCCTACATCGACGTCGCGTTCGCGCCAGGATGGATGGCAAGTGGAGCAAGGTGCATCAGGGCATCAATCACGTGACCCGATTCGACCGGAAGACGGGACGCCTGGTGAACGTGCGCCCTGGCTACCACCTGATCTTCACGGTGAAGGGCCATCGGATGACCTCCCCGGGGACCAAGCAGAAGGGATTCGTGCCGGCGACCTGGGATCGCACCATGTCGGTGCGCAAGGGGACGCTCACGGACCGCTGCGAGGTGGACCAGCCCAAGTACCACAACCTGAAGGCGGACCACTGGGTCGAGGAGTGGACTCAGCACCAGGGCGGCCCGCGAGTGTGCGCGTGGGCAACCGCCAGCGGCTAGCCGGGACGGATCGGCCGCGCCCTGGGGATGAGCTCCGGGATGCGCAACAGCAGCGATACGAAGTAGGCCACCGTCTCCGGCTGACCGCGTGACGCCTGGTGCTCGACCATGACCATCCGTCGCTCGATGGGCCCGGCGCCATCCAGCTCGACCTCGGTCAACGATCCCTCGGCGAGCGATTGGGCCACGGCCGTGCCGGGCAGGAGCGCCACGCCCAGGCCACGCTCCACCATCCGCTTGGCGGCCTCGATGTTGTCCAGCTCCATGACGCCACGGGGCACCACGCCGGCACTCCGGAACAGGGCGTTGGTCAGGTCGTAGTAGCTGGATGTCCGGTCGAACAGGATGAGCTGGGCACCGTGGATGGCCGAGATATCGATCTTGCCGGCCGCCGCGAAGGGGTGATCCGGACGGGCCACCAGCACCAGCTCGTCCTCGAACAGCGGCCGGTTGGTGATGCGCGCATCACGCATCTCGCGCACCACCGCCAGCTGCACCTCGCCCCGCACGACCATGTCCACGAGGGCCTCAGAGTGGGAGGTCCGAACGACCAGGCGCACGTTGGGATGCCGTTCCGTGTAGCGCGCCAGGAGCTCCGGCAGCACATAGGCGCTCACCGCGGGTGCCGCCCCGATGGCCAGCTCGCCGACGACCCCCTCCGACAGCTCGGCCACGAGCGCCGCACCGCCGCGCAACGACTCGAGCGCCCGCTGGGCATACGGCAGGAACGCACGACCCGCGTGGGTCAGCTCCATACCCGATCGCGTACGGCGGAAGAGCGTCGTGCCCAGCTCAGCTTCCAGGCCCTGGATACGCGCCGTGAGCGCCGGCTGGCTGACGTACAACAGCTCCGCGGCGCGGCGAAGGTTGCCCTCCCGCGCGACCGCGACGAATCCCTCGACCTGCGCGTTGAGCATCGTCAGGGCATCTGGAGCAGTTGCACCCGGGTGGTATTGCCGGAGCTGGCGTTGGCTAACCCCTGGGCGATCATCACGCCGGTCGAGATGTCGTAGTAGACCTCGGTGTCGATGCCCGGGATGCGCCCAACGATGCCCACCGCCGGGCCGACCGGTCCCTGGCCCGTCTCCGACACGGTCACCGTCTGGCCCGTGTACGGGTCCGTATCGAGCACCTGGCCAGCGGCGAAGGTCGCCAGTGCGGCCGGATCCCACCAGTACGGGCCGGTGCCGCCAACGGCCCCGGTCCCCGTGGAGGTGGACGGCACGCCACCCAGGTCGATGGTCACAGCGGTCTCGAAGCGGGCCCAGGTCGCGCCCGTGTCCACGAACGACGTCGTCGTGTTCAGGGCATTGGTCTGTGCCGGGCTGGACGGGTCCATGGGGTTCACGAACTCCAGCGTCCCCGCATAGCTGAGCGGGACGCGCCGGGCGACCCAATCGGGCGCCGCGCTGCCGATGCCGGGGACGGCCAGCTGACGCACACCGCGCAGCTCCGTCGTGGACAGCTGGGTGGAGCTGCCGGGACCGCCGCTGATGCGCAGCGCCGCCGTCAACAGCACGCCGGTCGCAGCGTCATACGTGAACGAGGCGTAGTTGCCGGGGGTCGGGTCGACCAGCGCCACACTGTCATAGGTCACGCCAGCCACGGTGGTCGGCCCTCGCAGGACTCGCACCGCGCTGCCGGCGCCCGGCTGGTACGTGGCCAGCGCCTCGGGATGCATCCACAGCCCGCCTACCGTGGCGCCCGGCAGACGCTCGGAGCTGGACGAGATACTCGCGAACCCACCTCGCAGTGGGTCGTTGGCGTAGTCGGTACGCAGCAGCACGACGTCGTCGCCCTCGACGGCGACCACCGTCGCCTCCGTCAGGCCCTCGCCACTGCCGCCGGCGCCGCCCGATCCAGCCGTGAACACCTCGCGGTAGCGCGTGCCGGTCGAGGGTTCGGTCAGCGGTCCGTCTGGATCCTCGACGAGCTCGTAGCCGCCGTTGCCGACCGATGCCACCGAGAAGGCGTGGGTGACGCGGGTCCCCGAGTTGACCCACGGCGGGGGTCCGGCGGGCGTGGTCGCCGGAGCTTGCGCCGCGACGGGCCCGACCGCGATGAGCAGCGAGGCCGCCAGTGAGGCCACAGCGCCGAGCGCCGCACGGGATCCCAGGCGCATCGTCAGGGCAACCGTTGCAGGCCGAGCACGACGTCCGCGCCGCTGCTCGCCACGGAGATGGCCTGGCCCAGCAGGACTCCGGTCGCGACGTCGTATGTGGACCGGTCACTGGTGCCGGGGATCTGGGTCGTGATGGTCACGGCCGGCCCGACCTCGCTCTGCCCGACATCCGTGACACTGGTGGTCATGGTCGTCACCGGGTCGGTATCCAGCGTCTGGCCCGTGGTGAAGCCAGCCAGCGCCGTCGGATCCCACCAGTAGGGGCCGGTGCCGCTCGAGACGGCGGCAGAGTCGCCGGGGCTGGGCACGCCACCCAGCTCCACCACCGTGCGCAGCCCGAAGGTCGCCCACGTGGGAGCCGTTGTCGTGAACCTGACGTCCGCGGTCATGGGATAGCTGAAGCTGCCGCTGGACGGATCGAGCGGATTGGTCCATCGATACTGGCCTGCGTAGGACAGGCCGGAGGTCCGGGCGACCCATGTGGGTGCCGCCGACCCGATGCCCGGGATGGTCCTCTGGCGGATGCTCACGAAGCGGCTGATGGTCAGCTGCGACGCGGCATGTGTCGCTCCCTGGCCAGGCAGCTGGACGGGGGATGTCGCGCCCGCGGTGTTGGTCGTGGATGCCAGCAGCACACCCGTGACCGTGTCATAGGTCCGGGACGAGTAGGCACCGGGCGTCGGGTTGACGACGCTGATCGCCTGGTATGTCGTGCCGTTGAGGGGGTAGTCCCCGCGCAGGACCAGCAGCCCGCCGAGTGACCCGGTCTGGAGCTGTGCCAACAACTCGGGCGCCATCCACAGGCCGTCGATGGCGCCACCTGGCAGCTTGGCGCCGGAGCTCGGCAGCACCGCCAGCGTGTTGGTGGCCCGATCGATGCCGTAGATGGCCATGGACAGCACCACGTCGTTGCCTTCGACCGCGACCACGTCCACCTGGGACACGCCGTCGCCGCTGGCACCACCGACGCTCTCGCCCGTGTCCGCGGTGTTGCGGTAGCGCTTGCCCGTGACCGGGTCCTGCCACGGTCCCGCAGGATCCTCGATGAGCTGGTAG
>JBBQNA010000176.1:0-7270 GCA_038329515.1 Candidatus Limnocylindrales bacterium | reverse complement strand
CCACTCGCGCCAGCGACGAGTAGCCGGTGCCGAAGTCGTCGATGGACAGGCCGATGCCGGACGTGCCCAACAGCTCCATTCGTGTGCGCACGTCATGGGCCAGGTGGAGCACCGACTCGGTCACCTCCAGCACCAGCCAGTGGGACCCGATACCGGCCTGCTCGAGCGCCGTGTGGATGTCGCCCGGGAGCCCCGGATCCCGCAACTGGCTGGGCGCCAGGTTGACGTTGACCGCGACGGCATGGCCGAGCGTCTGCCAGCCAGCAGCAGCCCGACATGCCTCCCCGATGACCCACCGTCCGATGGGCACCATGTGGCCGCCATGCTCCGCCACCGACAGGAAATCGTCCGGTGTCAGTCGGCCAAGCTCCGGATGATCCCAGCGCAGGAGAGCCTCGAACGCCAGCGGTCGAAGCGTGTCGAGGTTCACGATGGGCTGGTACTCGAGCACCATCTGGCCCCGCTCCACGGCCCACGCCAGGTCGTTGCGGATGACCAGGGTGCGCACCGCCTCGCGGTGGAGCGCCTCGTCGTAGACCTCGAACGGCCGCTCGGGGGCCGCCTTGGCGCGATACAGCGCGACGTCCGCGTCGCGCATCAGGCTGACCGCGTCGCTGCCGTTCGGACCCGACAACGCGATGCCGATGCTGACGCTCGTCTGGACGGTCACGCCATCGATGTCGATGGGGGCGCGGATGGCGGCCAACAGCCGCTGGGCGAGTGCCGTGGCCGGCTCCGGACCAGAGCAGTCGGTCATGAGCACTGCGAACTCGTCGCCGCCCAGGCGCGCCACGGCATCCCGGCCCCGGACGCTGCTGCGCAACCGCTGGGCCACGGCGACCAGGACCGCATCACCCGCCGGGTGGCCCATGGAATCGTTGACGACCTTGAAGTCGTCCAGGTCGAGGCACAACACGGCGACCTGGTGCGGGTCGTGCGCAAGAGCGTCGCTCAGGCGGGCACCGAAGCCGCGTCGGTTGCCGAGACCCGTCAGCGCGTCCTCGACGCTGAGACGCTCCAGGGCACCCTGCATCCGGGCGCGCTCATCCAGGAGGCGACGCTGGTTGCTCACCACGCCCGACAGCCGTGCCACCACCAGGAGGAACATGAACGCCGAGGCGACGATGGCCGGCAGCGGCTCCACCACTGCGTGTCGGAACTGGGCCGTGACCGCGATGAGCAAGGGCACCATGGAGACCACGGCCAGGGCGGCCAGACGGCGATTGGATATCCGACCATCGAAGGTCGCGCGGGTGACCTCCCTCGCCATCGACGGGTGCAATGCGGCGGCACCCCACATGGTGTAGCCCATGATCCAGCCGAAGTCGACCGGCCCCACGCTGTAGGTGCCATCGACGGCGAGCACGCTGTAGATGAGGTCCGAGAGCAGGAACGCGCCAACGCCAGATGCGAACAGCAGCAGCGCCGGATCGGTACCGTGCCGGTCGAGCAGGATGCGCAACAGCAGGCCGAGCATGACGATGTCCGCGAGTGGATATGCCGTGGCGATGAGCACCTGCAGGGGTGCCTGCGTGCTGTCCGCGACGATCGGTTCGATGACCAGCATCCACAGGATGGAAGCCGCGGCCGTGGTCAGGATGGAGGCGTCCAGGATCGTCCCAAGACCAGCGCTGTGGCGCCTCGAGAACGACAGCATCGCGACGCACATCGCGCCATAGCCCAGCAGGTAGAGCATATCCGCAAGGCCCGAGATGCCGTCCTCGGCATTGATGATCCAGGTGATCTCGCCCGCGGCCATGAGGCCGGCGCCCAGACCCACCAGCGCCCACGCACGATGCGCGGGTCGATAGCGGTGGATGCCGACAGCCACCGCCACCGGCGCAGCGACCGCGACCGCCGCGTACACCACCGACTGGGCCGCCGCGGAGAGCAGCAGGTATGGCAGGCACAGCGCCAGGCCGCCAAGCGTCCAGATCAGCCACAGTGGGGCGGGCACGGACGCCGTGGTCGGTCGCCAGCGCCGGGGTAGAGCGACGACCGGCTCCACGCCTTCGTCCGCAGGGAACGTCATGACCGGAGTGTTGGGCCCGGTGCCGGCATGCACCATGGTCCCTTGGTCCGCGGAGGTCCCACTCTCGGGTACCGTACTCGTTCCTGCTGCTCATCGGCGTGGTACTCACGCCAGGGTGAGCTGACCGCCGGCGCGAGCTGACCGCGGCCACGAGCGCCCGCTGAGAGGGCCGAGCGCCCGACGAGACGCCGCAGGCATGTGGCATCGCGGCCATGGCGCCCTCGGTATCCTAGGCAGGCCCGTATCGGGCACCGTGCCCAGCCGCCCGCGAGTCCAATGGGGGAGATGCACCGATGGCAGGCCTGTCCGACCCAGTGCCTTTCGACGTCGTGCTGTCCCGGACTGCGTTGCTGGTCGTGGACATGCAGAACGATTTCGTTCGCGTCGGGGCGCCCCAGGAAGTGCCCGACACACGCTCCACCATCCCGGTCATCCGGATGCTCATCGACCGTTTCCACGACCTTGATCGGCCCGTCATCTACACCCGCTTCATCGCAGGTCCCGAACCGACCCTCATGTGGCGCTGGTCACCCCAGCTGGAACCACCGCTGCGGAGCTGCTGGCCGGGGACCATGCGAACCTACCCTGACGCTGCGGGACCGCGAGAGGGCATCGCGGTCATCGACGAACTGGCGCCCGGCCCCGGCGACCTGACCGTGGACAAGATGGGCTACGGCGCCTTCCATCGGACCATCCTGCTGGACCTCCTGCACGCACGCGGCGTCGATACCGTCGTGGTCACCGGGACCGTGACCCAGATCTGTGTCGACGAGACGGTCCGGGGCGCCTTCGAGGCCGGCATCCAGGCCGTGGCCGTGCGGGATGGGGTGTCCTCCTTCGATCCCGAGCTGCACGAGGCGGCGCTGCGCAACCTCGCGCAGAAGTTCGCGCGTGTCATGACCGCCGCGCAGGTGCTCGCGGAGCTGACCGCAACGTGACCGCGTTCTCCGCTCCTGCGGAGAGCCTGACGCGGGCGCGCCCGCAGCTGCGCGACCTGCTGGCTCGATACGGTGTCTGGCTGGCCCTGTGCCTGACGCTCGCGGTGGGCATCGTCGCGGTACCCAACTTCGCGTCGTCGGCCAACGCCGATGCGGTGCTGCGCCAGGCCGCGGTCCTGGGAGTCGTGGCCCTGGGCCAGACGTTCGTGGTGCTGACCGGCGGCATCGACCTGTCCGTGGGCATGCTCATGGGCCTGGTCACGGTCCTGGGCAATGGGCTGATGGCTGGGAACGAGGGCATGATCGTGCCCGTCGTGCTGCTGGCCCTGGTCCTTGGCGCGACCACGGGCCTGCTCAACGGGTTGGGCGTGGTGGTCGCCCGGGTCGACCCACTCATCGTCACGCTGGCGATGCTGTCCATCCTGCAGGGCATCATCTTCATCTACACCGACCGCACGGTCGGCAGCGCCGCGGACGCGTTCCGGCAGCTGGCATACGGCAGCGTAGGGCCGGTGCCGGCACCCGCGATCCTGCTTGGCACCCTCGCAGTGGCGTCGTGGGTGATCCTGGCCCGCACGCCCCTCGGTCGCTACATCCACGCCGTCGGCAGTGACAGACCCAACGCCCGACGGGCGGGCATCCCGACCGGTCGCATCGTCATCGCGGCGTACGTCATCTGCTCCCTGCTGGCAGCCGTCGCGGGCCTGCTCCTGGCCGCGCGCCTCGGCTCCGGGTACACCGGCGCCGGTGCCGGCTTCGAGCTCAGCAGCATCGTCGCGGTGGTGCTGGGCGGCACGGCCCTGTCAGGCGGCCGAGGTGGCGTCGCGGGCACCATGGCGGGTGTCTTCCTGCTGGCCATCATCGCCAACATGCTCAACCTCCTGGGTGTCTCGCCGTTCACCCAGCGGATCATCAATGGCCTGATCATCATCGCCGCAGTCGCCATCTATACCTCCCGGCGTCGCGACCCGTGACCGCCGGATGACAGCGCCGGCGCCAACGTCCGTCCCCGCAGCCAGGTCGCGGGTACGCATCGGCAATCTTGGCCTGTGGCTGGGCCTGTTGGCTATCGTCGTGTTCGCGGGTGTCATGTCACCCGGCTTCCTGACACCCATCAGCCTGTTCAACGTCCTCCGCCAGGCAAGCGTCGTGGGTATCGCGTCCGTTGGCGTCACACTGGTCATGATCACCGGTGGCGTGGACCTGTCCATCGGTGCCGTCATCGTGTTCGGCTCGGTCCTCGCCGCGTCCGTCATGGACGGCCAGGACGCCAACATCCCGATGGCCTGCGGTGCAGCTCTGCTCATGGGCCTCACCGTGGGCATGCTCAATGGCGCCATCCTGACCCGCTGGAAGGTGCCCGCGTTCATCCTCACCCTGGGCATGGCCACGGTCATCAGCGGCGTGACCCAGCTGTACACCGGTGGCACGGCCGCGGGTGAGGTCGCGCCTGCCTTCCGACAGGTCGTCAATGGGCGCGTCGGCGTGGTGCCCGTGCTGGCCATCCTGTTCGGCGTGGTCATCGTGGTAGGTCTGGTCATCCAGGACCGGACCACGCTCGGTCGGCGGATCTACCTCGTGGGTGCCAATGCCCGCGCCGCGCACCTGTCGGGCGTGCCTGTGGACCAGACCCGGATCGCTGTCTTCGCGCTGTCCGGCATGGGCGCAGCCATCGCAGGCCTGGCCCTGCTGGCGCGCTCTGGCGTGTCCAGCAACTTCGCGGGCCAGGGCTTCGAGTTCGATGCGCTGGCGGCCGTCGTCCTGGGCGGCACCACGTTCCGGGGTGGTCGCGGCGGCATCGGGGGCACCATAGCGGGGGTACTCATCCTGGCCACCTCGTTCAACCTCGTGAATATCCTTGGTCTGCCATTCAACATGGAGCTGCTCGTCAAAGGCGGCATCATCTTTGGCGTCGCGGCCCTCCAGGTCGCCTCGCAACGCAGGGAGGGGATCACATAGCCACGTTGCATCCGCATCGCGGCCGGCTGGCCCGGTCATCCACCACGTATGGAGGCGTCATGAACCATCGGATCCCCGCCATCGCGACCACCCTGGGCATGGCCCTGGCCGTCGTCGCAGCACCCGTGGGTGCCCAGAGCCCGAGCGCCGCAGCCGGTGGCAGCGGCCAGCCCATCTTCGTGCCCGACACGTATGTCTCACCCGAGGGGGCGACCGCGGCCACGCCCGTGGACACCACAGCGTTCAAGCAGGACGGGCCCTGGAAGCTGTGTGTCAGCGCCGGCTACCTGACCAACTCCTGGGTCGTGTTCGCGCTCCAGAACGTCAAGTACCAGGCGTCCCTGGAGCCCCGCTTCGCGTCCGACATCGTCGTGACCGATGCCAACTTCGACGCCAACAAGCAGATCAGCGACATCACGGACCTCATCAACCAGGGCTGCACCGCCATCGTGTACTGGCCCATCGATGACCAGGCCATCGAGCCCGGGCTGGAGCAGGCCGTGACCGCGGGCATCCCGACCGTGAACATCGGCGGCGGCTACGCTGACCTGCCGGGCATCGTGTCCAACGCCTACATCGACCAGTACGAGCTGGGTGTCG
Source organism: Candidatus Limnocylindrales bacterium (assembly GCA_038329515.1). Taxonomy (GTDB): domain Bacteria; phylum Chloroflexota; class Limnocylindria; order Limnocylindrales; family CSP1-4; genus JAFMJV01. The sequence continues at coordinate 1,741 of JBBQNA010000176.1, read as the reverse complement.
CAGGCGCCATCGCGCTCGCCGAGTCGCTGGGCGGCACCGGCAAGATCGTGTCCATGCTGCCCATCGCAGGCACGACCGCCGCGGTCGACCAGGACAAGGCGCTCCACGACGTGCTCGCGAACTATCCGGGCATCGAGCTGCTGGACACCCAGAACGGCGACTGGAACCGGGCCAAGGCCAAGACCATCACCGAGACGTGGCTCCAGAAGTATCCCCAGATCGACGGCGTCTTCTCCCCTGCCGGGCAGATGTCCGCGGGCATGGTGGAGGCCTTCGACGAGGCCGGCCGCCTGGCCGAGGTCAAGTTCTCGCCCGCCGACGAGTACAACGGCTGGCTCAAATGGATCGCGGCACATCCCGAGATGGACTCGGGCCTGGTCACGTTCCCGCCCGCCGCAGGTGGCATCGGCGTCCAGCAGATGACCCACATCCTGTCGGGCGACCCGGTCACCAAGGGCATCCATGTGCCCTCCCTGTGGTATGCGCCCGGTGAGGGAGGCGCACTCGTGGACGCCGCCGCACCCGACGACTGGTGGGCCAACAGCCTGCCGCCCGAGTTCCTGCCGGCGCAGTGACCCGTTGGTCGTGAACCCGGACCGGGAGCCCAGCGCGGCTTCCGGTCCACCACTCCTGCAGCTCCGGGACATCGCGCGGTCCTTTGGGGTGGTGCATGCCCTATCTGGTGTGGACCTGGACATCCGGGCCGGCGAGGTCCATGCCCTGGTGGGCGAGAACGGGGCCGGCAAGTCGACACTCATCGCCATCTGCGCGGGCGTCCACCAGCCCGATCGGGGCGAGATCGCGCTGCGCGGCAGACCCGTCCGTTTCGGTGGGCCGGCGGATGCCGAAGCGAGCGGCATCTCCGTGGTCTACCAGGAGCTGAGTCTCATCAGCGACCTGGACGTCGCCCAGAACATCTATTTGCATCGGGAGCCACGGCGCGGCCGAGTCTTCCTGGACGGCGGCGCGCTCTACGCCCAGTGCCGCGACCTGCTCCGGCGGGTCGAGGTGGACGTCGACCCGCATGCCCGTGTGAGCTCCCTGTCCGTTGCCCAGCGGCAGCTGGTGGAGATCGCCAAGGCCCTCTCCCGTGACGCGGCCGTGGTGTTCATGGACGAACCGACCGCGTCGCTCACGTCCGTGGAACAGGAGTACCTGTTCGGGGTCATTGCGCGGCTGCGTGCCGCGGGCACGGCCGTGGTCTACGTCTCGCACCGGCTGGACGAGATCTTCCGTGTCGCGGACGTGGTCACGGTCCTCAAGGACGGTCGGCCGGTGCGCACGATGCCCGCGGGCGCCACGGATCACGACGAGATGGTCGGCCTGATGGTCGGCAGGGAGCTTGCCAACGACCTGTACCCGCCGCGGCCCAAGGGAGTCGTGGAGCGCGACCCGGAGGTCCTGCAGCGCGGTCCCGAGGTCATGGAGCGCGACTCGGATTCGGCAAGCGGAACCCATCCAGGGCCGCGACTGAGCGTCCGCGGGGCGTCCAGCCCAGGCCGCATTCGTGACATCGCGCTGGACGTCTGGCCGGGTGAGATCGTGGGCCTCGCCGGACTCATCGGCTCTGGACGAACCTCGCTCCTGCGCGCCATCTTTGGCGTCGATCCGGAGGCGCAGCGTGCGGTCTTCGTGGATGGGCAGCCCGTGGCGGCATCCCCAGCTGCGGCCATCCGTGCTGGTATCGGGTTCGTGTCCGAGGACCGGACCACGGAAGGTCTGGCGCTCGACCTCACGAACC
>JBBQNA010000175.1:0-7280 GCA_038329515.1 Candidatus Limnocylindrales bacterium | reverse complement strand
GGGTGGCCGCAGCCGGCTCGTGGGCACGACCGATACCGAGGTACTCACGGCACTCCTCGCCGACGAGCCGGGCGCGGACCTGGTGGAGGCGCTCGTGAGCCTGCTGCCGCGTGTCGCGGGTGCGTACTCGCTGGTGGTCATGGACGAGGGACGCGTCATCGGGGCGCGCGATCCATACGGCTTCCGGCCGCTCGTCCTGGGTCGCCTGCCACTGGACGCCATCGTGGCCGATGCGGTGCCGCTCTCACCGGGTCACGCCGAGGAAGCGTCCACGCCACTGCCCTGGGATGCCCAGGACACGTCCGTGCCTGGCCGGCCGCGCAGTCGGGGCTGGGTCCTCGCCTCCGAGACCGCCGCCCTCGACGTGCTGGGGGCTGAGTACGTGCGCGACGTGGAGCCAGGCGAGATCGTGGTCCTGGGTGAGGCAGCCGGTCCCCGCTCGATCAGGTTCGCCGAGGGCAAGGAACGGCTGTGCGTGTTCGAGCTCATCTACTTCGCGCGTCCGGATTCGTACATGCTCGGCCGCAACCTGTACGAGGCGCGCCGCCGGATGGGCGAGGTGCTGGCGCGTGAGGCGCCAACGGACGCGGACCTGGTGATGCCCGTGCCGGATACCGGTGCCCCCGCGGCAGCCGGCTATGCCGAGGCGTCCGGCATCCCGTATCGAGAGGGGATGGTCAAGAACCGGTACGCCGGCCGGACCTTCATCCAACCCAGCCAGTCCATGCGCCAACGGGGCGTCAACATGAAGCTGAGCGTGCTCCGGGAGCAGGTGCGGGGTAAGCGCCTGGTCGTCGTGGACGACTCCATCGTTCGGGGCACGACCACCCGCCAGATCGTGTCCCTGCTGCGCAAGGCGGGTGCCGCGGAGGTCCACCTGCGGATCAGCGCGCCACCCATCTTTCACCCCTGCTTCTACGGCATCGACACCTCCATCGAGACGGAGCTCATCGCCAGCCGCATGGATGTCGAGGGCATCCGCGCGTTCGTGGGCGCCGACTCGCTCACGTTCCTGTCCATCGGTGGTGTGCTGGATGCCATCGACCTGCCCCGATCGCGCTTCTGCTTCGCCTGCTTCGATGGCGACTACCCGGTGCCGGTGCCGTATGACGTTGCGTCCCACAAGTTCGTGCTGGAGCACGAAGCACTCCCCACGGCCTGAGCGATGACCCGATGACCCACGGCCGGAGCGGCGCCGCGGCGGCATACGCAGCGGCGTCATACGCGGCGGCGGGCGTGGATGTCGCCGCCGGCGACCGCGCGGTCGAGCTGTTGCGCGGCAGGATCTCGGCCGCAGGCGCGGCGGGCCTCGACCTGCTGGGCGGCCTGGGCGGTTTTGGCGCCGCGCTGGAGCTGCCGGCGGGTTACGCCCGGCCCGTGCTCGTGAGCGCCACCGACGGCGTCGGCACCAAGACGGAGATCGCTCGCGAGCTCGGCCGCCTGAACACCATCGGTCGCGACCTGGTCGCGATGTGCGCCGACGACGTGGTGTGCCATGGCGCTCGGCCGTGGCTGTTCCTGGACTATCTCGCGGTGGGCAAGCTGGACCCGGAGCGGGTCGCGGACCTGGTCAGTGGTATCGCGGCAGGTTGTGCGGACGCGGGCGCCGTCCTGGTGGGTGGCGAGACCGCGGAACACCCGGGGATCATGGATGCGGACGCGTTCGACCTTGCCGGCTTCTGCGTGGGCATCGTGGATCGCGACCGGCTCATCGATGGTTCGGCGGCGCGCGTGGGCGACCGGGTCGTGGGTATCGCGTCCTCCGGGCTGCACGCGAATGGCTACTCTCTGGTGCGCGCGACGCTCCGGAGCCGCGCCACGGAGTTGACCGGCATGTTGGGCAACGAGACGCTGGGTGAGGCACTCCTGACGCCGACGACGATCTACGCGACGCACGTACTGGCGGTCATCGATCGCCTCGCAGCGGACGGTCTGCGGATCGGTGGCATCGCACACGTCACCGGTGGCGGCCTGGCGGGCAACCTGCCGCGCGCCGTCGGCCGCGACCTGGGCATCCAGGTGGACCCGAGGGCGTGGCCCGTGCCGCCGGTCATCGAGTACATCGCGGACCTCGCGTCACTCGGCGGGCCGGAGATGCGGGCGACATTCAACGCGGGTGTGGGCATGGCATTGGTCGTCGAGCCGGCCGCGGTGTCGCTCGTCATCGACGTCCTGGCGGGCCAGCGACTGCCGGCCTGGGACATCGGATCGGTGATACCGGCAGGCGATGCCGGTGCGGCCAGGTACATCGAGGACGGTGCGTGAGCGACGTGGTCCGGATCGCGGTCGGGGTATCGGGGCAGGGGAGCAACCTCCGGGCGCTGTACGCCGCCCAGCAGCGCGGCAGCCTGGGTGGCTCCATCGCCACCGTGTTCGCCGATCGGGTCTGCGCGGCCGTGGACTGGGCCATCGACCAGGGCATCCCGATCCTCTACGTGCCGCCGTCGGGTCATCCAGATCGCGAGTCGTGGGACCTGGGCCTCGCGGCCGGACTCCAGGCCGCAGCAGCGGACGTCGTGGTCCTCGCCGGTTTCCTGCGCATCCTGGGACCCAGCACCGTGCACGCCTTCCGTGGCCGCATCGTCAACGTCCACCCCTCGTTGCTGCCGTCGTTCCCGGGGCTGCATGCCATCGAAGAGGCCCTGGCGGCACGGGTCGCGCTGACCGGCGTCACGGTCCACCTGGTGGACGAGACCCTGGACGGCGGCCCGATCGTGGCCCAGGAGGCCGTCGCGGTCCTGCCCTCGGACGATGCCGAGTCGCTGGGCGCTCGGATCCACGCGTTGGAACACCGACTGCTGCCGCGCGTCGTGGCCATGGCCGCGGCCGGCACGCTGGGTATCGACGAGGCCGGTCACCTCACCTTCGACCGGACGCGGTCAGGGCGGATCCCGATGCCCCGGCGAGCATTGCTGTCGATGTCCGACAAGGACGGCCTCGTTGACTTCGCCCGTGGGCTCGACGCGCTTGGCTTCGAGCTGGTCTCGACGGGCGGGACCGCGGCCGCGATGCGCGAAGCAGGGTTGGCCGTCACGGATGTGGCTGCCGTGACGGGTTCCCCGGAGATGCTGGACGGACGGGTCAAGACGCTCCATCCGCGGATCCACGGTGGCGTGCTGGCCGACGTGCGGCTGCCGCAGCACCGAGGCCAGCTGGCGCACGCAAACATCGATCCGTTCCAGGTCGTGGCCGTGAACCTCTACCCGTTCGCGGATGCCGCCGAGCGGCCCGGCATCGACATCGATGCGCTCATCGAGGAGATCGACATCGGCGGGCCGACCCTGGTCCGGGCGGCCGCCAAGAACCACGCCAACGTGGCCATCGTCACGGACCATCGCCAATACGCGGGGGTGTTGGAGGAACTGCGGGAGGCCGGCGCGGTGTCGGACGAGACGCGCCGCGATCTGGCCCTGGCCGCATTCCGGCTCACAGCCGACTACGACGCCATGATCTCGGCCGAGTTGGCCCGCCGCTTCGGACCCGACGCGGCGGTGGAGGCGCCCGACCGATTCCCGGCCCGACTCGAGCTGGCCCTGGAACGGGCCGCCCTGCTGCGCTACGGCGAGAACCCGCACCAGGCGGCCGCGCTCTACGTGGTGCCGGGCGCCGACGCGCTGTCCGGGCCGCTTGCGTCGGGCGCCACGCCCTTGCAGGGCAAGCCGCTGAGCTACAACAACCTGCTGGACGCCGCCGCCGCCGCGGGGCTCGCGCGAGACCTGCGCGGCGCGGCGATCGTCATCGTCAAGCACGGCAACCCCTGCGGTGCTGCGGAGGCGGAAGATCTCGTCGGCGCGTGGCAGGGGGCGCTATCCGGCGACCCGGTGAGTGCGTTCGGGGGCGTGGTCGCGGTCAAGGGGGTCGTGGACCGGGCGCTCGCGGAGCAGATGGTCTCGATCTTCCTGGAGGTCATCGTCGCCTGCGGCTTCGACACCGATGCTCGAGCCATCCTGGCGAGGAAGACCGACCTGCGGCTGCTGGAGGACCCCGGTATCGTGGGCATGCCGAGTGCCTCCGTGGAGTTGCGGAGCGCTGGCGGTGCGGTGCTGGCCACGGACGCGGACGTGTCCATCGACATGCCCGCCACGTGGACCAGCGTCGGGGCACGGCCCGCCACGGCCGCGGAGATGGCGGACCTGGATCTCGCCTGGCGGGTGTGCCGTCACGTCCGTTCCAACGCCATCGTGCTGGTCAAGGACCGCGTGATCGTGGGTGTCGGCGCGGGTCAGATGAGTCGCGTCGACAGTGCCCGGCTGGCCGTGGAGAAGGCCGGCCCGGAGCGAGCTCGCGGCTCGGTATGTGCCTCGGACGCCTTCTTCCCGTTCCCGGACGCGTTGGAGGTGTGCGCCGCGGCCGGCGTCACCGCGTTCGCGCACCCGGGCGGCTCAAAACGGGACGACGTGGTCATCGCGGCCGCCGATGCCGCTGGCGCCGCCGTGCTCCTGACGGGGGTCCGCCACTTCCGCCACTGAAGTGCTCGCTGCCGCCAGGACGGTCATGCAGAACGCGTCGGCAACCACGAGGCTGTGGCGAGGCGGTCGTCCAGCGTGACCAGTGTCAGGCTGTGCACCAGGGCCGTGGCGGCCAACAGGTGATCTGCAGGGTCTCGATGACCTAGGTCGAGTTCGTGGCTCCGGAGCGCCACATCCATCGTCAGCGACGCTTCCTGAAGCGGGAAACGTCGAGACGCCGTCTCGATCCAGCGGCGTGGACCACCCTGCAACTCGATGCGGCCACGTTGGTGCAGCATGCCCAGCTCCCACGCGGAGATGGGGGAGATCCACAGCTGGCCGATGGCGGCATCCATCACCACGCGGATGGTCGCCGGCAGTCGATCCGAACCGGCGACATACCAGAGCCAGATATGCGTGTCGAGCAGATAGGGCGCTTCCGCGTGATGTCCCTCCGCCCCAGTCAGCGCAGCGCCTCCCACTCGGACTCGTCGATCGGAGCCAGGATATCCCCGTGCTCGACCACGGTACCGGCCATCACCCCGAAGCCAGTGGTCGGAGACTCGGGCGGCGGCGGCCCGATGACCTGGGCGATCGGGACGCCGCGCTTGGTGATGATCAGCGGGTGCCCGGTCTGTCGTACGCGTTCCAGCCGAGCGAGACAGGTCGCCTTGAACTTCGACACGGGTATCGACTCCATGTTCGAAGCGTACCATGGTCACGATCCATGGTCAGGATCATCCGCACGCCCGTCCACACGCCGTCAGCGTCCCTTGGGGTGCCAGGCATCACGTTCGGGCAGCGACTGGCAGCGACTGGGAGAGCACGAAGCCGAGTTCCCGCGAACGCTCAGAAGTCGCCCCCGAAGTCACCGCCACCAAAGTCCCCAAGGCCCCCGACATCGCCGCCGCCGTAGCTGCCAGTGTCACCGCCGCCATCCCAGTTGCCGCCGTCAGCCGCGTCCGCCTGCCCGTTCGAGCCATCGGCGGCCGTGCCGTCGGACGCGCTGGCTCCATCGACTGCGTTGCCATCTGCCGACAAGCCCCCGAACAATGACTGGGCAACGGCCGTGCCGATGAAGGCACCCGCCAAGGTGCTCATGAACATGGTGCCCATGCCCGGTCCCGCGAACGTTCGTTCCAGGGTGCCTGGCTGGCGCATCTCGGCTCGCGTGGCCATCCGGGCGAGCGAAGCAGGGTCGTCGGTGGTCGCTCGTTCGGACGCGGGCACGGCGTTGGACAGGGCCACCAGCATGTCGTGTCGCTGTGCTGGGGTCAGGCTCGCGAAGGCCTCAGCGTGGGCGCGCTCGATGTCCTCCGGCGGGGCCGTCCGAACCAGGTACTGATATCGGGCGATGGCCTGCTCCTCCGCGTCGGCCGGGGTCAGCCCGGCTGACGAGGCCGGCGCAGCAGCGGCGGGTCGTGCAGCCGCCGGTGCCGCAGGCGTGCGGCCCAAGAGTCGATCGAGGAAGCTCATGACGTGATCTCCTGATGCTGGCTGTCCGCGCCATGGACACGGTACCCCCGATGGCGTCCGGCGGCATGCCGGCTACCGGAGCGGGGACCGCCGTGACAAGCGCCCGGGGTGTCGCGCAGGTGACCGTGTCCCGGTCACTCGTGTGCTCACGGGCCCGGTCCTGCTGGTCCGACGATGCGGGCATACCGGACAGGGACACCAGCCTCCGGATCCAGGGCACAGACAGAAGGGAACGCCACCATGCGTCCAGGGGGCCATCGCGCGCACCGCCGACCAGGTGGCGGGGGCCATGGACGGAGCCGATCTGGCCATCGCCCGCACGGTCTTCCTGCGCCTCACGGAGCCCGGCCGGGAGACCCCCGACACCCGCCGGCGTGCGCCGCTCGCGGAGCTGCTCGGGACCGGCGACCCGGACGCCGTGCGGGGGGTGCTCGAACGGCTCGTGGCGGCACGCCTGGTGGTCGCGGACGAGCGCACCGCGGAGGTCGCCCACGAGGCGCTCATCCGGGAGTGGCCGCAGCTGCGGGAGTGGCTCGACGAGGACCGCGACGCGCTCCGGACACAGCGCACCGTGACCGATGCCGCCGCCGAGTGGGACCGCGCGACAGGGGACGCCTCGCTGCTGTTCCGGGGTGGCCGCCTCGCGGGCGCGACCGACTGGCTCACCACGCACCCGGCTGACGCCAGTGACCTCGAGCGCACGTTCATCGACGCATCCCGCGCGGAGGCGGAGCGGGAGGCGGCGGAGCGCGAGGCCGCCCGCCAGCGGGAGCTCGATGCCGCCCATCGCGCGACCGAGGCCGCAGAACGAGCCGCGGACGCCGAGCGTGCCCGCGCCGACGACCAGGCCCGCTCCGCACGACGGCTCCGGCGGGGCGCCACGGCCCTCGTGGGCCTGCTCGTCGTGGCGCTGGTCCTCGCGGGCTTCTCCTTCGTCCGGACACGTCGGAGTCGACCCGACCGGGCAGCTGCTACTCGTAGTGCGACCACATCCGCAGGATCTTCACGACCCGCTCATCCTCGAGGACCTGGTACACGAGCCGGTGCTGGATGTTGATGCGCCGGGAATAGGCGCCGGCGAGGTCGCCGACCAGCTTCTCGAATGGTGGCGGCGTCTGGAACGGGTCGTCGGCCAGCACGTCGAGGAGCGCCTGCGCCTTGTCCCTGAGACCGGTGGCGGCGAGTCGGTGCGCGTCCTTCGCCGCCGCCCTCGTGTAGACGAGTCGCCAGGTCACCAGTCGAGCGCATCCTGGAGCTGATCGACGGGCGTGGCGATGCCCTCGATGATGGACTCGCGCATCCCCGGGATCGAGACCAGGTACAGGGTCTCCTGCACGGCGCGCCAGTCATCCTCGC